>NZ_QURH01000251.1 GCF_003428695.1 Actinomadura logoneensis
GCCCGGGACGCGATCCCGCCCCCGGCCTCGGACGCGATCCCGCCGCGGGCGCGGGAGGCGACCCCGCCGCCGGCGCGGCGGCGGGCGTGGCCGATACCGGCTGATCACCGGTAGGGTCGGGCACCATGTCCCAGGTTTCTCGCAAGGTCCGGGTGGCGGTCGTGTTCGGCGGGCGCAGCTCCGAGCACGCCATCTCCGCCGTCACGGCGGGCGCGGTGATGGCCGCGATCGACCGCGACCGCTACGACGTGGTCCCGATCGGCATCGCCCGCGACGGCAGGTGGGTGCTGCCCCCCGCGGATATGAACCTGGCGATCAGCGACGGACGGCTGCCCGAGGTGGGCGGCGAGGGCAGCGCGCTCGCGCTGCCGTTCGACCCGGACTCCCACGGCCTGCTGGTCGTCGAGCCCGGCGAGGTGCCGCGCACGCTCGGCGAGGTGGACGTCGTCCTGCCGCTGCTGCACGGCCCCTACGGCGAGGACGGCACGCTCCAGGGCCTGCTCGAGCTCGCCGGTGTCCGGTATGTCGGCGCGGGCGTGCTGGCCAGCGCCGTCGGCCAGGACAAGGGCTTCATGAAGCTGGTCTGGCAGGCGCAGGGCCTGCCGGTCGGCCCGTACGTGACGATGACCGACCGCGAGTGGCGGCGCGAGCGCAAGCGCAAGCTGGACGAGATCGCCGAGCTGGGCCTGCCGGTGTTCGTCAAGCCCGCCCGCGCCGGGTCCAGCATGGGCATCACCCGGGTCACCGACGAGGCCGCCCTGGAGGCCGCGATCGAGACGGCCCGCGAGCACGACCCGAAGGTGATCGTCGAGGCCGCGATCGTCGGCCGTGAGATCGAGTGCGGCGTGCTGCAGGGCGTCGGCGACGAGCCGGCCGAGGCGAGCCTGCCCGCCGAGATCCGGATGGCGAACCAGCACGACTTCTACGACTTCGAGACCAAGTACCTCGACGGCTCGACGTCCCTGTCCATCCCGCCGGACCTGCCGGCCGACGCGATCGCGGAGGTCCGGCGGATCGCCGTCCGCGCGTTCGAGGCCCTGGACTGCGAGGGCCTGGCGCGGGTGGACTTCTTCCACACCCCCGACGGCCGCTGGGTGCTGAACGAGATCAACACCATGCCGGGCTTCACCCCGACCTCGGCTTTCCCGCAGATGTGGGCCGCCACCGGGCTGGACTACCCGTCCCTGGTCGACCGCCTCATCCAGACCGCACTGGACCGCCAGGTCGGCCTCCGCTGACGGACGGCGGGTCCGCCCGGCCTACTCGGCGGCCTGGCGCTTCTGGCTTCTGGCGATGAGGGTGTCGACCTGCACCGACAGCTTCGAGCCGAGCGGCCAGCCGATGTAGTGGGTCAGGAAGATGGCGGTCTCGCGTAGTTCGTCCGGCGTGAGGTCGCCGCTCTCCAGGGCCGCCGGGATCTGGATGTCGAGGACGTCGTTGAGGCCCTGGCCCGCGAGCATCCCGATCAGCAGGAGGCGGCGGTCGCGCAGGGACAGGCCCGGACGCGTCCAGATGTCGCCGAAGAGGTGGTCGACGGTGATGCCGAAGAAGTCGCCCGGCGCGTCGCCGACCTCCCAGCCGTAGACCTCGCGCATCTTGGCCAGCCCGCGGGCGCGGCGTTCATCCATCGTGGTCCTCCGGGGTGAGGCCGAGCCCGGCGGCGAGGCGGGCGAGGGCGAGGCGGGCGAGCGGGGTGTCCACGCCGAGCTCGTCGGCGAGTTCGAGGGCGAACGCGAGGTCCTTCTCGCCGAGCGCGCGGACGTGGTCGAGGATGGGGCGCAGCGGGTCGTCGTCCGCGAGCGGGGCGGTCGTGGGGCGCAGCATGATCGAGCCCGCGCCGCCGGTGATCGCGTCGGTGTGGCGGACGACCCGGGCGAGGTCGCGCAGCGGGACGCCCGACGCCTCGGCGAGCCGCTGCGCCTCGGCCGCCGCCGTGAACGCGGTGAAGTGCAGGAGGTTGCGGGCCAGTTTCGCGCGGGTGCCCGACCCGACCGGCCCTACGTGCAGGACGAGGTCCGCCCACGCGCCGAACGGTTCGCGGCAGGCCGCGAACGCCTCGGCCGTGCCGCCGACCATGACGGCGAGGGCGCCGTCCGCCGCGCCCATGAATCCGCCGCTGACCGGCGCGTCCACCACGTGGACGGCCCCGGACCGGGCGGCCAGCTCGGCGGCGGTGCGGGCGCGGATCGTGGAGTGGATCGCGAGGACGCCGCCGGGCCGCATCGCCGGAAGCGCCTCGGCGGCGACCTCGGCCACCTGCGCGTCGTCCCGGACCATGACCGAGACGAGGTCGCACGCGGCGGCCAGCTCGGCGATCCCGGCGGCGCTCCGCGCGCCCGCCGCGACGAGCGGCGCGACGGCCTCGGGACGCGTGTCGTAGACGACCAGCCCGCGTTCGACCAGGTGTTGCGCCATGGGCGCGCCCATCTGGCCGAGTCCGACGAAGCCGACCCTCATGCCCGGAACACCTCGCCGCCGTCCACGTTGATGATCTGCCCGGTGATCCAGCGCGCCTCGTCGGAGAGCAGGAACAGGCACATCCCGGTCAGGTCGTCGGGGGTGCCCATGCGCTTGAGCGCCAGCCGGTCCCGGACGATCTTCTGCGACATGTTCCCCGGCACGACGGCCCGGTTCGCCTCGGTGTCGGTCGGGCCGGGCGCGATCGCGTTGACCCGGATGCCCAGCGAGCCGAGCTCGTGCGCGAGCTGCTGCGTCAGGCCGTTCACGCCGACCTTCGCCAGGCCGTAGAACCCCGCGTACTGCCAGGCCGCCGTGGACGACTGGTTCACGACCGCGCCGCCGCCGCGCGCCCGCATGTGCGGGACGACGGCGCGGGTGCACAGCAGCGCGCCGTCCATGTTCACGGCCATGAACCGCTTGTAGTAGTCCCAGTCGACGGTGAACAGGAAGTCGAGCCGCATCGTCCCGAAGATCGCGGCGTTGTTGACCAGCAGGTCGATGCCGCCGAAGCGCTCGACCGCCGCGTCCGCCATGGCCTGGACGGACGCCGGGTCCGACACGTCCGCGTGGACGAACAGGCCCTTGGTCTCGTCGGCGACCTCCCGGCCCGCGTCGTTGACGTCGGCGACGACGACCGACGCGCCCTCGGCGGCGAGCGCCCGCGCGTACGCCGCGCCGATCCCGCCCGCCGCGCCGGTGACGATCGCGACCTTCCCGTCGAACCGCGTGCCCCCGCTGCCCACCGCGCCGTCCATCGTCACGCCCCTTCGGCGATCGCCTTGGTCTCCAGGTACTCCTCGAACCCGGCCACGCCCATCTCGCGGCCGATCCCGGACTGCTTGTAGCCGCCGAACGGGACGTCCGCCCCGTACCAGACGCCGCCGTTCACGCTCACCGTCCCGGTGCGCAGCCGCGCCGCGACCGCGTTCGCCCGGTCCGGGGAGCCGTGCACCGCGCCCGACAGCCCGAACGGAGAGTCGTTCGCGATCCGGACGGCGTCGTCGTCGCCGTCGTGCGCGAGCAGCACCAGCACCGGTCCGAAGATCTCCTCGCGCGCGGTGCGGGAGTCGTTCGTCAGGCCCGTGATCAGTGTCGGCTCGATCCAGAAGCCGTCCGGGCGGTCCGGCGGCCGGCCGCCGCCGCAGGCGAACACGCCGCCCTCGGCCACGGCGAGCCGCAGGTACCCCTCGACGCGGTCGCGCTGCGCCGCTGAGATCAGCGGTCCGCAGACCGTCCGGTCGTCGGACGGGTCGCCCGGCCCGAGCCGCGCCAGCGTCTTGGCGATGATCGCCGCGGCCTCGTCGTACCGGTCCCGGGGCACCAGGACGCGCGTGGTGATCGCGCAGCCCTGCCCGGCGTGCGTGACACCCGCGAACGCCGCGTACGAGCAGGCCGCGCGCAGGTCCGCGTCGTCCAGCACGATGAACGCCGACTTGCCGCCGAGCTCGAGGAACACCCGCTTGAGCGTCGTGGCCGCGGACGTCATGACGGCGCGTCCGGTCGCGGTCGAGCCGGTGAACGAGACGAGGTCGACGCGCTCGTCCGCGGTGAGCAGCGCGCCGAGGCCGTGGTCGGACGAGGTGACGACGTTCAGCACGCCCGGCGGCAGGTCGGTCTCCTCGGCGGCGAGCACGCCGAGCGCGGCGGCGCACCAGGGCGTGTCGGGCGCGGGCTTGAGCACGACCGTGTTCCCGGCCGCGAGCGCCGGGCCGACCTTCGCCAGGTTGATCTGGTGCGGGAAGTTCCACGGCGTGATCGCCGCGACGACCCCGGCCGCCTCCCGGACGATCCGGCGGTGCGAGGCCATCCCCATCGGCTCGGCGCGTCCGAGGTCGGTCTCCCAGGCGTAGGACTCGGCGAGGTCGGCGAACCAGCCGAGGTCGGCGACCGGCCCGTCGAGCTGCGCGCCGAAGGTCAGGAAGCGCGGCGCGCCCGCCTCCCTGATGGTCAGTTCGCGCAGCTCGTCGGAGTGGCGGCGCAGGGCGTCCCGGAGTTGGCGCAGGCAGTGCGCCCGGAACTTCACGTCGGACGGCCAGTCGGTCTCGTCGAACGCGCGCCGCGCGGCGGCCAGCGCGCGGTCGAGGTCCTCGGGGCGGGCGTCGGCGGCCTGGCCGACGACCTCGCCGGTGGCCGGGTCGAGGGTGTCGAAGACGCCGCCGGACCCCGGTTCGAGGCGGCCGTCCAGGAGCAGGGGAGAGGGAGCGTTACCGAACAAGCGACCGGTTGTTCTGGACACCTGTCCAGACTACATTTCACGGCATGACCGAACGCAAGCCCCGCCCCGACTATTCGGGGGAGTTCGACCCGGACTTCCGTTTCGAGGACCTGACCCGGGAGGCGCTCGTCCGCCTCGTGCGGGAGTACGCGCTGATCGTCCACCTGCTGGACCGCTCCTGCCTGACCGCCGTCGGCCTGCGGTACGGGCAGGAGGCCGTCGAGGAGATCGCCATCGAGGAGTGGAAGGGGGCCAGCCCGGTCTACGCCCGGCGCATCCGCGAGATCATGGGCATCGAGGGCGACGGCGTCTCGGCCATCTTCAAACTGCTCCAGCTCGACCCGGGGTTCGCGCAGCACTACATGGACGTCGAGTACGAACTGGTCGACGAGCGGCACGGGTTCTTCCAGCTCCGCTCGTGCGGCGCGCTGCTCGACGTCGAGCCGTTCGGCGAGCGGTCGGTCACCGGCATGTGCCACACCATCGAGGACGGCACGTTCGACATCACCGCGCAGGCCGTCAACCCGAAGGCCCGCATCCGGCCCGTCCACCGGCCGCCCCGGAACCCGGCCGGGCGCGTGCCGCACTGCCGCTGGGAGGTCGTCATCGACGACGACACCGAGACGCTGCCCGAGGCCGACATCACCCGGATGACCCGCGGCACCACCGCGGCCCGCCACCGGTTCCCGCCGATGCGCGACGGCACGCCCCACATCCCCGGCCGGCCCTCCGGTTTTCGGCGCGACCCCGACCCTTCCGGGTGACGCTCCTCACCTGAACGCCGCATTGTCACCGGCCGAGCCTCCGTTGTACGTTGCTGGACAGTTCGTCAATAAGACTCGCCCGCCGGAGGCGCCCCATGACCGCCCAGCTCGGGGAGCCGGACAACCTCGTCCTGCAGGCCCGCGACGTGCGCTTCGACTGGTCCGGGGTGCCGCTGCACTGGATCCCCCGCGACCCGGTCGCCACCCACCTGATCAACGTGCTGCACATGCTGCTCCCCGCCGGCGAGGAGTGGTTCGTCCGGGTGTTCAAGGAGGCCGTGCCGCTCATCCGGGACGACCGGCTGCGCGAGGACGTGCTCGGCTTCATCGGCCAGGAGGCCGTGCACGCCGCGTCCCACGACGCCGTCCTCGACCACTTCGTCGAGCAGGGCCTGGACGTGCGGCCGTTCGTCCGGCAGGCCGACTTCTTCTTCGAGAGCATGCTCGGCGACCGCGGGTTCACCGGCGTCCGGCGGCGCGTCTGGCTCAACGAGCGGATCTCGCTCATCGCCGCGATCGAGCACTTCACCGGCGTCCTCGGCGACTGGGTGCTGAACGCCGAGGAGCTCGACCGCGCCGGCGCCGACCCGATGATGCTCGACCTGCTGCGCTGGCACGGCGCGGAGGAGGTCGAGCACCGGCACGTCGCGCACGAGCTGTTCATGCACCTGGACGGCCGCTACCCGGTCCGGGTCCGCGCGATGGCCGAGACCATCACCATGCTGGCCTCGCTCTGGCAGCGCGGACACCGCTACCTCATGGCCGCCGACCCGGTCGTCCAGGGGCGGATCACGGGCGGCGTCCGGCACATCCGCCGCACCGGACGCGCCGGGCTCACCCCCAGCGGACGCATGGTCGCCGCGTCCGTCCGCCGCTACCTGCGCCGCGACTACAGCCCCCTGCACGAGGGCTCCACCGAGCAGGCCCTCGCCTACCTCGCCTCGTCCCCGGCCGCGCAGGCGGCGCTGCGATGAGCCCCCTGCCCTACCCTCCCGACCTGTACGGACGCCGCGACCGCGACCGGTTCTGGATCGCGGTCAACGCGGTCTTCACCGGCATGCACCGGGTGCGGTCGCTGCGCCCGCCCGTCCTGCCGCCGGTCCGCGAGGTGGACCGCTCGACGACCCTGGTCGTCCAGGCCGTGCGAAAGGCCGCCGAGGACGTCGTCGCCCTCACCCTGGCCGCGCCCGACGGCGCCGTGCTGCCCGCCTGGCACCCCGGCTGCCACCTCGACCTGCGCCTGCCGTCCGGGCGGCGCCGCCAGTACTCCCTGTGCGGCGACCCGGCCGACCGCCGCACCTACCGCATCGCCGTGCGCCGCATCCCGGACGGCGGGGGCGGGTCCGTCGAGATCCACGACACCGTCTCCGAGGGCGACCTCCTCACGGTCCAGGGCCCCCGCAACGCCTTCCCGCTCGTGCCGCGCGACCGCTACCTGTTCATCGCGGGCGGCATCGGCATCACGCCGATCCTCCCGATGGTCCACGCCGCGCACCGCGCCGGGGCCGACTGGCGTCTCGTCCTCAGCGGGCGCTCCCGCGCGACGCTGCCGTTCCTGGACGAGCTCGCCGAGCTCCCGGCCGACCGCGTCACCCTCCGCACCGACGACGTCGACGGCCCCCCGACCTGCGCGTCCCTGCTGGAGGACGCCACTCCCGGCACCGCCGTGCACGTCTGCGGACCGGCTCCGATGATCGACGGCGTCCGGGCGGCCTGCCCGCCCGGGGCGACCCTGCACTACGAGCGCTTCGCGCCCGCCCCCGTCACCGGCGGACGTCCCTTCGAGATCGAGCTGGCCCGCTCGGGGCGCGTCCTGGAGGTGCCCGGCGACCGCTCGGCGCTGGACGTCGTCCGGGAGGAGCGGCCGGACGTCGCCTACTCCTGCCGCCAGGGTTTCTGCGGAACCTGCAAGGTCAGAGTGCTCGGCGGTGACGTCGACCAGCGGGCCCCGTCCGATCCGCCCGGCGACGACACCATGCTCATCTGCGTCTCACGCGCCACCCAAGGCCGTCTCACCCTCGACCTCTGACCGGCCCCGGCCCTGAGGAGGCGGCCCCGGTCTTCGCATGCGCTTCGCCTTCCGGGCTCTCGCCTCTCCGGCTTTCGCCGCCCCGCGCACCAGGGCGGACGCCCCCTACTCGACGGGGGAGCGCAGCGCCTCGACGGCCTCCTCGACGGTGGGCCGGAAGGTGAAGAACCGGTCCAGGCCGACGATGCCGAACACGCGCGTCAGGTCGGCGTTCAGGCCGACCAGGATGAGCGGCGTGCGGCTCGCCTGGGCGCGCTTGTAGGTGGTGACGAGCACGGTGATGCCCGTGGAGTCGCAGTAGACCAGGTCGGTCAGGTCGATGATCACCGGCGTCGTGGCGTCGAAGGTCAAGTCGTGGATGACCTCGCTGAGTTCCGGAGCGGTGTGATGGTCGAGTTCGCCGCTCACGGCCAGCACGGTCGCGCCCGACGGGTGCGGGTCGGCTACGGCGGTCAGAGTGCGGTCGGTCACCTTGTCTCCTCCAGAGAACGGGAAAGCGGGGCCGTCGGTACGGAGAGCGCGAGCAACGCGGTGTCGTCGCTGATCCCGCCGCTCAGGTCGTCGAACAGGTCGTGCACGGTGGCGAGCAGGGCGTCGGCCCCGCGCCCGGGGTCCGCGTGCGCCGCGAGATGGCGGGCCAGGCCGTCCTCGCCGAGCATGGCGCCGTCCGCGCCGCGGGCCTCGGTGAGGCCGTCGGTGTAGAGCAGCAGCGCGTCGCCGGGCGCGAGGCGGGTGCCGGTCTCGACGAACTCCGGCTCCGGCAGCAGCCCGATGAGCTGGCCACCGGCGGTGGAGATGAGGTCCACCGAGCCGTCCGTCCGCAGCGCCAGCGTCGGCGGATGGCCGCCGCCGGCCAGGGTGATGTCGAAGGAGCCGTCCCCGGCGGCGTCCAGGATGCCGAACACGGCGGTGCAGAACCGCGGCGACCCGCCCTGCTCCTCGGTCTTGAGGACGAGGTCGAGAGCGGTCAGGACCGAGCACGGGTCGGGGTCGTAGATCGCGGCGGCGCGCAGCGTGTACCGGGTCAGCGAGGTGAGGGCGGCGGCGTCGGCGCCCTTGCCGCACACGTCGCCGAGGAAGAACGCCCAGCGGCCGTCGTCGAGGGGGAACAGGTCGTAGAAGTCGCCGCCCACCTCGTCGGCGGAGGCGGTGTGGTACGCGGCGGCGGCCTGCAGGCCGGGCACGGCGGGCAGCGCCGGGGGCAGCAGGGTCCGCTGGAGGGTCCGGGCCAGGCGTTCGGCGTCCGCGCGGCGGCGGCGCTCGGCGGCCACCACGCGCAGCGCCGCC
>NZ_QURH01000258.1 GCF_003428695.1 Actinomadura logoneensis
GGGCCCGACTGGCGCGCCTGGCCCGCCGGGCTGCGCGACGCCGACGGGCCCGCCGTGGCCGCGGCGGCGCGGCGGCTCGCGGCGCGGGTCGACTTCCACGCCTGGCTCCAGTGGCGGCTCGACGTGCAGCTCGGCGCCGCGCAGGCCGCCGCGCGCGGCGCCGGGATGACGATCGGGATCGTCCACGACCTGGCGGTCGGCGTCGCCCCCTCGAGCGCGGACGCCTGGATGTACCGGCCGCTGTTCGCGCCCGGCATGAGCGTCGGCGCGCCGCCGGACGCGTTCAACCAGCGCGGCCAGGACTGGGCGCAGCCGCCGTGGCATCCCGCGCGCCTCGCCGAGGCCGCCTACCTGCCGTTCCGCGGCATGGTCGCGGCGGCCCTGCGGCACGGCGGCGGCCTCCGGCTCGACCACGCGTTGCAGGTGTCGCGGCTGTGGTGGGTGCCGGACGGCGCGTCCCCGGCGGACGGCGCGTACGTCGCCTACGACCGCGACGCGATGCTGTCCGCGCTCACCTGGGAGGCCGCCCGCACCGGCGGCGTGGTCGTCGGCGAGGACCTCGGCACCGTCGAGCCCGGCCTGCGCGAGGACCTGGCCGCGCGCGGCGTGTACGGCACGTCCCTGCTCTGGTTCGAGCGGGACGGGGAGGGCCGTCCGAAACCGCCGGGGGAGTGGCGCGAGCTGTCCCTCGCGACGGTCGGGACGCACGACATGCCGCCGATCGCCGGGATGCTGCACGGCGACCACCTCACCCTGCGCGACCGCCTCGGCCTGCTGACCCGCCCGATCGAGGAGGAGCGCGACGAGCACCGCCGCACGCTGGCCGGCTGGCTCGGACTGCTCGCCGACGAAGGGCTGCTGGCGTCGTCCCCGGCGGCCGTCCTCGCCGCGCTCGACTCCGGCTCGTCCGCCCACGACGCCGAGGTCGCGCACGCCCTGCACGCCTTCCTGCGCCGCACCCCGGCCCGCCTGGCGGGCATCGCGCTCACCGACCTGGTGGGGGAGCGCCGCACCCAGAACCAGCCCGGCACGGTCGACGAGTACCCGAACTGGCGGGTGCCGCTCGCGGACGCGTCGGGACGGCCCGTCCTGCTGGACGACCTGGGGCCGCTGCGCCCGTGAGGGCTCAGGCGAGGGCGGTCAGGAGGCGGCGGGAGACCTCTTGCAGCAGGTCGTCGGGGGCGAGCTCGGTCGCCCCGATCGCCGAGAAGAGGCCGGGCAGGCCCGGCAGCGGGTAGCCGTCCGCCGCGTCGTTCTTGAACGCCTGCTCGCCCAGCGGATGGTGCCGCAGCGACGCGCGGGCGCGCGCCCACGCCGTCTGCACCTCCTCGGGCGACGGCACCCCGAACCCGTGCCCGACCGGGGCGGCGTGCCGCAGCCGCACCAGCGCGCTGTCGGCGAAGTCCGCGGCGAGGCGGCACCGGGCGGTGAGGTCGGCGCGGACCCCGGCGTCCATCCGGGACATCACGCTGCACGGCGTCCGGCAGCGCGCCGCGCAGTCGCCGAGCGCCCGCGCGACCTGGCTGTGCTGCCGGTCCAGGTAGGCGCGCCAGCCCGGCCCCGGCTCGTTCGCGACCCGCAGCGTCCGCTCGCACGCGGAGCGCTCGGGACGGGTGTGGTCGCAGTCGCGCTCCGAGCCCGGCTCGACCGGCACCCCGAACCGGCTGCCCGGTCCGGTCACCGACCGCCCGATCAGCGCCGGGTCGCCCGCGTGCCCGAGCACCGGCTCCCAGGCCAGCATCGGCGCGTACTCGGCGGCGATGTGCACGGCCGCGACCAGCGGCGCCATCTCCCGCCGCCGCCACCGGATGTCGATGACCTCCAGCAGCAGCCGGTACGCCGGACGCAGGCTCGCCAGCGCCCCGCGCGGCCGCTCCTTGGCCGTCTGGGGCATCCGGCTCGCTCGCGCGCGGTCGAGCAGGTCCCGCGGGACCTCCCCGGCCTCCTCCGGCATCCCGAAGTCCTCGGCGTCCAGGTCGAGCACCCGCTGCCCGAACGCGCACAGAGGCGCCACCGGCCCGTTCCCGCCCGTCGTCAGCGCCTCCAGATCCCCGAACGCATACCGCTCCGCCAACACCCTGAGCACGTCCCGCGCGGTCTCCACCCCGTCACTTTGCCATGTCGTTCACCCCGCCCAAGCCGTCCCCCGTCGGAAACCTCCGTCTCCGCCGCCCTTGCCGGGCCGCTTCCGCCGTGTCACCATCGGTCCATGATCAACCGAAAGGGGCTGAACGCCCCGGTGCGGTGACGCACCCCACGCCGCGCACGCGCGGCGCTTCCGAACCCGTGGACCTGGAACGCTGGCGGACGGCCGCCGCGCTCCGCGACGCATGGACCGCACGGGCGCTCTGCACCCTCCCCGCCGACCGTCCCGCCACCGAGGCCGCGATCAGCGAGCTCTACCGGCTCGTCGGCGTCTCCCCGCCCCGTTTCGTCTGGGTGGACTCCCCGGCGGGCGCTCTCGCCGCCGGCATCACCGGCAGGGCCCGCACCCGGATGCGGCACGCCGACTACGCGGGTGACCTGCCGGTGGCGTCCCGTCTCGCCTCCGAACTGGGGAACCTCCGCTCCGCCCTCGACCGGATCACCGGCCGCCCCTGGGAACCGCCGGCGTGGGGGCGGCCTCGGCAGACCACCCGCCGCTGGCGCACCGACGACCCCGAGGGGGCGCTGAGGGACGGCGTCCCCCTCGGCGAGCTGCTGGACGTCCTGGTCCGTGACCCGTTGCGCGAGTTCCTGCGGGACGCCCTTCTCACCCCGCTGCGCCTGGCCCTGACGGCGCTGGGCGGCGACGCGCTCGGACTGGCCTGGCGCGGCCAGCACGACGCGGCCTGGGTCGCGCACTACGACGTCTGGCGGCGGACGGGGCCGGCGTCCTACACCCCCGAGCTCGACCGTGAGCTCGACCTCTGGGCGACGCTCGCCCGGTCCTGCGGCTGGTGGTGGCCGCACGACGAGGTGTGCGTGGTCGCCGAACGCCCGACGTCCGTCCACCACGAGGACGGGCGGCTCCACAACCCCGACGGTCCCGCCGTCGCGTTCGCCGACGGATGGTGCGTCCACGCCCTGAAGGGATTCCGCGTCCCGGTATGGGTGCTCACCGACCCGACGCCGGAACGCGTCCGCGCCGAACCGAACGTCGAGGTCCGGCGCATCGCCATCGAGCGCATCGGCTGGGACGCCTACATCGGGCGAGCGCATCGGCTGGGACGCCTACATCGGGAGCGTGGGGATGGAGCTGGTCGCGACGGCCCCGGACCCCGGCAACCCCGGCTTCGACCTGCGCCTCTACGACCTGCCCGGCATGGTCTGGGGCGCGCCCGCCCGGCTCCTGCTCGCCGTCAACGGGTCGGTCGAACGGGACGGGACGCGCCGCCGCTACGGGCTGACCGTCCCGTCCGACCTGGCCGACCCGCTGGCGGCCGCTGCCTGGACCTACGACCTGACCCCCGACCAGTACGCCCGGCTCCAGCGCCGGACCTGAGATCTCACACGGTGATGCCCATGACCACCATGACCCTCGCCGACCTCACGCTCCGCTACGGGCACGACGTGCTCGACCACCTGGAGCGGGACGTCGCCATCCCCGTCCTGGACGGCCTCCAGGCCCAGGGCGACCTGATCGTCGTTCCGTTCGGAACGGCCACGGAGACCCTGGAGCACCAGCCCCGCTGGACCGAGGTCCCGGCCCAGGGGATCGAGGTGCTGCGCGGCGCGGCCGGCGGCAACCCGCACACTCTCGTCGCCGACCCGGGCACGTGCCGCTGGACGAGCGACCTGTACAGCCGTACCCGGATGGCGCTCGGCGTCTTCGAGGCGACCGCGCCCGTCTACCTGATGCACCCCGAGCACGGGGGCTCCGGCATCGCGCCCGGCACCTACGTGATCCGCCGCCAGCGCGAAGGCAGCGGCTCGAGCCGTCGGACGACCCTCTCAGCCGCGTCCCGCCTGGTGGCCGACTGACCACTCCCGCCGAAAAGGCCGCCCGGCGGGTGCCGGGCGGCCTTTCTCGTGCGGTGCGTCAGGAGGCGGTGGCGTCCTTGGCGCGGGCCTTGAGGGCGCGGGTGACGCCGTCGCGGCCCTCGGACAGGAGGCGGACGAGGGCGGACGGCGGGTTGTGCTCCGCGATGTACGCCTCGGTGCGGTCCACCGTGGACTGGTCGATCACCAGGAACGGGTAGCCGACCTCGGCGAACGTCTGGGACGTGTCGCTCGACCACTCCTTCCAGACGCGGCCGACCTCGGCGAAGTACTTGTCCACGTAGGGCAGCAGCAGGTCGGCCTGGTCGGGCTCGACGAAGCCGCCGATGGTGGCGCGGAAGACGGCGTTCGGGAGGGTCCCGGACGTGATCTTCTCCCAGGCGGCGGCCTTGGCCTCGGCGGTCGGGATCGCGGCGGCGCCGGCGGCGGCGTGCCGCTCGCCCGCCGCGGTCGGGTCGCGCTTCAGCTCCGCGTCCAGCTCGGCCTGGCCCGCCTCGCCCCTGACGACCAGGCGGCGCAGCAGGGTCCAGCGCAGCTCGGTGTCGACGGTCAGGCCGTCAAGGACCTCGGTGCCGTCGAGCAGGCCCCGGACGTAGGCCAGGTGCTCGGGCGAGGACGCGACGGCGGTGAACGCCTGGACGTAGGCGAGCTGGAAGTCCGAGCCGGGCGCGGCCTCGCGGGCCAGGTCGTACAGGGCGTCCGCCATCAGCCGCAGGCCCTCGGGGCGCCACGCCGGGTCGGCGTACTGCTGCAGGGCGGTGCGCGCCTGCCGCAGCAGGGTCTGGGTGACCATGATGTCGGTGACGCCGCGGATGCCGGACACGACGAGCCGGACGTAGTCGCGGGTGGCCATCTCGGCGTCGCGGGTCATGTCCCACGCGGCCGACCAGCACAGGGCGCGCGGCAGGCCGTCCTTGATGTCGCCGATGCCCTCGACCAGCGTCTTCAGCGAGTGGTCGTCGAGCCGGACCTTGGTGTAGGTCAGGTCGTCGTCGTTGACCAGGATGAGGTCGGGCCGCTTGTCGCCGACGAGCTCGGCCACCTCGGTGCGCGCGCCCACGACGTCCAGCTCGACCCGGCGGCGGCGGACGATGCCGTCCGGCGTCCGGTCGTACAGGCCGATCGCGAGGCGGTGCGAGCGCAGCGTCGGGTAGTCGGGCTTGGCCTCCTGCAGGACGGCGAACGAGGTGAAGTTCCCGTCCGCGTCGAGCTCGTACGCCGGGCGCATGGTGTTGACGCCGGCGGTCTCCAGCCACTCCTTCGACCAGGAGGTCAGCTCGCGGCCGGACGTCTGCTCCAGCGCGCCGAGCAGGTCGGTGAGGACGGTGTTGCCCCACGCGTGCCGGTCGAAGTAGTGCCGGACGCCCTCGAGGAAGTTGTCCCGCCCGACGTAGGCCACCAGCTGCTTCAGGACGCTCGCGCCCTTGGCGTAGGTGATCCCGTCGAAGTTGACCTCCACCGCCCGGATGTCGGGGATGTCGGCGGAGATCGGGTGCGTGGACGGGAGCTGGTCCTGCCGGTACGCCCACGCCTTCTCCAGGTTCGCGAACGTCGTCCAGGCGCTCTTCCACTTGGTGGCCTCGGCCTGGCACAGGACGCTCATGAACGTCGCGAACGACTCGTTCAGCCACAGGTCGTCCCACCAGCGCATGGTGACCAGGTCGCCGAACCACATGTGCGCCATCTCGTGCAGGATCGTCTCGGCGCGGCGCTCGTAGGCGGCGTCGGTGACCCGCGACCGGAAGACGTAGTCCTCCAGGAAGGTGACGCAGCCCGCGTTCTCCATCGCGCCCGCGTTGAACTCCGGCACGAACAGCTGGTCGTACTTGTTGAACGGGTAGGGGCGGCCGAAGACCTCCTCGAAGAACGCGAAGCCCTGCCGGGTCACGTCCACGATGGCGTCGCCGTCCAGGTGCTCGGCCAGCGAGGCGCGGCAGAACACGCCGAGCGGGATGACCGAGCCGTCCGCGCGCCGGTACTCGTCGCGGACGACGTGGTACGGGCCGGCGACCAGGGCGGTGATGTAGGTGGAGATCCGCGGCGTCCGCGCGAACCGCCGGACCCGGCCCTCGACCTTCTCGGGCGCCTCGTTGGACACGACCTCCCAGTCCTCGGGGGCGATGACCGTGAACTCGTGCTCGGCCTTGAGGTCCGGCTGGTCGAAGCAGGTGAACATGCGGTGCGCGTCGGCCGTCTCGAACTGCGTGTAGAGGTAGACGGACTGGTCGACCGGGTCGACGAAGCGGTGCAGGCCCTCGCCCGAGCGGGAGTAGGTGGCGTCCGCCACCACCTTCAGCTCGTTGTCGGCGGCGAGGTCGGGCAGCGGGATGCGGCCCTTCTCCGCGTCGTAGGACGCCGGGTCGAGCGCCCGGCCGTTCAGCGTCACCTCGTGCACGACCCCGCCGTGCAGGTCGACGAAGGTCGAGGCGCCCGGCTCGGCGCAGCCGAACCGGATCACGGTGGTGGAGCCGAACCGCTCGGCGCCGGTCGTCAGGTCGAGTTCCACCTCGTACGACTGGACGGTGAGCAGCCGCGCCCGTTCCCGCGCCTCTTCGCGCGTGAGGTTGCCTGCCACGTGTACTCCTTGCTCGTCAAAAAGCCTGTCCCCCCATGTCTACCAATGCGCGGGCCCCTTCGGCGTCGGTGGCGCCGTCCTGTGTCCGTCCGCGGTGTGTCCGTCCGCGGTGTGTCGGGACGCGCGTGCGCGGGGAATGTCGAAGGACGGGTCCGGGTTGGCGATGACGACTTGTGACCTGCCCTGAGGAGGCTGACGATGTCCCAGCGTGTCGACTTCTGGTTCGACCCCCTTTGCCCGTGGGCGTGGATCACGTCCCGGTGGATCCACGAGGTGGCCGAGCACCGCGACCTGGACGTCCACTGGCACGTGATGAGCCTGTCGGTCCTGAACGAGGACAAGGACGTCCCGCAGAAGTACAGGGACATGATCGAGCGCGGCTGGGGGCCGGTGCGGATCGCCGTCGCGGTCGAGCAGAAGGTCGGGCCCGAGGCGCTCGGCCGGCTCTACACCGAGCTCGGCACGCGGCGGCACAACGAGGGCCGCGAGTGGAGCGACGAGCTGTTCCGCGAGGCGCTGACGGCCGCGGGGCTCGACCCCGAGCTGGCCTCGGCCGCCGAGGACACGTCCCTGGACCCGGCCGTCCGCGCGTCCCACAAGGACGGCATCGACCGGGTCGGCCAGGAGGTCGGCACGCCGGTCATCGAGGTCGAGGGGCACGCGTTCTTCGGCCCGGTCGTCACCCCGATCCCGCGCGGTGAGCAGGCCCTGAAGCTCTTCGACGGGGTCGTGGCCGTGGCGTCGGTGGACGGCTTCTACGAGCTCAAGCGGACCCGCACCCGCGACCCGATCTTCGACTGATCCCCGCGGGCGGGGGAGCGCCCGGTCAGGCCGTGGTGCGCGCCGGCTCGTCGGCTTCGGCGAGCCCGGCGGACCAGCGCTCCTCCACCCGCCCGAGCTTCCAGTAGAGCAGCGCGCCCGCCCACAGGACGAGCAGCAGCCCGGTGACGACGAACCCGGCGATGTTCAGGTCGAGGTTCCCGATCCAGTCCCAGAAGCCGCCGCTCAGCCCGGCGCGGTCCTGGAGGACCTGGAGCAGCTCGGTGCCGCCGATCACGAACGCGAACACGACCGAGACGCCGGTCAGGGTGATGTTGTAGAAGACCTTGCGGACGGGGTTGGAGAACGCCCAGCCGTAGGCGAAGTTCATGAACGTGCCGTCGATGGTGTCCCAGAGGGACATGCCCGCGGCGAAGATGATCGGCAGGCACAGCGCCGCGTACCAGGGCAGTCCGGCGCCCGCCGCCGCGCTCCCGGCGAGGGCGAGCAGCGCGATCTCCGAGGCGGTGTCGAAGCCGAGCCCGAACAGGAAGCCGAGCGGGTACATCTGCCAGGGCCTGGTGATCAGCCGGGTGAAGCGGCCGAGGATGCGGTTCATGAAGCCGCGGTTGTTGAGCTGGTCCTCCAGCGCGGCCTCGTCGTACTCCCCGGCCTTCATCCTCCGGAAGACCTTGACGATCCCGACCAGGATCACCAGGTTGATCGTCGCGATCGCGGCCAGGAAGGTGCCCGAGACGGTCGGGCCGATCGTCCCGGTGATCTTGTGCAGGCCGGACTGCTCGTCGGAGATCCCGTTGGCCAGGGCCTTCACGCCGAGCCCGAGCAGGACGCACGAGACGAACACCACCGAGGAGTGCCCGAGCGAGAACCAGAAGCCGATGGACACCGGCCGCTTGCCCTCGTTCATCATCTTCCGGGTGGTGTTGTCGATGGCCGCGAGGTGGTCGGCGTCGAAGGCGTGCCGCATCCCGAGCGTGTAGGCGGTCAGGCCGACGCCGATGCCGAACAGCTTGCCGTCCCCGAGGCGGTAGTGGCCGGGCAGGACCAGCAGGAGCAGGATGCCCCAGCCGACGACGTGCAGGGCGAGGATGAAGGCCGCCATGCCGCCGAGCCGGCCCCACTCGCCCGCGCCCAGGGAGCGCCGCACCCCGGTGCCGGTCTCGCTCATCCGTCCGCCTTTCTCGCGTATGTGCTGCTCTGACCAAATCTACGCAGTTGCAAGGAAGTTGCAATACCCGCGAGGGGATCATTCCGCCCTTCCCGGACGGACGCGGTTGCCGGGGCTGTGACCTGGGCATTCACCGGGGATTCGGCTTGCCTCCCGATCTCCGCTGCAGCAGACTCGGCCCTCCTGGACGTGGCAACGGTTTTCATATCCGTTTGGGGGCATACGTGAAGGTAGCGTTCGTCGGCAAGGGCGGCAGCGGCAAGACGACCCTGGCCGCGCTGTTCGTCCGGCACCTCACCGCGAAGGGCCTGCCCGTCGTCGCGGTGGACGCCGACATCAACCAGCACCTGGCGGTCGCCCTCGGCCTGGACGAGGAGCGCGCGGCCAAGATCCCCGCGCTGGGCGACCGCCTCCCGGAGATCAGGACCCACCTGCGCGGCCGGAACTGGCGGATCTCCTCGCCGTCCGCCATGGTCAAGACCACCCCGCCCGGCTCCGGCTCGCGGCTGCTCGCGGTCGGCGGGAACGACCCCGTGCACGCGCTCGGCGAGGAGGTGGACGGCGCGGTCCTGCTGGTCACCGGCCCGTTCACCGACGCCGACCTCGGCGTCTCCTGCTACCACTCCAAGACCGGCGCCGTCGAGCTCTACCTCAACCACCTGGTGGACGGCCCCGGCGAGTACGTCGTCGTGGACATGACGGCGGGCGCGGACACCTTCGCTTCCGGCCTGTTCACCCGCTTCGACCTGATGTTCCTGGTGGCCGAGCCCACCCGCAAGGGCGTCGCCGTCCACCGCCAGTACAGGGAGTACGCCGCCGACCACGACGTCGCCATCACCGTCGTCGGCAACAAGATCCAGGGCGACGCCGACATCGCCTACCTGCGCGAGCAGGTCGGCGACGACCTCCTGACGTGGGTCAGCCAGTCGGCGGCCGTCCGCGCCCTGGAGCAGGGCCGGCACGGCGTGGAGCTGGAGTCGGCGAACGAGGCCGCGCTCGACTGGATGCTCGCCGCCGTGGACGCCCGCCGCAAGGACTGGGAGAAGTACCGCCGCCAGGCCGTGGAGTTCCACCTCAGGAACGCCCGCAGCCGCACCGACGCCGCCGCCGTCGCCGAACTGGAGCGCCAGATCGACCCGGACTTCCGCTACCCGACCTGAAGAGTCCACCCGAACCGCTGACGCGAGGAGCGGCGCTCCCTCGTCCGTGGCCGCCTGCCTGCCGGGGTGGTCCGCTTGTCGTGGCGGTCCGCCTGTCGGGGCGGTCCGCGGCTCGCTCGGCAGAGGGGCGGGTGCTCGCGGGGGCGGGCCTTGCCTCGCTGTTCGGAACGGCGGTGTGGAACGGCCGGAAAGAGCCTTCCGAACCGGGACGAAAGGGCTGCGGCGCCGCGGTGATCGGGACTACAGTGCGCGCCATGACCGTTCGGCGGATGCTCGTCGTGGCCGGGGGCGCGCTGCTGCCGACCGTCCTGTACGTGCTGGGGTTCACGAACCAGTGGGTCAACGAGGCCCTGATGGAGGCCCAGGCGGACATGGACCGCGGCCTGAGCCCCCTGGTCCTGGTCTCGCAGGTGCCGATCTGGCGGATCACCGGCCCCGGCGGCCGGATGAACGGCGGAGTCGGCGAACTGATCGTCGCGCAGGACGTCTCGACCTTCCTGTTCCTGCTGGTCCTCGGCCTCATCGTCTTCGCGGGCGCGCGGACGCTGCACGCCGGGCAGGGGCTGTTCCAGGCCCTGGTCCTGGGGTGGTGGGCCGCTCTCATGGCCGCCGGGCTCACCGGGTTCGTCCGCGGCTTCCTGTACGCCGACGTCTTCCACTACCCGAGCGGACAGGTCAGCCTCAGCGTCTGGCAGCAGGCCTACACGGGCTCCCAGTTCGGCCTGCTGTTCGGCTGGCTGCCCGGGGTGGGCGCCCTGGCGGCCGTCCTGCTCCTCCGGAACGTCCGTCCGTCGGCCCCTGTGCCTCCGGGCCGCCCCGCCGCCGTGCCTCCGGGGCCGCCCGTCGCCGTGCCTCCGCAGCAGATGGCGGGACACCCGCAGGCGTCGCCGGGACCCGGCAACCCCTACGCCTCCGGCGGCTACCCGCAGTGGGCCCCGAACGTCCCGCCGCAGCCGGGCCCCGAGCAGCCCCCGCCCGGCCCGGCCCCGGCCTCCGCGCCCGCCTCTGCTCCCGCGCCCGCCTCTGCTCCCGCGCCC
>NZ_QURH01000267.1 GCF_003428695.1 Actinomadura logoneensis
GCCGCTCAGCCCCCGCCTGGACGAGCAGTGACCCTCCCGGACCGTGCCGCTCCGGACTGCGCTGCTTCGGAACGCGCTGCTCCGGACTGCGCGGCGGTCTCGTAGCGGGCGCGGGATCGGTCGCCGAACTCCGCCTCGGGACGGCCGTCCACCCGCTTCCCCTTCGTGCCGCCCGTCATGCCGCCCGTCTCACCGTCTTTCGCGTCGTCCTTCTCGCCGTCCGTAGAGGCGTCCGCCCCGGCGTCCCTTTCGGCCTCGGCGTCCTTTTCGGCCTCGGCGTCGCTTTCGGCGTCCGTGTCGAGGTTCGGCCGGGCCTCGGGCGGGGGCTCGGGGGTGCCGTCCACCTTCTGGACGACGCGGCGGGTGGCCGTCCAGACGGCGGCGAACAGCACGAACCGGGACACGATGTTGATCCACACCATCAGCCCGGCGAGGACCGCGAACGAGGCGTAGACCGGGTTGCGCGCGGTGTGCGCGACCAGCAGCGTCCCGATCTGCTTGAGCACCTCCAGGCCGACCGCGCCGAACAGCGCGCCGCGCAGGATCTGCCGCCAGGGCGCGCGCGTCCCGGACAGCCGGCTGAACAGCACCAGGAAGATCAGCGTGTTGAACGCGCCCGCGACCACCAGCGACAGCAGCCACAGCATCACCCCCGCGCCGGTCACGTGGGCGAGGCCGACCACGTTCAGCACGCCCTGAGTGGCCGAGGCCGCCACCGACGAGACCGCGACGCTGAGCACCAGCGTCGTGCCGAGGAAGAGCAGCACCGCGATGTCCGCGAGCTTGAGCAGGAAGAAGTTGCCCTCCGGGGACGCCTCGTACCCCCAGATGCCGCGCAGCGACTCGCGCAGGACGCGGACCCAGGCGAGTCCGGTGAACACCAGCGCGACCAGGCCGATCACCCCGGCGGTGGTGCGCGACTGGGCGATCTTCTGCACCTCCAGCGGGCCGGACAGCCCGGGCAGGAGCTGCTCGATCGCCTTGATCAGGTAGTCGCGGGCCTCGTCACTGACCCCGACCAGGTAGCCGAGCAGCGCGTAGGCGAGGGCCAGCAGCGGGAAGAACGACAGGAAGCCGTAACTGGTCATCGCGGCGGCGAGGCGGTCGCCGCCGTGGTCCTGGTAGCGCTCGTAGGCCCGGCCGAGATGGTCGAACCAGGGCCAGCGGGCCCGCAGCGCGCCGATCGCGGCCTTCACGGCGTCCACCAGTGCCTCGACCCGGTGCAGCAGCGGTGTGATCACGAGCATGCACGCAACGTACCCGGCAGACCGGCGATCAGTCCGGCCCGGCGGGCCTTGTCCCGAGGGGCCGCCGGGCACCTCCGCGACCTGCGGATTCAGCGCTCCGGGAAGGCGAAATGGCGGTGCGGGCGCCAGATCCCGTCCTCGCCGTGCACGTAGAGCGAGAACCCCGACGCCACGAAGTCGGCCCGGTAGTCGGACAGGTCCTTGAACGCCCGGTCGAGGACCTCCTCGGGCAGGTGGTGGGCGACGGTGACGTGCGGGTGGTACGGGAAGGACAGCTCCCGGGCGAGCGGCCCGGTCAGCACCCGGGACTGGACGGCCTCGCAGCCGCCGATCCCCTCGGCGAGCGCCACGAACACGACCGGCGACACCGGGCGGAACGTCCCGGTGCCGCGCAGCCTGATCCAGAACCGCTCGCCCAGCGCCGCGACCGCGCTCAGGTGCTCCTCGATCGCGGGCATCGCCGCGACGTCCACCTGCGTGGGCGGGAGCAGCGTGATGTGCGTCGGGATCGTCCCGGCGAGCGGGTCCCCGAACGACTCGCGCTTGCGCTGCAGGTAGGCGCCGAAGGGCTCGGGTATGGGAACGGACACGCCGATGGTGCAGGCGTGCTCGGGATCGGTCGCGAGCGAGCGGTGCTCAGCGGCCACGTCCGACGAATCCCACCCGGTCGCGCACGACGTCCATGGTCCGCGCCGCGACCTCGCCCGCCCGCGCCGCGCCGTGCGCGAGGATCCTGTCCAGCGCGTCCTCGTCGTCCAGCAGCTTCAGGGTGCGCTCGCGGATGGGGGTGAAGGTGCCGGTGACCAGCTCGGCGAGGTCCTTCTTGAACTGGCCGTAGCCGGAGCCCGCGTAGCGCGCCTCCAAGTCGGCGACGGTGTCGCCGGACAGCGCGGAGTGGATGCGCAGCAGGTTGCTGACGCCCGCCTTGTTCTCCTCGTCGAAGCGCACCTCGGTGCCCGTGTCCGTGACCGCGCGCATGATCTTCTTGCGCATCGGCCCGGGCTCCTCCAGGACGTCGATGATGCCCTGCGGCGAGGACGCCGACTTGCTCATCTTGCTCGTCGGGTCCTGCAGGTCGGTGATCTTCGCGGCGCCGCGCGGGATGTACGCCTCGGGCTCGACGAACGTGGTGCCGAACCGGTGGTTGAAGCGGCCCGCCAGGTCGCGGGTGAGCTCGACGTGCTGCCGCTGGTCCTCGCCGACCGGCACGTGGAAGGCCTGCTCCCCCGTCCGCTCTCCCGTCCGCTCTCCGGTGCCGGGCTTCGCGGCGCCTGGTTCGGGCGAGTAGAGCAGGATGTCGGCGGCCTGCAGGATCGGGTAGGTGAACAGCCCGACGCTGGCGGCGGACGCGCCCTGCTTGGCGGCCTTGTCCTTGAACTGGGTCATCCGGCTGGCCTCGCCGAAGCCGGTGAGGCAGCTCAGCACCCAGGCCAGCTCGGCGTGCTCGGGCACCTGGCTCTGCACGAACAGGGTGGAGCGGTCCGGGTCGACGCCCATGGCCAGCAGCTGCGCGGCCGACACGCGGGTGCGGCGGCGCAGCGCGGCCGGGTCGTGCTCCACGGTGATCGCGTGCAGGTCCACCACGCAGTAGAAGGCGTCGTGCGTCTCCTGGAGCGCGACCCACTGCCGCAGGGCGCCCAGGTAGTTGCCGAGGTGGAACGAGTCGGCGGTCGGCTGGATGCCGGACAGCACGCGGGGCGCGGCCACGGGACCGGAACCGGCGGCGGGCGCCGGGCCGGCGGACGGGTCGGACGCGGCGGAGGAGGCGGCCGGGTCGGACGCGGAGGTGGCGGCGGACGGGGACACGGACATGGTCACGGACCGATTCTCTCAGGCCCCTTCCGGGGCGGCGGCAGCCGACCCGGCCTCCGGGGCGCGCGGCCCGGAGCGGCGCGACGGCCGCCTCCCACGCCGCGACCCGGGAGCAGGGTCGTCGGGCCGATCTCCGCCGCGGGCCGCGGGGACCGGTCTCCGCCGCGGGCCGCGGGGACCGGCGTCTCGTACTGCGCCCGCGCGTCTCGTCCACATCTTATGCACCCGGATCGCCCGCTCCGGGTCGCCGAGGCGGGCCGGACGCGGTGGCCCGGCCGATACCCTTGGCCGCATCGGGGGCGCTCGCCTCCGCCGCGGCCGGACGGGTACGGCCGCACGCGGACGTCTACGAAAGGTCGGACCTTGAAGCTGCTCGTGACGGGAGGCGCCGGGTACATCGGCAGCGTCGTCTCCGCGCAGTTGGTGGAGGCTGGACACGAGGTGGTCGTGCTGGACGACCTGTCCACCGGGCACGACGACGCGGTCCCGGCGGGCGCGCGGTTCGTCCGGGGGACGCTGCGCAAGACCGCCTTCGAGGTGCTGGACGGCGCGGGCTTCGACGCGGTGCTGCACTTCGCGGCCAAGTCGCTGGTCGGCGAGTCGGTGGCGAACCCCGCCAAGTACTGGGACGGCAACGTGGGCGAGTCGCTGGCGCTGTTCGACGCCATGCGGCGGGCGGGCGTCGGCCGGATCGTGTTCTCCTCCACGGCCGCGACCTACGGGGAGCCGGAGGGCACCCCGATCCTGGAGACCGACCCGACGCGTCCGACCAACCCGTACGGGGCGTCGAAGCTGGCGATCGACACGATCCTCACCGAGTACGCCCGGCTGTACGGCTTCGGCGCGGTCTCGCTGCGGTACTTCAACGTGGCCGGGGCGCTGCTGACCGACCGGGGCGCGCAGGGCGAGCGGCACACCGTCGAGACGCACCTGATCCCGAACGTGCTGAAGGTCGCGCAGGGCGAGCGCGAGGCCGTGAACGTCTTCGGCACCGACTACCCGACCGCCGACGGCACCTGCGTCCGCGACTACGTGCACGTCGTCGACCTGGGCCGCGCGCACCTGCTGGCGCTGGACGACACCGCCGAGGGCTCGCACCGGATCTACAACCTGGGCAGCGGCAGCGGCTACTCGGTGAACGAGGTGGTCGAGGTCTGCCGCGCCGTCACCGGGCACGCGATCCCGGTCGAGTACGCGGACCGCCGTCCCGGCGACCCGGCCGTGCTGGTCGCCTCGTCCGAGAAGATCAACGAGGCGCTCGGCTGGAAGCCCGAGCGGGACCTGACCCAGATGGTCGCCGACGCCTGGGCCTTCGCCCTCCGCTGACCCCGCGGCCCGCCGGCCCGCCACGCGCGCGGGCCGGCACGTTTTCGTAGGAGTACGCCTTGTCCACCCCACCCGCGTCCACCCCACCCGTGTCCGGCACGTCGGCCGCGTCGGCCGCGGCGCTCGCCGCCGCCTTCGCCGACGCCTACGGGCACGCCCCCGAGGGCGTCTGGCGCGCGCCCGGCCGCGTCAACCTGATCGGCGAGCACACCGACTACAACGACGGGCTCGTGCTGCCGTTCGCGCTGCCGCTGGGCGTGTCGGTCGCCGCGTCCCGGCGCGACGACGACGTGGTCGAGGTGCGGTCCCTGCAGGCGGACGGCACGGTCACCGCGCCGCTGTCCGGCACCCCCGGCGACGTGCGGGGCTGGGCGGCCTACCCGGTCGGGATGGCCCGGGTGCTGCGCGAGCACGGCGTGGGCGGCGCGACGCTGCTGATCGACTCCGACCTGCCGCAGGGCGCGGGCCTGTCGTCGTCGGCGGCGCTGGAGTGCGCCACCGCGATCGCGCTCTGCGACCTGCACGGCGTGTGGATCGCACCCGCCGAGCTGGCCCGGCTGGCGCAGCGCGCCGAGAACGAGCACGTCGGCGTGCCCAGCGGGATCATGGACCAGTCCGCCTCGATGCTGTCCTCGGCGGGCAGCGCGCTGCTGCTGGACTGCCGCAGCGGCCTGACCTCGAACGTCCCGTTCGCGCCGGGCGAGGCCGGGCTCACCCTGCTGGTGGTCGACACCCGAGCGTCGCACGAGCTGACCGGTGGCGAGTACGCGCGGCGCCGCGCCGAGTGCGAGAAGGCCGCGGAGATCCTGGGCGTGGACGCCCTGCGCGACGTCAAGGACCTGCCCGCCGCGCTCGGCCGGCTCTCCGACCCGGTGCTGCGGCGGCGCGTCCAGCACGTGGTCACCGAGAACCACCGCGTCGAGGCGACCGTCGGCCTGCTGCGCGCGGGCGCGGTCGCCGAGGTCGGCGGGCTGCTGCTGGCGTCCCACATGTCCCTGCGCGACCAGTACGAGGTCTCCTGGCCCGAGGCGGACGTCGCCGTGGACGAGGCCGTCCGGGCGGGCGCGCGCGGCGGGCGCATGGTCGGCGGCGGCTTCGGCGGCTCGGTCATCGTGCTCACCCGCACCGAGAGCGCCGACCGCGTCCGGAACGCCATCGAGGCCGCCTACCAGGCCCGCTCCTGGACTCCCCCGGTCTTCCTGGACGAGACCGCCCCGTCCGCCGGGGCGCACCGGCTCGTCTAGGCGCACCGGCTCGTCTAGCGGAGCGTCACCGCCGCAGCGTCGTCGGCGGGCCCGGTGTCGCCGAGGTCGTGTCCGGCGGACGCGGCGAGCGTCGCCCGGCCGCGTCCCCGCCGCAGGTAGGCGGTGACCGTCCGGGCGTGCCCGGGACGCAACCGGCCCAGCAGGCAGCGGATGTACCAGCCGGGCCGCGCCCTCCGCAGCACGCGGCAGTGCGCCCCGGCCATCCGGACGACGACGGCCCCCTGCGCGCCCACGCTGAGGGTGACCCGGCGGGCGGGGCGGGGCCCCCGGTCGGTGACGGTCGCCCTGACCGGTACGACGTTTCCGGGGCGTCCCTTACGCGGCGTCACCAGGCGGACGGCGACGTCCGTGCCGGGCGTCACCGGGACGCCGACCTCGGCGGTGCCGTCCCGCGCGACCCGTTCGGACCGTCCGGCCAGGCGGGCCGTGGCGCGCAGCACCCCGGACGCGCCCGGCCGCACGATCCCCAGGATGTGGACGGACCGCGGGCGCGAGCCTCCGGAGAACGAGCAGCGGACGACCCGCCCGGACCCGCTCGCGGCACCGCCCCGGGCGACCTCGGTGCAGCCGGGGTCGCTCGTGCCGATGACGTCCACGGCGTCGGGGAGGCGGAGTTCGGCCGCACGCGTTCCCGCGTCCCGCAGGGTCAGCGTGTAGTCGAGCACGCCCCCGCCACGCACCGGACGCGGCACCACCGACAATCTCACCCCCGGATCGGCCACGTGCCGCGGCGACGGCCGTCCCGCCGCCACCGCCCCCGCCGACCCAGGATTCGCCGCCGCCTCCGACCTCGTCTGCCCCGGACTCGCCGTCCTCGGCCACGGCGGCCCGATTTTCCCCGCCGCCTCCGACCTTGCCGGGCCGGGGCTCTCCGGCGGCCTGACCGCGGCGGGAACCGGGTCGGCTCCGGCCGCGAGCGTCACAGCGGCCGTCCCGGCCCCGACCAGCGCACGCGCCACCCTCCCGAAGATCACGCTTCGGATCCTATTCGCGACCCTCCGCAATGCCCCCGCCGGACACGCACGGGAACCGCGCGCCCAACCCCTCCGCCACCAGCGCCCGACCGGGGAACGCTCCCGGGTGCGGCGCGGGGCGGAGTATGTCGGGCCGTGGGACCGGGTGGGGCGGGGGCTCAGGACCCGTCGGTCAGGGCGGCGGCGATGTCGCGGCGGAGGGTCTCGACGGTGTCGCGGGCGTCGGTCTCGTCCAGGGCGGTGAAGCCCCTGATGGCGGCGTCGGCGCGGTCCAGGGCCTCGGGCAGCCGGTCCAGGCTGGACAGCAGGCGGGCCTCGTCGTAGTCGATCCGGGCGGTGTGCCAGGTGATCGCGGCCGGGTTGTCGGCGGGCAGGCCGGACAGGGAGTCGCGGGCCTCGGCCATCACCGTCAGGCTCTCCTCGGCCTGCCGGGACCACAGCAGGCACAGGGCGGCGCGGCGGCGGCAGTCGATCGCCCGGTACGGGTCGTCGGCCTGCGTGAACGCCTCGGCGGCTGCCAGGAAGCGCTCGGCGGCCTGCGCGTCGCGGTCGCCCTCGGTGAGGACGACCGCGGACTGCTCCAGGAAGTGGCCGATCGCGGCGGGGTCGGTCTCGGCGGTGGCGGCTTCGGCGAAGGTGTCGGCGGCCTCGGCCTCGCCCAGGTCGCGCTGCGCGGACGCGAGGATCACGCGGGCGCGCCGCAGCTCGTCGGGGTCCGAGGCGCTCGCGGACGCGTTCCGGGCCAGGGCGGCGAGGGCCTCCTCGACGGTCTCGGCGGCCTCCAGGGCACGGCCCGCGCCCAGGTAGGCGGCGGCGAGGTCGATGCGCGCCTGGTCGGCCTCCTCGGCGCGGCCGTGGCCGGTGAACGCGGCGACGGCCTCCACGAGGTCGGGCACGGCGTCCGCGGCGCCGCCCCGGGCGAGCAGGAGGCGGCCCCGCTCCCAGTGCGCGACCGGCCGCAGCAGCGGGGCGTCGTCCAAGGCGGCGGGCGCGTGCGCGACGGCCTCGTCCAGCGCGGCCCGCACGTCGGACTCGTCGGCCTCCGGGCCGTGCCCGGCGATCTGCGCGTACATCATGGACGCCTGCGCCAGAAGGCTGTTGCCGCCGGCCTTGCGGAAGGCGTCGCGGGCGGCGCGCAGGGCGGCGGCGGCCTCGGCGTGCTCGCCGAGCATGGCGTGGGCCTGGCCGCGGATGAGGGCGGCGTCGCCGTTCTCGTCGTCCACGTCCGCCAGCACGGGGAGGGCCGCCCGCGGGTCGCCGCCCGTCAGGTGGAACTGGGCGAGCCGGATGCGCGATCCGCGGATGCGGTCACGGGGGACGTCCAGGGCGGCCAGGCCCTCGACGGCCGCGGTGAGCAGGGGGCCGGCCTCCTCGCGGCGGCCGAGCGTCGCGAGGACCGCGCCGACGCGGCCGGAGACCGCCAGCGCGCGGGCGGGCTCGTCCGCCCGCTCGAACCAGGTCGCGGTGCGCTCCCAGACCTCGCCGGCCTCCGGCATCGCGCCGGACTCGGTGAGGGCGAGGCCGTGGCCGTCGAGGCGGCGGGCGGCGCGGAACCACTCGGCGGCGGGCGCGTCCTCGGCGGGCGGGACGTCCGGTTCGGTGCCGGTGACCGCGTCGAAGCGCGCGTACGCGGCGAGCGCGGTCGCCGTGTCACGGGTGTTCCAGGACTCTTCGGCGAGGTCGAGCAGTTCGTCCGGGTCGTCCACGGTGGCGACGTCCGGCCCGTCCGCCGGCCCGGCGGACGCCCCGGGCGCCTCGGCGGCCTCCGGGGCCGGGGACGGC
>NZ_QURH01000253.1 GCF_003428695.1 Actinomadura logoneensis
CGGTCTCGCGACGGACGCGCTGATCGCGGCGGGCGCCCGGGGCTGGACGCACGCCGCGGTCTCGGGGGCCGCCGCCCTCGTCGCCGCCGCGGTCCTGGTGCTGCTGGAGCGCCGCGGCGGCGCGGAGCCGGTCGTGAATCCGGCCCTGCTGCGCAGCCGCGGGGTGCTGGTCGGGCTCGGCGTCGGCGCGGCGGTCAACTTCGCGCTCACCGGCGACCTGTTCGTGCTGCCGCTGACGCTGCACCGGGGCCCGGTCGCGACCGGGCTGGCGCTGCTGCCGATGACCGTCCCATTCATCCTCGGCCCGCCGGTCACCGGACGCGTCGTCGCGCGTTTCGGGCCGCGTCCGGCGCTGCTCGGCGGGACGGCCCTGCTGACGGCCGGGGCCGTCCTGCTCGCCTCGCACGTCCTCACGGTCGGGCTGCTGCTCACCGGGTGCGGTGTCGCGCTGGCCCTGCCGTCGCTGGCGGCGGCGGTCATGTCCGCAGCTCCGGAGGGCACCGCCGGTGCGGCGGGCGGCCTGCTCAACGCCGTCCGGCAGAGCGGCGCGACGCTGGGGGTCGCGGTGGCGGGGGCCTTCGCCGCCTCGCATCCCTCGGTGGCGCTGCTGGTGCCGGGCGTGGTCTGCGCGGCGGCCGGACTGACGCTGGCGGCCGTCCGCCGGAGCTGACCGGCCCCTCCCCGAGCGCGGTCAGCGTCCCCTGCGGCGGATCTTGATGTCGCGCATGTCGGTGACGGACGTCTTCAGGACCTCGTACGGGTGGCCGTACGCGTCGAGGGCGGCGAGGGCGGCGAGGCCCGCGTCGTCCTCGTCGTCGTCCGGGCCCGCGGGGACCTGGACGCGGAAGGTGAAGACGGAGAGCGAGCCGTCGCAGGAGAACGTGCCGCGCTCGGTGAAGGCGGCGTCGAAGGGGTCCACGGAGCGGAGCCCGGCGCGCGCCCGCTCGTCCAGCTCGCCGAACCTGCCGCGGATCGACACGCGGAACACGTTCATCGGGGGTCGTCCTCCTCGGGCCGGGTGGCGTAGGCCAGGACGCGTTCGCCGAGCAGCGACTCCATGACGTCCAGCAGGTCGAGCATGGCGGCGGCGATCTCGCCCGGCGGCTCGTCGCGGGCCGTGCGGTCGGCGATCTCGGCGAACATCGTCTCCTGCGTCCAGGCGATCTGCGCGGCGACCAGGCCGGGCACCGGGTCGTCCGGGGACGCGCCGGACGCGGCGGCCAGTTCGGCGGCCAGGGTCGCGCGCATGTCGGCGCCGAGCCGGTCGAACCGGGCGAGCAGCGTCGGCGACTCGCGCACCATCCGCATGAACCGGCCGTAGCCGAGGGTCAGGCCCACGCTGCGGTCGCGGCGGCGCAGCTCCTCGCGCAGGTTCCGCAGGACGGCCCGCGCCGCCGACTCGCCCGGCGCGCGGTCGCGGACGAACGCGGCGAGCCGGTCGGCGGACGCCTCCCCGCCCCGCGGCAGGACGAGGTCCTCCTTGGCGACGAAGTAGTTGTAGACGGTCTTCACCGACACGTCCGCGGCCTCGGCGATCTCGGCGATCGTGACCGCCTCGAAGCCGCGCTCCACGAACAGCCGGGTCGCGACCTCGGCGAGGTGCCGCCGGGTCGCGCGCTTCTTGCGCTCACGCAGGCTCTCCGTCACGCCGCTCACCTTACACCCCATGCGAAACTTTCAATGCATTGTATTTTTCGCATCTGTTGTGCTTTCATCCCTGCCATGACTCCACCCGTCCTCGACGTCCAGGGCCTGCGCCGCACGTTCCGGCTGCGCTCCGGGACCGTCCACGCGGTCCGCGGCATCGACCTCACGGCCGGACGCGGCGAGATCCTCGGCGTCCTCGGCCCGAACGGCGCCGGGAAGACGACGACCGTCCGGATGCTCGCCACGCTGCTGCCGCCGTCCGGCGGGCGCGCCGTCGTCGCGGGCCGCGACCTGCTCGCCGACCCCGCCGGGGTGCGCGCCCGGATCGGCTACGTCGCGCAGTCCGGCGGCCTCGACCCGAACTGCCCGGTCGGCGAGGAGCTGGTGACGCAGGGCCGCATGCACCGGCTGCCGCGCGCCGAGGCCCGCGCCCGCGCCGCCGAGCTCGCCGCCGACCTGCGCCTCGACGACCTGCTCGACCGGCCGACCGCCGCGCTCTCCGGCGGCCAGCGCCGCCGCCTGGAGATCGCGCTCGGCCTGGTCAACCGGCCCGAGGTGCTGTTCCTGGACGAGCCGACCACCGGCCTGGACCCCGGCAGCCGCGCCGACCTGTGGGACCTGGTCCGCCGCGTCCGCCGCGACCACGGCACGACCGTCCTGCTGACCACGCACTACCTGGACGAGGCCGACGCGCTCGCCGACCGCCTGGTGGTCGTGGACGCCGGGGCCGTCGTCGCCGAGGGCACCCCGGCCGAGCTCAAGGACCGGCACGGAGCCGCCACCCTCCAGGACGCCTTCCTCGCCATCACCGGACGCGCCTCCGACGCGCCCGCCACCGTCTAGGGACCCGCCATGAACCGACTCCTCACCGACACCGGCGTCGTCTTCGGCCGCTCGGCCCGGCAGACCCTGCGCTCCAAGACCGCGCTGACCTTCGGGATGCTCCAGCCGCTGCTGTTCCTCGCCCTGATGGGACCGCTGCTGGCCAGGGTCGACCTGCGGACCGGCGGCACGTCCTGGCAGGCGTTCGTGCCGGGACTGCTCGTCCAGCTCTCGCTGCTCGGCGGGATGTTCGTCGGGCTCGGCATCCTGGTCGAACGGCAGGTCGGCGTGATCGACCGGATGCGGGCCACGCCGCTGCACCCGGCCGCGCCGCTGCTCGGCCGGGCGCTGCGCGACGTCGTGCAGCTGGTCGTCCAGGCGGCGCTGCTCGTCCTGCTCGGCGTGGCCTTCGGCCTGCGCGCGCCGATCGCGGGCGTCCTGCTCGGGTTCGTGTTCGTCGGGCTGCTGTCGGCGGCGCTGGCGCTGCTGTCGTACGGCCTGGCGATGAACGTGCGCACCGCGCCCGAGTTCGCCGCGATCGCCAACACGGCCGTGCTGCCGCTGATGCTCCTCGCGGGCCTGCTGCTGCCGATGACGCTCGCGCCCGGCTGGCTGGACGCGGCGTCCCGCGCCGTCCCGTTCCGCTACACCGTGGACGCCGTCCGGCACCTGTACCTCGGCGAGTACACCGACGGCACCGTCCTCACCGGGCTGGCCGTCACCGCCGGGCTGACCGTCATCGGCCTGCTGGGAGGGCTCGCGCTCTTCCGCAGGTCAGGCCATACTCCGTGATTCCTCGGAAAAAAATCCGGTGTCGTGTCGATTCGGCCGCTCCTCGATCGACGCCCTGGTGAAGCGACACCCGAGAGCGAAGGAGAGCACGATGCGGTTCCTCATGATGACGGTCGACGACGGCACCCCGCAGGGCCCGGTGGACGACGAGCTCCAGGCCCGCATGGGCGCGTTCATCGCCGAGATGAGCCGGTCCGGCGCGCTGCTGGCCACCGGCGGCCTCGACCCCCGCGCGACCCACATCGTCGCCAAGGACGGCAAGGCCGAGATCGTGGACGGCCCGTTCAGCGAGTCCAAGGAGTTCGTGGCGGGCTTCGCCCTCGTGGAGACCCGCTCCGAGGAGGAGGCCATCGAGCTGTGCCGCGGGTTCTGGGCGATCGTCGGCAGCGGACGCGGCACCATCCAGCGTGTCTACGGCCCCGACGGCGACTGACCGCCCGCCGGACCGGCCGGCTCCCCCGCAGGCACGCCCGCACGTCCCCATGTGCACCCGCACGCCCGCACGCGCACCCCGCGCGGCGGGCGTGCCGCCGTTTCCCCCACCTCGTCCGACCGCCGGGCGGCACCGAGATCGTGTTGCCGTCTCGGGCTCCAGGTGCTCTCATCGGGCGCGTGAGGGATGTGAACCGGACGATCGACGCGGTCTGGCGGCTGGAGGCGCCGCGGATCATCGCGGGGCTCGCGCGGCTGGTCAACGACGTCGGGCTGGCCGAGGAGCTCGCGCAGGACGCGCTGGTCGCCGCGCTGGAGCAGTGGCCCGACCAGGGCGTCCCCGACAATCCGGGCGCGTGGCTGATGTCGGTCGCCAAGCGGCGCGGGATCGACCGGATCCGGCGCGAGCAGACCTTCGCCCGCAAGGTCGAGGAGATCGGCCAGGCCCTCGAGGCCGAGACCGAGATGCCCGAGCCGGACGAGATCGCCGACGACCTGCTGCGGCTGGTGTTCACCGCCTGCCACCCGGTGCTGTCCCGGCCCGCGCGGATCGCGCTGACGCTGCGGATGCTCGGCGGCCTCGGCACGGACGAGATCGCCCGCGCGTTCCTGGTGCCCGAGGCGACCGTGGCGCAGCGGATCGTCCGGGCGAAGAAGACGCTGAGCGCGTCCGGCGTGCCGTTCGAGGCGCCGCAGGGTCCGGAGCGCGCCGCGCGGCTCGACTCGGTGCTGGAGGTCGTCTACCTGATCTTCAACGAGGGGTACGTCGCGACGGCCGGGAGCGACTGGCTGCGCGTGGACCTCTGCCAGGAGGCGCTGCGCCTCGGCCGCCTGCTCGCCGGGATCGCGCCCCGCGAACCCGAGGTGCACGGGCTGGTCGCGCTCATGGAGATCCAGGCGTCCCGCACGCGCGCGCGGATCGGCGCGGACGGCGCTCCGATCCCGCTGCCGGAGCAGGACCGCGCCCGCTGGGACCGGCTGCTCATCGCGCGCGGCTTCGCCGCCCTCCTGCGCGCGCAGGAACTCGGCGCGCCGTCCGGGCCGTACGTGCTGCAGGCCGCGATCGCCGCGTGCCACGCGCAGGCGGCGACCGCCGAGGAGACCGACTGGGAGCAGATCGCCGGGCTGTACGAACTCCTCGTGCGCGTGGCGCCGTCCCCGGTCGTCCAGGTGAACCGGGCGTTCGCGCTCGGCATGGCGTTCGGCCCGCGCCGGGGCCTGGACGTGCTCGACGCGCTGGCGGACGAGCCGTCCATGGCGAACTACCACCTGCTGCCGAGCGTCCGCGGCGACCTGCTCGCGCGGCTCGGCGACCGCGCGGACGCGGCGCGCGAGTTCGCCCGCGCGGCCCGGCTGACCCGCAACGACGCCGAGCGGGCCGTCCTGGAGAAGCGGGCCTCCGAACTTTCTTAGAAAAAACTCCCGGCGGATGTCGATCCGGGCGGCGGCCGATCGACGCACTGGCGAAACGAAGAACAGAACGGAAGGAAGCCCGAGATGACCACCGCCACCACCGCCGCCGCTCACACCTCCGCCACCCCCGCTCCGATCCGCTCCCGCCGCCGGACGATCCTGTGGGGCTTCCAGATCCTCATCGCCGCGTTCCTGCTGATCGGCTCGGCGATGCCGAAGTTCGCCGGGCAGAAGGACGCGATCGAGACCTTCGCCAAGATCGGCGTCGGCCAGTGGCTGCGGTACGTGACCGGCGCCGTCGAGGCCGCCGGCGCGATCGGGCTGCTGGTCCCGCGGCTGGCCGGGCTCGCCGCGACCGGGCTCATCGGGCTGATGATCGGCGCCGCGGTCACCCAGGTCGTCTGGCTCGTCCCCGGGTGGGCCGCCTTCCCGCTGGCGCTCGGGGTGGTCTTCGCCCTGGTCGCCCACGACCGGCGCGCCGAGACCCGCGACCTGCTGCGCGGCCTGGTGCGCGGCCTGCGCAAGTGACCACCGCCCTCAGCGGAGAGACCGGACGGACCGGGCGCCCCACGCGCCCGGTCCGTCCGGTTTCTCGTGATTCATCGCCGTACCGCGGCGATGCCCGCGGGCTGGACGGTCGCGGCTCAGGACAGGCGTTCGGCGGTGAGGAACCCGCTGCGCGTCCCCTCCGGAGCCGGCCTGCCGTAGGACGCGGCGACGTCGGTGAGGGCGTGCCGCTCGGTCCGCCAGCCGTGCTCCTCCAGCCAGGACGCGGTCGCCTCGCCGAGACCGCCGTTCCACAGCGGCCCGGCCCGGAACTGGTCGGGATTCCGCCGCGCGTGCTCCAGCAGCCACGCGGTGCCCGCGCCGTCCTCGGCCGCCAGCCGTCCGCCGGGCACGGACTCCGCGCCGATGCCGCCGAGCAGCGCCGCCGCGTCGCCGGGGAGCAGGTAGATCAGCAGGCCCTCGACCAGCCACGCCGTCCGCCGGGACGGGTCGAACCCGGCGGCCCGCAGCCGCCGGGCCCAGTCGTCGCGCAGGTCGGCGGCGACCGTCGTCCGCTCGCAGCGCGGCTCGGCGCCCGCGAGCGCGGCGTCCTTGAAGTCGAGCACGTCCGGGAGGTCGACCTCGAAAAGCCGCGTCCCGTCCGGCCAGTCGAGCCGGAACGCGCGCGTGTCGAGCCCCGCCGCGAGCAGCACGACCTGCCGGATCCCGGCGGCCGTGGCGGCGCGGAGATAGTCGTCGTAGAACCGGGTACGGACGATCACCTGAAGGACCATCAGATCCCGCGCCGGACCGCCCCGGACCGGCGCCGCGGGCGGACCGGCCGCCGCGAACGCCTCGGCGAACGGGTCGGTGAGGATCCGGTCGGCGCGCCGGTGCTCGGCGGCCCGCACGCGGGCGACCGCGAGCGCCGTCCGCCCCACGCCCCGCAGTGGCTCGTCCATTCCGATCACCCTACTCCCGGGACGGAGACCCCCCACGATGAAGATCTCCTACGTCGTCACCGGAGGCGGTCGCGGCATCGGCCGCGCCGTCGTGTCCCGCCTGCTGGCCGCGCCGGACGCCGTGGTCGTCGCGGTCGAGCACGACCCGGACGCGCTGGACTGGACGTCCGGCGAGCCCCGGGTGCACGCGGTGACCGGCGACGCCGGGGACGAGGAGACCGCCGAGCGCGCCGCCGACCTCGCCGAGTCCGCCGGGACCCTGACGGGCTGGGTGAACAACGCGGCGGTGTTCCGCGACGCGTCCCCGCACACCGCGTCCGCGCGCGAGCTGATGGACCTCGTCGCGCTCAACCTCGGCATGCCGGTGACCGGCTGCACCACGGCGATCCGGCGGTTCCTCGCGGCCGGGACCCGCGGCGCGATCGTCAACATCACCTCGCACCAGGCCCGGCGCGCCGTCCCGGGCTGCGTCCCGTACGTGACGGCCAAGGCCGCGATCGAGGGGCTGACCCGCGCGCTCGCCGTCGAGTACGGGCCGCACGGCATCCGGGTGAACGCCGTCGCGCCCGGCTCGGTGCGCACCGAGCGCTACGACGCGCTGCTCGCCGGGCTCGGCCCGGAGCGCGCCGCGGACGTCGAGCGGCAGATGGGCGACCTGCACCCGCTCGGCCGCGTCGCGCTGGCCTCGGAGGTCGCGGCGGCGGTCGCCTACCTGCTGTCGGACGAGGCGTCCTTCATCACCGGGGCGACCGTGCCGGTGGACGGCGGCCGTTCCGTCCTGGCCCAGGACCCCGAGGCCCGCTAGGACGCCAGGGCGGTGAGCGGCCAGGACGCCGGGGACCGGCTGGGACGCCGGGGACCGGTTGGGACGCCGGGGGCGGCGGGCCGGGGTCCGGCTAGGACCTCGGGTCGGGCACCGGGGCCAGGAAGGTGAGCGGGAGGAAGCGGGTCGTCACGGACGACGAGCCGCCGTCCCCTCCGGAGCCCGCGCCGGTGTCCGCGACGGACGGCCCGCAGAGCGCCTGGACGACGTGCGCGCCGAGGGCGGTGTCGATCGGACCGGCGATCGGGACGCCCTGGCCGTCCAGGCGCTGGAAGCCCGTGCGGTTCATCGCCACCGTCAGCTGCCGGTCGCCGTCCTGGCTGGTCAGCGACTGGGTGGCGGCGCCCCAGACGGCGCCGTCATAGCCCCAGAAACGGCCGCAGGGCAGGTTCAGGGCGTAGAGGCCGAGGCCGGAGTCGAGGACGGTCCGGCCCGCCGCGTCCCGCACCGGGATCGTCCGCTGCATCTCCGCGAGGGCGTTCTTGCTGGTCAGCCTGCCGGTGAGCAGGTCGCGGTAGAAGTGGTCCAGGTCGTCGGGGGTGGAGACCAGCGAGCCCGCGGTGGACGCCCAGCTCATGTCGTACTCGCTGTAGTCGCGGGCCGGGTCGGCCGCGCCGTACAGCGACTCGTACATCTTCGCGTGCGGGCGGCGCAGGGACGGGTCGTCCCCCGGGAAGTAGGTGTTCCTCAGCCCGGCCCGCCGGATCACCGCCGCCGTGACGTGGTCGGCGGCCGGCCGGCCGGTGACCTTCTCCAGCAGCAGCCCGAGGATCACGTAGTCGGTGCGGGAGAAGGACCAGGTCTGCCCCGGCTCGCCGGTCGGCTTGGCCGCCAGTCCCCAGGCGGCGAGCTGCCTGGCGCCCAGCCTGCGGTACCGGCCGGCGTCCACGCTCGACGCGGACGGGTCGGCCAGCGACGGGAACGCGGCGGGCAGGTAGTCGCCGATGCCGCTGGTGTGGGCGAGCAGCATCCGGACGGTGATCTGCCGCCCGCGCGGGCCGGGGACCAGGTCCGGCAGGTAGCCGCCGATCGGGTCGTCCAGGTGGACGCGCCCCTGGTCGACCTGCTGCAGGACGGCGGTCGCGACGAACGTCTCGGTGATGCCGCCCACGCGCTGCGGCATACCGGGCCGGACGGGCCGTCCGGTCGCGGTGTCGGCGACGCCGGACACGCCCTCCCAGGTCAGGCCGCCGTCCCGGACCACCGACGACAGCCCGTACATCCCGGCCTCGTGGGCGGCGTCGAGGGTGGCCTGGAGCTTGGCGTGGTCGAGCGCGGCCGTCGTCGGCTGCCCGACCGTCGGGGCCTCCCGGCCGCCCTCGACCGGGCCGCTCCGCGCGGACGGCGCGGGGCCGTCCGGCGGGGGCGGGTTCAGGGGGCTGCCGGGGGCGGCGGGCAGAGGAGCGGTCCACGGAAGCGGC
>NZ_QURH01000037.1 GCF_003428695.1 Actinomadura logoneensis
CCGCGCGCGAGCCCCCGCCCGCGTGCGAGCCCCCCGCCGCGTGCGAGGGGCGGCCCCCGGCCTCGGCGTGCTGCCGCGACGGGTCATCGGAGACGGGCCAGGCGAGCGCCCGGGTCGACGACGAGGCCGCGGCCCCCCACAGGACGCCCAGGAAGGAGACCAGGACCGTCGCCACCGACGTCCAGATCAGCGGACGCAACGACGGGATCAGCAGGTCGGCCATCGGCACCGACAGGACCAGGACGGCGCGCAGGGCGTCCGCGACCAGCAGCGTCGAGCGGCGGTCGAGGCGCGCGGCGAGCGCCGCCGCGGCGCCCGGGAGCAGCAGCACCGGAAGCAGCCACAGCACCAGGACGATCTCGACCGCGCGGGCGCGGCCGGCGAACGAGGCGTCGGCGGCCGTCGCGAACCCCATGGCGGTGAGCGCGGGCAGGGTCGTCCAGTGACCGGTCCCGGAGAGGCCGAGGGCCGTCCGGAGCCGCCGGAACGCCATCGGCGGAGCGGCGGGCGCGCCTCCGCCGGCCGCGGATCCCGGCGGACGAGCCGACGCGCCGTCCCCCGGCCACGACGGCGAGGCGGCCCCCGACCGCGGCGACGAGGCGGCATCCGGCGACCGGGGAACACGCGAACTGCTCATAGCGGTCAGGGTATCGGCGCGTCCACCCTCACGAGCTCGACTTGGCCGACGAACGCTTACGCGGCGCGGCGGCCTTGTCGCCCGCCGCCTTCTTCGCGGTCGCCTTCTTGGCGGTCGCCTTCTTCGCGGGGGCCTTCTTCGGGACGGCCTTCTTCTTGCCGCCGCCCGCCGCGACCTTCTCCCGCCGCTCGGCGAGCAGCTCGGCCGCGCGCTGGATGGTGATCGACTCCACCTCGTCGCCCTTGCGCAGCGACGCGTTGGTCTCGCCGTCGGTCACGTACGGGCCGAACCGGCCCTCCTTGACCACCACCGGCTTGCCGCTGGCCGGGTCGTCGCCGAGCTCGCGCAGCGGCGCCGCCGCGGCGGCCCGCCCGCGCCCGCGCTGCTTCGGCTGCGCGAACAGCTCCTTGGCCTGCTCGAGCGTGACCGTGAACAGCTCGTCCTCCGAGCCGAGCGACCGGCTGTCGGTGCCCTTCTTGAGGTACGGGCCGAACTTGCCGTTCTGCGCGGTGACGGGCTCGCCGTCCAGCTCGCCGAGGGTGCGCGGCAGCGACAGCAGCCGCAGCGCGTCCTCCAGCGTGATCGTGTCCAGCGACATCGTCTTGAACAGCGACGACGTGCGCGGCTTCGGCGCGTCCGCCGCCTTCTTGGTCCGCTTCTTCTTCTCGCCCTCCGCGGCGGCCGGGGCCGGGGGCTCCGGGATGACCTCGGTGACGTACGGCCCGAACCGTCCCGACTTTGCGACGACGGTGTGCCCGGTCTCGGGGTCGGTGCCGAGCTCGCGGTCGCCGGACGGCTGCGCGAACAGCTCCTCGGCCTTCTCCGCGGTCAGCTCGTCGGGCGCGATGTCCTCGGGGATGTTGACGCGCGCGCCGTCCCGGTCGAGGTACGGCCCGTACCGGCCGACCCGGATCACGATGTCGGTGCCCTTGATCGGGAACGACGAGATGCCCTTGGCGTCGATGTCGCCGATGTCGCCGACCAGCTCCTTCAGGCCCTCGCCGCCCTGCTCGCCGTCCCCGAAGTAGAACCGGGTGAGCCAGCGGACCCGCTCGGCCTCGCCGCGCGCGATCTCGTCGAGACCGTCCTCCATGTGCGCGGTGAAGTCGTAGTCGACCAGGTTGCCGAAGTGCTGCTCCAGCAGGTTGACCACGGCGAACGCCAGGAAGGACGGCACCAGAGCGGTGCCCTTCTTGAACACGTAGCCGCGGTCGAGGATCGTCCCGATGATCGAGGCGTAGGTGGACGGCCGCCCGATCTCGCGGTCCTCCAGCTCCTTGACCAGCGACGCCTCGGTGTAGCGGGCGGGCGGACGGGTCGAGTGGCCCTCGGCGTCCATCTCCCGCGCGGTCAGCGGGTCGCCCTGGTCGAGCGTCGGCAGCCGCCGCTCCTGGTCGTCCCGGTCGGTGGACGGGTCGTCCGCGCCCTCGACGTACGCCTTCAGGAAGCCGTGGAAGGTGATCGTCTTGCCGGTCGCGCCGAACTCGGCGACCTCGTTGTCGGTGGACGTGCCGGTGACCCGGACCGACACCGACTGGCCCGCCGCGTCCTTCATCTGGGACGCGATCGTGCGCTTCCAGATCAGCTCGTACAGCCGGAACTGGTCGCCGGACAGGCCGGTCTCGCCGGGCGTGCGGAAGCTGTCGCCGGCCGGGCGGATCGCCTCGTGCGCCTCCTGCGCGTTCTTCACCTTGGAGGTGTAGACGCGCGGACGGTCCGGGACGTACTCGCCGCCGAACAGCGTCGCGGCCTGCCGCCGGGCGGCGCCGATCGCGGTCTCCGACAGCGTGATCGAGTCGGTTCGCATATAGGTGATGAAGCCGTTCTCGTACAGCTTCTGGGCGACCGACATCGTGTACTTGGCGGAGAAGCCCAGCTTGCGGCTGGCCTCCTGCTGCAGGGTCGTCGTCCGGAACGGCGGGTACGGCTTGCGCGTGTACGGCTTGGACTCGACGGACTTGACCTCGAACGGCCGTCCGGTGAGCCGCGCCGCCAGTCCGCGCGCCCGCTCCTCGTCCAGGTGCAGGACGTCGCGGGTCTTCAGCGTCCCGTCGGACGCGAAGTCGCGGCCCTGCGCGACCCGCTTGCCGTCCAGGCCGACCAGCCCCGCCTTGAACGCGCGCGGCTCGGCGTCCCGGCCGGTGTCGAACACGGCCTGGATGTCCCAGTAGTGCGCGGAGACGAACGCGATGCGCTCGCGCTCCCGCTCGACGACCAGCCGCGTCGCCACGGACTGCACCCGGCCCGCCGACAGCTTCGGCATGACCTTCTTCCACAGGACCGGGCTGACCTCGTAGCCGTACAGCCGGTCCAGGATGCGCCGGGTCTCCTGGGCGTCCACCAGGCGCAGGTTCAGCTCGCGCGGGTTCGCGGCGGCCTGCCGGATCGCGTCCCGGGTGATCTCGTTGAAGGTCATCCGGTGGACGGGGACCTTCGGCTTGAGGACCTCCTGGAGGTGCCAGGCGATCGCCTCGCCCTCCCGGTCCTCGTCCGTCGCGAGGAAGAGCTCGTCGGCGTCCTCCAGCAGCTTCTTCAGCTTGGCGACCTGTGCGCGCTTGTCGGAGTTGACCACGTACAGCGGCTCGAACTCGTGCTCGACGTTCACGCCGAGCTTGGCCCACGCCTCGTTCTTGTACTTGGCCGGCACCTCGGCGGCGCTCCCGGGCAGGTCCCGGATATGGCCGATACTGGACTCCACGACGTAGCCGCGGCCCAGGTACCCGGCGATCGTCTTCGCTTTCGCAGGCGACTCGACGATCACCAGGCGGGTGCCGCCATCGGCCCCGGACCGGCCACCCTTCGCAGTGCCGTTCTTGGCTGGCACAGTCGCTCCAACCTCGCTGTCTGGTCTCTACTCACCGCCGCTGCGGCGCCTTCGCCACAACGCTTCCCAACGACGCTCTCATGCCCGAGGAGCCCCGCCGCCCCTCGCCCGCCGTGAAACTCCCACAGGATGACACGTCGCCGAGCGGGTCGCGGACCGGCCCGTCACCGTAGCCGCCGCCGGAGGACGGCCCGCCGAACCTCCGCAGGCCATAATGGGAGGCAATGGTGGAGTACACCTACCTCGTCCTTCGACTGCCGCGCGGCACCACCCGTGACACCGCCCGGCAGATCCTCACCGAGCACGCGGAACACGGCGGCTGGGAACTCGACCGGTTGCGCCTCTATCCCGACGGTAGCCGCCGGATCCAACTGCGCCGCAAGATCATCCGCCAGGTCCGCACCTTCTAGGCGGCCGGGCGGCCGCTGTCGCGGACGTCCGGGCGGTCCACCCTCCGGCGCCACACCCTTTGACTCTCTCTGCGTACTCCGTCCGGAGCGTAGCACTAAGTACGAATCCTTTGACGCCCGGTAATCATAATCGCGGACGCCCTTCTCCGACGCGCTTCCCGCCGCCCCGACCATCCACGCCGCGAAGCGGTCCTGCCGCCGCACACCGTCCGGCTCGGGGCCGCACGTGCGGTTCGGCGCGCGGTTCGGTGTGTCGTCCTGCCGGGATCTCGGCCCGCGGTTCGTCCGGTCGCTCATCCGTCGTCCACCCGATCGGTGTTCTCGGTCGTCCGGTCATCGGGTCGCTCGGGATCGCCTCGTCGCGTCCCCCTACCCGGACCAGTCTCTCCCGGTACCGCGACGGCAAAACCGCCCGTGTGCGACCCCGCAGTGCGCACCCGGGCATCCCCCTCGCCCGTCGGCGTCCCCCTCCCATCCCACATGGGACCGCCGACGAGCTGGGGATTTCTTGGACAGGGCTTTGCCCGCCCCGGACCGCGCTCCGGGACGGGCAAAGCGTCAAGGGGGATCCGGGACGGGCCGCTTCTCCGAAACTGCGCATCTCAGTCGTCTCCGAGAACGCGTTTCTCTCTCCGGGAAGCGGCCCGTCCGGATCTCGGTCACGGGCGGCGGATCAGCCCCCTGCTCCCCCGCCCTGCGACCGGGTCGGACACGGCCGACGCCGCTCAGGCGCGGCCGCGAAGGCGGAGACGGCGCCCCAGCGTCAGCACACCGGACAGCGCGGTCAGCAGCGCCGCGGCGCCCAGGACCAGCGTGGAGTCCGAGTGGGTGCCGCGAGTGACGGTCTCCTCGGCGGCCATCGGCTTGGCGTGGGCCAGGTCGTCGACGGGAGCCAGGCCCTTGGCGGGGGCCAGGTCCTTGACGGGAGCCAGACCCTTGCCCTGGACGATCCCCTTCGCCGGGACGAGGGTCTTGCCCTGCACGAGGCCCTTGCCGCCGGTGAGGCCCTTCACCGGGACGAGCGTCTCGGCCTGCCGCAGGCTGTTGATCGGCAGCAGCCCCTGACCCGAGGCGAGGCTGTTGATCGGCAGCAGGCCCGTGCCCTCCTGGGAGAGGCCGTTGAGGGGCAGCGGGTTCCTGTCCCGCATCAGGCCCTTGACCGGGGCCTTGTCCGTCACACCGCCGACCTGCGGGGTGTTGAGCTTGCCGGAGAGCGGCAGCGCGTCCAGGCCGGGCACCTTCGCACCGGTCAGCCGACCGAGGGCATCACCCGACAGGTCGGTGCTGCGCGCGGCGGACGGGACGGGCGACGCCGGCTGCCCGCCCAGCGGAAGCCTCGGAGGCAGCTGACCGGAGAGGAAGGGGAGCCGTCCCGGCTGCAGCGGCAGCTGCGACAGCCCGGGAAGGCCCGGCAACGGACCACCGGCGGCGCGGGTGCGGTTCCGCGACAGCGGCATGCCGAGGGACGCCGGAGCGGCGGGCACCCGCGGCATCCCCTGAACCGCCGGGAGACCGGCAGTGGACGGCAGCCCGGCCGCGACCGGCAGACCGGAGGCGGCGGGCAGACCCGAGGTGGCGGGCAGGGTCCGCAGGCCGGGCAGTCCGGTCGTCGCGGGCAGCTTCGCGAGGCCCTTCGCGTCGGTCAGGCCCTTCGCGTCGGTCAGCCCCTTCGCGGTCGGCAGGCCCTTCATGTCCGCCAGGCCGGTCGCGTCCGCCAGGCCGGTCGCGTTCGGCAGGCCGGCGGTCGCGGGCGTCCCGGGCAGGCTCCGCAGGTTCCCCAGCCCCGAGACGACCGGCAGCTTCGGCAGGCCCGACGCACCCGGCAGCGCCGGAACGCCCGGCGTGACCGGCAGCTGCGGCAGGACCGGGTTCCCCGAGCCCTTCGGCAGGCCCGACGCGTCCGGGACGCCCGGGACCTTCGGGAGCTTCGGCAGGCCGGGCAGGCCCGCGCCCGGGACGGTCGGCAGAGGCTGCGCGCCGAGCCCCTGGAGGCCGGGCAGGTCCGCGGGGGAGACACCGGGACGCCGCGCGTCGTTGTTCATGCGGGCGTACGGCGTGTACCCGCCGCCGACGCCGTCCTTGCATCCGGGCTGCGGACGTCCGGCCACGGCGGCGTCGTTCCCGCAGACGTCCGTCGGGATCTTGACCGGGGAGTTGGCCTGGTTGCCGTCGCGGGTGCGCGCGCCGGAACCGTGCGAGCCGAACACCTTGAGCGTGCCCTGGCATCCGGCCTTCGCCTCGCCCAGGACGGCCAGGGCGTTGCCGCAGGCGTTCACGGGCGCGGAGATCGGCAGGTTCACCTGGTTGCCCGCCAGCACGCCGCCCTTACCGGACGTCCGCTGGTCGCCGCCCGAGCTGCTGCGCACGTGCGCGCCGCCCTCGCAGCCCGCGCCCGCCTCGCCGAGCACGCCGACCGAGTTGCCGCAGACGCTCACGGGCGCGGAGATCGGCGCGTTCACCTGGTTGCCGCCGAGGACGCTGTGGTCCCCGTCGGTGGTCTGCCGACCGGACCCGTGGCCCCCGTTGCGGACGGACGCGCCGCCCTCGCAGTGGGCGATGGCGTTCCCGATGCTGTTGCCGCAGATGCTGACGGGCGCGCTGACCGGCGCGTCCACCTGGTTGCCCCCGCCGACGCTGGCCCGGCCGGACGTCCGCTGCCCGGCGCCCGTGTGACCGCCGTTCTTCACGTGCGCGCCGCCCTTGCATCCGGCGGCGGCCTCACCGAGGACGGCCACCGCGTTGCCGCAGACGTCGATCGGCGCGGACACCGGCGCGTGCGCCTGGTTCCCGGCGAGGACACCGCCCTCGCCGCTGGTCCGCTGCCCGTCCGCGCCTCCGTTGCGGACGGACGCTCCGCCATGGCACTTGGCCCCGGCCTCGCCGAGGATCGCGACCGCGTTCCCGCAGGCGTCCACGGGGAGGGAGATCGGCGCGTCCACCTGGTTGCCGGACCCGACGCCGTGCTCCCCGGACGTCGTCTGACCGCCCCCGCCCGGCCACCCGTGCTCCCCGTGCCCGCCCGACCTGTCGTGACCGCCGTCGTGCTTGCCGTCGCCCCGGTGCCCGCCGTGCCCCTTGCCCGGGTGCCCGCCGTGCCCCTTGCCCGGGTGCCCGCCGTGTCCCTTGCCCGGGTGGCCGTGGCCGCCGCCGGGGTGGCCGTGGCCGCCGCCGGGGTGGCCGTGGCCGCCGTCGTGCTGGTGGTGGCCGCCGTCCGGGCCGTTGTGGACGATCGCGCCGCCCCTGCAGCCCGCGTCGGCCACGCCGAGGATCGCGACCGCGTTGCCGCAGGCGTCGACCGGCGCGGAGACCGGGGCGTGCACCTGGTTCCCGGACAGGACTCCGGACCGCCCGGAGGTCCTCTGCCCGCCGCCACCGGGGCCGTTGTGCACGATCGCACCGCCGGCCTGGCGGCCCTTGGCCACGCCCGCGACGGCGACGGCGTTGCCGCCGATGTCGATCGGGGCGGAGACGGGCGCGTTGACCTGGTTCCCGCTGAGCACGCCGCCGGTGCCGTCGGTGGTGTCGGCCAGGGCGGCGGTCGGGATGACGCTCGCGCCGAGCGCCACAAAGCTCGCGGTGAGAGCGGCGGCACGCGCGGTGCCGTATGCCCACGTTCGCATGTTGCTCCGTTCGAGGGGATTCGTTGGTGGTTGTCGGACTGCTTGCTGACCTGCTGTGCCGCGTCCTCGCGGGGAACCACCCGGTCCTGGCCGTCTGGCCGGTGCGCGCCGGCGGGGCCGTCCGGACCGCGGGTTCGGTCCGGGGCGTCCGGCCGTCTGTGGGCCGGGTGCCGGTCGGCGGGACGGGTCGTCCGCGTCCGCCCTGAGGGCAGGGGTGCGGAGCGTGCGTCCTGAGCCGGACGGACGGGGGGCGGTTTCGCGGGGAGCGGCGGAGCTTCACGGGTTCCGGGCAGGCTCACGCCCGCGCGGGGAACGCGTCGCTCGGTGGGGAGGTGACGTGCCGCGATCGGCGGACACGTCCCGGCGCGACCCGAGCCGCTCGGGCCGGGCGCCGGAGATCAGGTGATCAGTCGGGAGCGAACGACGGCTCGTCCGTCGCGCCCCGCACGGCCGGGGGCACCTCGCCGGGCGCCCGCAGGAGCACCGGGCCGGGACGGCGCGGTGTCCAGGAGCGGCGGAGGGTCATGCCGCCGAACCCGCCGAACAGGGCGGGCCCCGCCGCCGGGACCGACGATCCCGCCGCCTGGACGGGCGCGGGAACCGGCCCGGCCGGGGCGTTCGTGTCGTGCAGGACCGTCCGGGAGGCGCCGCTCCGGACGGGGCCGTGGCCCTTCACCGCCGCGCCGACCGCCGAGGCGGTGGTCCACCGCGTGATCGGGCGGGCAGCGGAGGCTCCGCGGGCGTGGCGGTCCAGAGCGGCGACCACGCTGGGCCGTACCGCGTCGGACGCCTTCGCGCCGGTCCTGACGCGCCCAGGGGTCTGATGAAGGGGCGACGCCGGCGGACGCGGCGCGACGACGTTCGGCACGGGACGGACCACGGGGACCGGCAGCGGAACGACCGTCCCCGCGTGGGGCAGGATCGTCCCCGCCTGGGGCACGATCGACCCTGCGTGGGGCACGATCGACCCTGCGGGGGGCACGATCGACCCTGCGTGGGGCACGATCGACCCTGCGTGGGGCACGACGGCGAGCGCGGCGGGGACCGCAGCGCGGCGCCCCAGCGCCGCCGAGGTGTCCCGCACGATGCCGCCGGGCGCTCGCAGGAGCGCGCCGGGGCCGGAAACCGCCACGCCCTTGGGCGCGGCGGTTCCAGCGGTATCGGCGAATGCCTGGCCAACTCCGCCGATCAGCCAGCCGGCGGCCACGAGACCGGCGAGGACGAGGAGCCTGCGGACCGCCCTGCGGGCGAGCGCGCGACGCAGCACGGCGATCGCCGCCGGGTTCCGCGCCGGGCCCTGGTCCACGAGCTCCTCCTGCCGGGTTCATCCCGTCCGCCACGACCTGGCGGACGCCAAGAACGGGTCAACCCGCTCTCTACGGATGGTGACCGTAGCACCACGGAGCGCGCGGAAGGAAGTAATTCCACGCCCTTTCGCTGAAATTCTCAGGAGCGATCAAGGAAGGTGTCGAGGACCCGCACGCCGAAGCGCAGGCCGTCCACCGGAACGCGCTCGTCCACGCCGTGGAACATTCCGGAAAAGTCCAATTCGGCCGGAAGTCGGAGCGGGGCGAAACCGTAGCAGCGCATACCGAGCCGGGCGAACGCCTTGGCGTCCGTTCCGCCGCTCAGGCAGTACGGGACGGGCAGCGCGCCCGGGTCCTCCGAGGTCAGGGCCGCCTCCATCGCCGCGACCAGGGCTCCCTCGTACTCGGTCTCCACCGCGTGGTCGTGATGCACGAATTCGCGGCGGACGTCCGGTCCGAGCAATTCGTCCACGGTCGCGAAGAAGTCATCCTCATAACCGGGAAGGAAACGTCCGTCCACCTGCGCGGTCGCGCTCTGCGGAATGACATTCGTCTTATATCCGGCATCCAGCCGGGTCGGATTGAGCGTGTGCCGCAGCGTCGCGCCGATCATCCGCGCCAGCGGCCCGATCTCCGCGAGGCACCGCTCGGGGTTCTCCGGGTCGAACTCCACCCCGTACGCCAGGCAGGCCCGCTCCAGGAACGCCCGGACGGTCTTGGTGAGCCGGATCGGGAACTCGTGCCGCCCCAGCCGTCCCACGGCCTCGGCGACGGCCGTCACCGCGTTGTCGGGATGCACCATGGACCCGTGGCCGGCCGTCCCGTCGGCGGTCAGCCGCATCCACGCGATGCCCTTCTCCGCCGTCTCGATCAGGTACATCCGCCTGTCGCCGGGCACGGTCAGGCTGAACCCGCCGACCTCCCCGACGGCCTCGGTGCACCCCTCGAACAGTTCCGGATGCTCCTTGACCAGCCACTGCGCGCCCCACGTCCCGCCGGCCTCCTCGTCGGCCAGGAACGCCAGCACCACGTCCCGCGGGGGCCTGCGCCCCTCCCGCAGCCGCCGCCGGACGACCGCGAGCATCATCGCGTCCATGTCCTTCATGTCCACGGCCCCGCGCCCCCAGACGCAGCCGTCCGCGATCTCCCCGCCGAACGGGTCCCGCGTCCAGTCCTCCGCCCGCGCCGGGACGACGTCCAGATGCCCGTGGAGCAGCAGCGCGTCCCGCGACGGGTCCTCGCCCTCGATCCGCACCACCACGCTGGCCCGGCCGGGATGCGACTCGAAGACCCGGGGCCGCAGCCCGACCTCCTCGAGCTGCCCGACGACGTACTCCGCCGCCTCCCGCTCCCCCGGCCCGGAGTGATCACCCGGATTGCTGGTGTCGATCCGGATCAGCTCCTGGCAGATCCGTACGACCTCGTCCTCGGCCTCCGGCAGACCCACGGCAACCACCCTCATCCGTCCTCGCGCCTACCCGACCATGGTGCCCCCACGATCGACTTCGCCGCGACTCCCGACCTTTGGTACAGTGAAGCCCGCCGCCGCAGCCACGAGCTGCGGCGCCACACCGGTCCGGGTGGCGGAATAGGCAGACGCGCTAGCTTGAGGTGCTAGTGCCCTTTACGGGGCATGGGGGTTCAAGTCCCCCCTCGGACACGTCATAGCAAAGCGGGAGAAGTGCACACTTCTCCCGCTTTGTTGTGTTTCGGCGGCGGGCGCCCGTAGTTCAGTTCCGTCAGGACACGGATGGCAGATCCCCGGGGCGACCGGCGTCAGGTTCGCCCGCTGCGGCTTGGTCGAGTGAAGTCGACGAAACCTCGCGAAGACCCGCGTCATCCCCAGGCATGCATGGCCCCTCGTTCACTAGCATGCCAACTAGCATGCCAACTAGCATGGTGGTGGACGGGGAGATGAGATGCTGGACGGGGAACTCTCCGAGATCGTCGACAACCTTCGCGTCATCGGTGCGGACATCGCCGACGTCGAGGTGAAGAAGGCTCTTGGTGGCCTGCCCAAATCGCTTCGCGAGACCATCTCGGCGTTCGCCAACACCGCGGGCGGCATCGTCATCCTGGGGTTGGACGAAGCCCAGGGCTTCAGCGCGACAGGACTGATCGATGCCGCGAAGCTGGCAGCCGACCTGGGCTCCATGTGCTCAGAGGACATGGAGCCACCGATCCGGCCGCTCGTCAAGATTCACACCTTCGAAGGGGCCCAGGTCCTGGTCGCGGAGATCCCCGAACTCGACCCCGCCCAGAAGCCCTGCTACTCACGTGGTGCCGGCATCACCAAAGGCAGCTATATCAGGGTGGGCGATGGCGATCGCCGTCTCTCCGCCTATGAGGTCCAGGTCATGCTGTCCTCACGTGGACAGCCTCGCGAGGACGAACAGGGCGTCCCCGGCGTCGGCCTGGACAACCTCGACGCGGCCGGGGTCGAGGCCCTGGTCGCCAGGTTGAGGACCAGCAGACCGTACGCGTTCAAGGACCTCGACCGTCTCGCGGTGCTGCGCCGTGCCAAGGTACTTGTCCCCGGTGACGACGGTAAGGACTTGGTGTCGCTGGCGGGGTTGCTGGCATTGGGGGACTACCCGCAGGAGCACTTCCCTCAGTTGAGAGTCAGCTTCGTCCACTACCCCACCGGGAGCGGCCCGACGTCCAGCGAGAGGTTTCTGGACAACGTGACCTTGGAAGGCCCGATCCCGGTCATGGTGCGAGACAGCCTGGCGGCCATTCGCCGGAACATGTCCCGCCGGGCGGTCATCGCCGGTGCTGGTCGGCAGGACGTCTGGGAGTACCCGGAGACAGCGCTGCGGGAGGCGGTCGTCAACGCCCTGGTCCACCGGGACCTGTCCCCCAGCGCCCGGGGAACGCAAGTCCAGATCGAGATGTACCCCGACCGGCTGGTCATCCGTAACGCCGGCGGGCTGTTCGGGCCTGTCACGATCGACAGCCTCGGCGAGGAGGGAATCTCCTCGGCCCGCAACGCCACGCTCATCAAAATCCTGGAGGACGTCCCTCTCCCTGGCGAGACCCGCACCGTCTGCGAGAACCGTGGGTCGGGCATCCGCTCCATGCTGGACTCCCTGCGCGCCGCCGGCATGAGCCCGCCCCAGTTCACCGACAAGATCTCTTCGTTCCTTGTTGCCTTCCCCAACCACACCCTGCTGAGCGAGGAGACGATCAGCTGGATCCGAAGCCTGGGCGAGCGCGGACTGACCGACGGCCAGTGCATCGCCCTCGCCCTGCTGCGGGACGAAGGGGTCCTCGACAACCGCACCTACCGCGACGCCACCGGAGTCGACTCCCGCGTGGCCACCGGCGAACTCCAAGACCTCGTCGCCCGCGAGCTCATCGTCCAGACCGGAACCCGTCGCTGGGCCAGGTACCAGCTGGCGCAGCGACACACCTCAGTGAAAGGCCGTCCCGCGCGGGCCGACCGCAGACCCGAGCTGCTCGCGGCACTCGGCGACGAGAGCCTGTCTCGCGCCGAGTTGGTCGCACGGACCGGCCTGAGCGACCAGACAGTCCGGCGATGGCTGAAGATCATGCGCGACGAGGGTGCCGTCGAGCTGGTCGGCGACAGTCCCAAGAGCATCCACGTGCGCTACCGCCGCACACGCCAAGAGCCGCTGTTCGGCCCTGAATCTCCACCAAGCCCCACCTGACACAAGACGGTTCTGGCAGGTGCCTCGCCCAAAACATGAGCCTCTGGCCTACCGCGTTGTCAGGAACGACAGAAACCGGCGTGTAGCGGAATCAGGCTTCGGGCGACCGGCTGTAGCTGACCATCGACACGGCTACCCGCCCAACCAGATGCGGCTTATGCAGTGCGCCAACGACGCCAGAGCCTTCGACCGCACTGGCCAGAAGGGGTCACGCACCGACATCATGGCCGCCGCCGCGTCCTAGGTTATTGCCGAACTGACCTGGACAACGACCCTCGAATGGCGTGCAGTGAAGATGGAAGCATGATCTTCCACAGCTCCCCCCTGGCGAGACGCCCCTTAAGGAAGATGCAGCGGCGCTAGGTTGCTGCCATGCATCACACGCGGACTGCACTGTATTTGGATTTCGACAATGTATTCAGCGGGCTGTGTGAGTTGGACCCGCTGGCGGCTGAGCGATTCGCGACCGACCCCGGGGCGTGGCTGCGGCGTCTATCGGAGATATCGGATTCCGGGGAGCGGCGGCGGTGGCTTGTGCTGCGGTGCTACCTGAATCCCGGCGGCAGCCTCCGGATGGGTACGGAGCGTAAGCAGTTCCACCGCTACCGGGCCGCGTTCGTTCGAGCCGGGTTCGATGTTGTCGACTGCCCGCGCTACAACGCCACCAAGAACGGCGCGGACATCAGGGTGGTCGTCGACGCGATCGATGCGCTGTCAACGGAGCCGGTGTGTGAGGAGTTCATCATCGCCTCGGGCGACTCTGACATGACGCCGCTGCTCCAACGGCTGCGGCGCGCGGACCGGCGCACGCTCATCATGTCGCCGCTGGACGCGGCCGAGGCGTACACCTCGATCGCCGACCAGGTACTCAACGGCCATCAGATGCTCGCGCTCGTCCAAGGTGAATCCATCGATCTCGACGACGACCCGAGCGAAGAGATCACGTTGCAAGGGGACGGCGCATGGCATCCGGAACCCGTTTCCGCCCATAGCTCGGACGCTTACGGCTCGGACGCTTACGGCTCGTTCAGGTCGATCGTGACGCGGGAGTACGACAGCGCCGCCGAACCGCTCAACCTCGCCTCGCTGGCACAGCAGGTGCGCAACGAACTGGGCCCCGCTGCGATCGGTCCGAACTGGTTTGGTCTCGGTGGCTTCTCGAGGGCACTGGTGAGCCTGAAACTGCCAGGCATGTCTCTTTCCCAACACCTACTGTGGGACCGGAACCGGCACCAGCCCCCCGAGGGCGGCATGCAGAAAGTGCCGGTGCCGGAGCCCATCGAGCGTCTCCGCGATCTGATGAACCTGCCCCGGCTCCCCCAGGACTGGTGGCCCGCTGTCTACGGCGCGCTCTCCGACTACGCATCCGAGCACACGTTCAACATGACCGAGTGCACTGCATGGTCGCGGGACAGGCTCTCGGACTACGGCCTGCGAGTGAGCCGCCAGCACATCGGGTTCGTCGTGAACGGCGCGGCCAGAGGTGGTTCCCCGCTCTACAAGGACCCGCCGCCGACCGCGGAAGAGATCGGTGAGGCGTTTGTACGCAGCGTGCTGAAGCGCATTGAGTCAAGCGAGGCGGTGTTCTCCGAGGAGGACCTCGCCGTCGTCAAGGAGTGGCTGGACGCGCCGATGGATCATGTGGCAAGCGTCCCGGAGCAGGGGCACTGAACTCAGAGCGGATAGGCTCCCTCCACACTCCAACAACAGGGCTACCCGCCCACCCGAATCCTGTGGGGTTCGCTGACGGGGCACCACGTGGGCCATGTGCGGGCGGTGGTGATTACCCCGGCGACACGAACCGCCTACACATGACGCCGGGGTCACGTCGTCGGGAACGGTAGGACGGCGGTGGATAGGAGGATCGGGGTTGGGGTAACGGGCCTGATCCCCCTCGAACACGTACCGCTGCCGCATGGTCGGCGGGGTCGGATGTCGGAAGGTCCGCGTTGGAGTGATCTCAACGCGGACCTTTCTGCTTCCTGGGTGGCAGGTGAGGCGGGTGTCGAGCTGCTCGTACAGGCGGTATTTCTCGGCGGTGTCAGCGCCCGTGATCGCGCGCTTGATCCCGCCTGCGGCCTCGATCAGTTGGGTGATCTCTTCTTCGCTCATGAGCTCGCCACAGCCGCGTGCAGCTCGCGGAGCGTCTCCTTGAGCCGGTGCGGGGCCAGCCGTCTCCTGATTCAGGTATCCAGCCCGTGCACGCCTGATCGACTGAAGCATCGGCCTGAGCCGGGCATCTCGACGACTTCGCGTAGCGACAGCTGACCGTCGCTCAGGCTTACGACCTCTACGAGCCGGTCAGCGAACGTCAGGGCCGATCTCTGAACATCACCACTTTCGCGTCCGGGTCTTGGTGAGGGGCGAATGCGATGGCATGGGCGCACGTTCGTCGTGATCGAAGGGGTGCCGAATCCGCGGGATGCTCGTTCAGTGACGCCGTGGCGTTGTTCCCCGTCGCGTCAGGAATCGGGCTGCGGCCGGGCCTGGGAGGGGCTGTTTAGGCGGGAGGGCATACGTGGGTCGCTGAGGAATCCTGGTAGGCGTCCGCCAGGCATCGTCCCTGGTACTGCTGGGCGAAGGCGTTGGGGTGCAGCGACTCCTGCTGGAAGCCCTGACTGATCTTCATGCCCGCGGTGCCGTAGCGCACCCACTCCATTTCCTCGGCGAGCTTGCTGGCGTCCTCGCGGGGGCCGGCCTGGCGGGTGCCGTTCTCACAGAGGGCGTGGCCTTCCAACGCATGGAGCATGCTGAGGAAGCTGACCTTCTTTCGTTCGGCGACGCCTTGGAGCATTTTGTCGATCGCGGGGGCCAGGGTGTCGTGCATGAGGTCGAAGTCGGCGTTCCACAGGGGGCATCCGCCCGCCAGGGTCCGCTTGGTGGCCTTGCCTCCGCCGTCCTCGGGGAAGATGTCCCGCACTTTGGCGCCGGGCGGTACCGGCGAAGGATAGGACTGCAAGATCAGCTTGTAGGCGTCAGGGGCGGAACCCGCCTCCTGCATCACCTGGCGGACCCTGTCGATTACTTTTCCGACGTTGGCGGCCACCTGCGGCAGCTGCTGGAGCATCCTGTCGCCTTCTCCGGTCGAGGCGCAGGATCCGGCCTTGGCCATGTACAGCTCGGTGCACCTGCGCAGGAAGCCCGAGACGTTCAGGTCGTTGCCGCCGATCGAGATCACGATGAGCTTCACCTGCTGGGCGGAGGCCGCGTCCTGGAGCAACCGGGCCTGGGGCTCCTTGTTCTCCTTGTACGGCTCGCTGAGGATGTGCCTGCTCTCGGCTCCCGAGCAGGCCAGGTTGACGGGCGTGAGAGGGATCTGCCCGGCACCATGGATCTCGGCGACGTCGGAACGATGGCACCCGGTCGTAGTGGGACTGTCCCGATCGACCGCGGTTCCGTCATAGACCCTGGTCGGGTCGTACCGGCAGACCGCCGCCACCCGATAAGCCGCGCGGTCGGTACCGCCGCGGGTGCAGAAGGGCGCGGCGATCAGGTCGGCGTTGCCCCACCACCGGCCGGCCTCGCCTGAGATGAAACTGTCTCCCAGCGACACCGCCACCGGGGCTTGGAGTCCGGTGTGGTGCCGCTGGTCGACGGCGGCGGCGGCGGTGAGCGTCCCCATTGCCCCTAAGGCCACGGGGGTGGCCAGGGCCAGGAACGCCGCTGATATCCGAGTGTGGAACATGCTGAGCACCGTCTTTCTCGGGGCAGATGATGGCGGGCTCGGCGTTGGGGCTTGTACCGGTACCGCCGACACTTGGTGAATCGGCTCGCTGCGGCCCTCAGGACGCGTCCTCGAAGGGGCTGTCGCGAGGACGCGTCCGGGTTGCATCTTGGAAGGGTTCGGGGCGGGGAGTCCGATCCCCTCACGGAGCGGACGGGTTGTTTCCTGGGCGAGGACGAGGCGTGCTCGTCAGTCGCCGCCGGGCAGTTCTCCGCCGGGGGTAAGAGCGTCGGCGATGGTGGGCAGTTCCCGGGCGAGCTGGTCGGCCAGCTCCTCCACGGTCATCCCGGCCTCCTCGGCCGCTTCCCGCAGGACCTCTTCTGGCAGGGCGCTCCGCAGCTGCTCGCCGGTGACGGGGCTGTTGTCGGTGTCGTCACTGATCCAGCTTCCGACCTGGTCGGCCAGCCCGGCGCGGGCCAGCTCCACCAGCATCTGCCCGAGCTCGGTCGTCTTGATCTCCGCCATCACTTCCCACCCTTCTTGGACTCAGCCGTCTTGGCCTGGTCGGCCAACTTGGCCGCGGCTGCCTGGCCCAGCTGCTTGACCTGCTCGCGCACCTGCGGATCGGACGCGGCCTGCCTGGCCCGCTCCTTGGCCTGTTTGGCGAGTTCGGCAGCGAGTTTCCGCGCGAAGATCTTGGCGACGGTTCCCAGGATTCCCACGGGTCCCTCCACTCTCTGTCGTCGGGCACCGCAGGGAGTTATGGCGTCACCGCTGGGGCCGCAAACTGCCTGGTCCCGCTCGGTCAGGCTGTTGTCACCTGGGCGGACGCCGCGCCATCCCCGCAGCCATCGTTCGATGGCACCCCTCCGCAAGGAAGCTGAGATCCCTCCGCCCGGATCTCTTTCTTGTTGAGGTAGGACGTGCGCTCGACGTGCGGCCGTGAGCGCACGGGCTTCCGGATGGGTGATGTTGAGGTGGGGTTCCGCGCCCCGCCCGGACGAGATCGTGAACGTCGTCGCCTTCCTGGCCTCCCCGGAGGCGAGCTGGGTGACCGGCCGGAACATCCGCGTCAACGGCGGCGTGATCTGACCTCCGTCTGAGCCTGGTGGGCCGTGGCGTCCCGAAGAACCCGGGACGCCACGGCCCGCCCCCGTCCGGCCCGGCCGCGGACTGCGCCCCCGGAACGCGCGCCGGGCGATGTGGGGGCTTGAGGAGCCCCCTCACGCTTGTCGGCCGACGAGGGCTGGGCGAAGCCGAGCTTGGCGGCGCGGCGAGGCACCGCGGTCGGACTGGCGGGCGAGCGAAGTAAGGACTGCGGGCAGCCAGCGGCCCTTGATGCTCCACCGGCGCTCCGCCCCAGGACACTGACGCTCTTCTCGAGGACGGCTTCTGGGGCGATTGCTGGACGGGATCGCAGGCGGGCGGCCCTCAGGCCGGTCAGGCCAGGACGTAGCCGAGGCGGCCCTCGACGACGAGCTTGCCGGGGGTGGGACGGCCCTCGCAGTCCGAGCGGAAGGAGACGAAGTGCTCCGAGTGGGAGCCGGTCGGGATGGAGCAGCGGTAGATCGGCTTGACCTTCACACCCTTGGGCGGCTTGAGGTACACGTAGCCGATGCGGCCCAAGTAAACGCTCTTGGGGCTTTCGCAGTCCGCACGCGCGGACACGAACTGGTCCAGAAGGACGTAACCGTTGAGGCAGCTGTAGAGCGCCCTGGTGCCGCTGGCGCGCTGGGCCAGGATGCGGAACGTCCCCTCCCGGCGGTACAGCGGGCCGGGTGCGGCGGCGGTGGTCACCCAGTGCTTGGCCTGCGCGCCACCGAAGTAACGCACCAGCGTGAGCGTCTTGGGAGCGGCGGAGGTCGCCGCGACGGGAGCCACCTTGGTCGCATGCGCGTCGCCGGATCCGGCGAGCGCCACTCCGCCGGTGACCGCGAGCGCAGCGCACGCCGCCCCGGCCACGACGAGCTTCGTTCTCATTCAGCAGCGCCCTTGGCTGATCAAAGTGGTGAGAGGACGCCAGACAGTCCCACAAACGAGGGCGCGCGACACCACCTGGAAGAATCACTCACACGCATTGCACGGGAGACCGCAAGCAATGCACACCTCGGGGGACTGCTGCGCTACGGCGGGCCGACTGGCCACTGGGGTGCGGAGTCGACGCGGTGTGAACGTAGGTGGGACGGCGGCGGCGGGTGAGACGGGCCTGGCCTGATGAGGCCATCGGTTGACCACTCCGCCAGAAAACGCATCACCGCCTCCTGACTTGCGTATTTGCTACACACGCGAACAGTTGTCACGCTCGGTCCACCAATCCTCACCGGAACGGCGTTGATCTCTTTCTCCGTGCCTTGATTCACTTGAGCCCATCAACACGTCGGGGGGCTGAAGGGGGATTATGCGACTCAAGGCTGCATTGACTTCACTCATCATGACCGCAGCACTGGCCTCGGCCACCGGGCCGGCCGCGCTCGCCACACAAGAAGCACCTCGGACGCAATCAGTCGTCGTAGTTGTGCAACCCGCGAAGACCCGGCCGGCGAAGCCGTCGCCCGCCGAACTGGAGGACCTGAGGCTCGTCGCGCAGAGCGACGGAATCAGTTTCAAGGAGGCGGTCCGACGCTGGGGTTGGCAAAACGCTTTCCTGGAAGTCGCCGACAAGCTACAGGCCAAGCATCCGGGGATCTATTCGGGATCTGAGATCACCGGGGAGGGCAGCGGAGCGTGGATCGGCTTCAAGGGCGCGATCCCGGCCGAAGCTGTCACCCTGGCGCGCACGCTGCCGGTGCCAGTGAAGCTCATCGGGAACAAGGGATTCTCCGAGAAGGAGTTGAAGGACGCCACCTTCGACAACTTCTCCCGCGTCGCCGACAATGCCGACGTCGACACGGCCGAGGGCGGGTACGAGATCACCAGCGGAGCGATCAACATCGTCGCGAGTCCACGCGCGCGCCTGGACAAGGCCGGACGCCAACGGCTGCTCTCCCGCCTCCAGCCCGTCAGGAGCCGGGCCGGCTCCACGATCACCGTCAGTGTCAGCCTCGCCCGTGAGGTGGAAGGCGGCCCGAAGGTGAACATGCACGGAGGCGGTTTCCTCAATGGATACGGCTACTGCACCGCAGGCTTCACCGTTCGAAGGGGCAAGACCCGCGGCATTGCCACCGCCCATCACTGTTCATCGGGGAACCCGAGATTCCAGTACTACAATCACGATCACCGAGGGCGGTACACGAACATCTCCCTCCGCGGCTCACACGGTGGTCGTTACGGCGACATGGCGTGGTATTCCACGGGCAGCTACAAGGCTGTTCCGTGGTTCTACTACACGGCATACAAGACTCGTAAGGTCAACCTGTACAGGTGGCCCCAGGCAGGTCAGAAGATCTGCAACTACGGCCGCACCACCGGCGCCAAGTGCACCAAGGTCTACAAGAACGGGCAGTGCGTCAAGTGGTCGGGGCTGCCAAAATACTGTGGCCTGACCGCCGTCACCAACGAGCCGACGAAGCCGGGTGACAGCGGCGGCCCCTGGTACTGGGGGAACGACGCGTACGGTCTCCTCTCCGGCTCCAAGCGCATCATGTTCAAGACGCGCGACCTCTTCACCCCCGTGGCGGGAATGTACGAGGCCATGGGCGTCTCCGTCGCCCTGTCCTAAGCTTCCCGGTTACAAGAACGTCCCACAGGGCCGCCCCATCATGGGGCCGCCCTGTGGGACTTACCTCGCAGGAGTCCGAGATGAAGACCCCATGGGCGATGGCCGCCGCCGTAACGCTGCTTCTGACGACCTCCGCATGCGGTGGAGGTAAGGGCGTGAACTCCGCAGGGGACGATCCGCGCATCCTGGTCCACCATGGTTACGGAAACGACTGGCCCAAGATCATGTATGTCGGGGAACTCGTCTACGACTCCGCTGGCCGCTGCCTGCATTTCAGGTCCGAGTCCGGAGAGACCAAGGCCCCTGTGTGGCCAGAGGGCACCAAGCCCGTCCTCAAGGGCGATAAGCGCGGCGTCAAAATTCCTGGATTCGGTGAACTGCTCGAAGGCGAGAAGTTCAACACCGGAGGCGCCGGAGCCGCCGAGCAGACACCGAAGAATCTTCCTTCCTCATGCATCCCCAAGGGGGGAACCATCGTTTTCAACGCTGATGTCAAGCGGCAGAGGTAGCCCTTGGGGCGGAGGGCGGCGCGGTAGACGGGGGTGAGGGGTTCGGTGCGCAAGCGACAGGCGATGTCGGTGGGGACGGGACGGCTCGGGGCCCCGGTGACGTGGTCTCTGGGGCATCGGAAGCGTCATTGGTGTCGCGTAGTGGTGACGTCAGCCTGGTGGCGAGACCGCCGGCCGAGATGGGCCGGGGGCGCGGCGGGCCGTTGAGCACGACAAGGGTGGGTCCAGCCCCACCCTTCCGTGTGTCCAGCCATATACCGGACCGCGCGGGCGCTCCATAGCTTTTGAGGTCCCAGCGAAAGAAGGCGAAGGACCATGGCTGACTCCGGCGAAACCACCACCGCGAACGACACCACCTCGGCGACCGAGGGGGGCGGCGAGACGCGCGTCCCCGAGGGGTTCGCCACAGTGAAGAAGTACGTTGTGCTGTACGGGGCGGTCAATGCCATCACTCTGGGGACGGTCGCGGTGATGGCGTCCACGGGCCACGAAGCGTCCTCGTTCATGTGGATTCGCGGAGTCGTCCTCTTGGTGGCCGCGCCGGTGCTCTACCGGATGGTCGTCCGAGCGGCGCAGGGATCGGCCAAGGCGTTCGAGCGTGTGCGCACTGTGTCGACCGTCCTTCCCGTCGCGATCGTCGCCGTCGATCTGGTTCCCGGGCTCTGCCCGCCCTGGTACGCCGTCCTCCAGGGCCTGTCCGCCCTGGCCTTGGTCGGTGTCGCCGTTCTTACCCGCACGCGCGCTCGAACTGACCGCTTCGTCGGGTGACGGGACGGGTCACCATTCGGAGAGGACCAGGGCTTGGACGAGCAGGGCGGATATCGCTTGGGCGGCGAGCCATCCTCGTGCGGGCGGACGGAGGTCGCTCGCCGCCGGCAGGAGCCACGCGGCGAACGGTAGCCAGATGCGTTCGACCTCGCCTTTCGTCACGCCCGCCACGTCCAGGCTGAGGACGGCGATGAGGGCAGCAGCGGCGAGGAGGAAGACCGGCTCTTCGCGCACCTTCCGCCGCGCCGCTATGCCGCGTTTGAGTAGCAAGGGCAGGACGGACGCCACGGCCGGTCCGGTGAGGATGCCGAGGACGGCGACGTCCGCGACCAGGAAGTAGGGGTAGGAGCGGCGCGCGGACCCGCCGCTGACGAGGTATGTGTCGAGTGTGGCGCGCACACCGTCCGGCCACCAGAAGCCGCCCAGGGTGAGGGCCGTGGGGATCACCGCGAGTCCGAGCGTCATCAGGATCCAGAACCTTGCCGGTGGACGGGTTATCCACAGAACGGCGCTCGGGAGGGCCAGGAGGGGGAGGAGTCCGTAGCTTAGGAAGGGCAGGGCGCCGAGCAGGACGCCACCGATCAGTGGCCGGCGCATCGCAAGGAACGCGACGCCCCAGGCCCCGACGCCGAGGAAGAACGCGTCCATGGACGTCGCGATCCAGAGCGAGAGAGGAGACAGCACCAGGAAGGGCAGCGCCCGCCGCGCGATCTGTTCACCGGCGACGATCCGGACCGTCAGTGCGATGGCCACCGCCGCCGACGCTCCAACGCCGATGATCAGCAGCGCCGGCCAGAGCGTCCCGTGCAGGCCCACCGCGTCCAGCGCCCAGAACACCAGCGTCGGCAACGGCGGATGCCCGCGGACGTGCGTCGGGTAGGCATGCAGCTCGGCGGTGAACGTACGCAGCCAGCGCAGCGGGTGATCGCCGACCGCCGCCAGTCCCGCCGGATACTCGGTCGGTGCGTCCAGGGGGCGCGCCAGTGCCTTCGGGCCGTCGCTGACCGACAGCGCCACGGCCCAGCCGACCGCCATGCCCCACGACACCACGAGGAGGAGCCGCCACCGGATCGCACGAACGACACCCGGCAGGACCGCGACCGCCACGGCCGCATACCCGACCGCCAGAGCCATCTGCCAGGTGAGGAGTCGCGCCTTGGCGTGCAGAGGCGGCAGGGCATCCTCCGTGGCCGCCCCCGCCCGCCGCATCACCTCACCGACGACGAACGCTCCGACGATCAGCGCCGCCCAGACGCCGATCCCCCAAACGGCACTCCGGCGCAGCCTCCGCACGCCAACTGGCCCCGCAGGCCTTTGGTGTCTTGGGAGATCGTCTGGTCCTTGTTCCTGCGGGTCCGGTGGCGCTTGCGCCTCTCGCCAGCTGAGATGACGACGCGTCCCCTGGGACTCTCCGATGCCGTCCAGCTCCGCCAGGTCTTGTCGGTTCCTCACAGCGAGAACAACCCGTAGGCCACGCCGACCTACTGGCTCGCCGGGGCCACGCACGACTGTCGAGGCCGGTTGCTTACGCGCCCCCTGAAGCTGCCTTGGCTCGCGTGGGCGCTGCGGCTCTTCTGGCTCGCGCAGGTCGCCTGATCCATGTCTGCCGCCCGCCCCCGCACCCGGACCCGCACCCGCACCCGCACCGGGAAAGGCACCAGGCTCGCGCAAGCGCTGTGACTCTTCCGGGCCGCTCATATCGGCTGGTTCGCGTTCACCACCCGCGCCCAGAAAAGCCCCTGCCTCGCGGGGGCGCCGGGCCCCTTCCGGGCCACGCCCATCGGCTGGTCCGCGTTCGCCGCCCCCGCCCATACCCGCAGAGGCACCAGGCTTGGGCGAGCGCTGTGACTCTTCCGCGCCGCGCGCGACACCTGTTCCGTATGCGCCACCCGCCCCCCGAAAGGCACCAGGCTCGTGCGGGCGCCGGGATTCTTCCGGGCCGCGCATCTCGGCTGATCCACGTCCGCCATCCACGCCCAGAAAGGCCACTGGCTCGCGTGGGCGCCGGGCCCCTTCCGGGCCGCGCATGCCGCCTGGTTCACGTTCGTCACCTGAGCCCTCAAATGCCATTGGGTCGCGGGGGCGCTGTGGCTCTTCCGGGCCGCGCACGTCGGCTGGTTCGCGTTCACCACCCGCGCCCTGAAAAGCTGCTGGCTCGCGTGGGCGCCGGGCCCCTTCCGGGCCGCGTATGTCGCCTGATCCATGTCCGCCACCCTGACCCGGTACCGGAACCGGAAGGGCACCAGACTCGCGTGGGCGCTGCGGCTCTTCTGGCTCGCGCAGGTCGCCTGATCTCCGTTCGTCACCCGTGCTTTGAAAGGCCACTGGTTCGCTCGGGTGCCGGGACCGCTCTGGTTTGCGCATGTCGGCGGGTTCTCTGGGACTCGCTGCGCCTTCACCGTCGTCTGACCTCGTCTTGTTCATTCCACGGTGTGGGGAGCTGTGTTCAGTCATCTGATTCGCCTTGTGCCTGTTGGTCAGCGTCCAGTCCCGTCGAGCGCGGGGTGTGTTTCCGATGCTTGTCACCGGGTGCAGTAGCGCTTTCGCGAAGCGTTTTGCGGGCGGCATCAGCCCGGCCGTCCGTCGTCGGGTCCCCCGTCGTCCGGTCGGCCGTCGCCCAGTCCCACGTCATTCCGCCGTCCGTCATGAAGGCACTCGTCGTCCGGTCACCCGTCACCCAGCTATCCGTCCTCCAGCCGCCTGTCCTCCAGCCGCCCGTCGTCCGGTCGGCCGCCATGAGGGCGGCCGTCGTCCAGTCGCCTCTCGTTCGGTCGGCCGCTGTTCGGTCGGCTGCTGGCCGGTTGATCGCTGGACGGTTTGTGCCTGGCGCGGTGCCTTTCAGTTGGGGGTTTCTCGGTTGGGCGTTCGGTGATTGGGGGGCTTGGCTTTGGGTGGTTTTGGGTGCACTGGGGACGTGCGATCAGGGGGCGGGGCAGCCGTTGCCAAGGGAGCGCTGCCGCTACCAGGACTGTGGTCACGGCGATCAGCAGATTGGGGAGGTAGTGCAGGGGCAAGACGGACGGATTGTCGGGACGGCGGCCGTAGCCAAGAACCAGCGGTAGCGCCACCAGGGTCAACGTGCCTGCCCAGAACATGCCCAGCCGGAATCGCCGCCAGCGTCGCGTCAGCGTTCCTAGTAGGAGCACGGCCGGGGCGAGTGCGGCGTCGTGCGCCGCCAGGGCACCGCCGAGCCATAGAGCCCAGCCACTCGGCCGCGAGTGCGCCACCACGCCGGATAGGCCCCACCCGATGAACGCAGCACCTACGGCGTAGGCGGCCCACCGTCCGGCTCTCATGCGTCCCGGTTCCAGGCGTCCTGGTCTCGCGTGTCCCGGTCTCGCGTGTCCCGGTTCTACACGTCCCGGTCCCGCGCGTCCTGGTCCCGCGCGTCCCGGTTCCGCGCGTCCTGGTCCCGCGCGTCCCGGTTCCACACGTCCCAGTTCCACATGTCCCGGTCCCGCGTGTCCCGGTTCCACACGTCCCGGTCCCGCGCGTCCTGGTCCCGCGCGTCCCGGTTCCGCGCGTCCCGCCCTCACGCTTCCCGCTCTGGCGCCTTCCGCCCTCGCGCGTCCTCGTTTAGTCATGGGGCCAGTCCTCGGGTTGGCGTCCTCGTCGTTTCGGGGTTGTGATGGTTCGCGCTTGCCTTCTGGGGTGTGTGGGCGTTGGTGGTGCAGGAAGCGGCGGCGGCTGCGATACCCGGAGTTCGACCGTTTTCCGGCGCGTTGCCGAGGGCACGACGCGCCAGCGCATGGAGGGGCTGAGTGATGACGTGGACTGCCCTTCGCACCGGGTCGTTGGCGTTGGCGCGAAGGGACGGGGCATGGGCGATCTCTCGGCCTGATTCGGTGCCGGGTGCTTCGGCATGGTCGTTCATGACAGGGGAGGCATGACCGGTTGGCCGCTGGTGGGTGGTGGTCTTGGTGCCGGTCATTGGGCGGCCAGGGTTTTCAGCCATTTGGTTTGGAGGACGCCTGGGCGGTTCGGTGCTATCAGGCGGCACGGGTAGCCGTGGTCCAGGGCCAGAGGTTCGCCGTTCAGGGACAGGGCCAGAAGGGTGTCGGGGTCGCGCCAGTGTCTGGGGTCCACTTCGGAGCTGTTGTACGCGCCGCCGATCTGCAGGGATTCGGCGCGGATGCGGGTGTCGGCCGGGGCGCCGGCCAGGGCCAGGACGTCGCGTAGGCGGACGCCGGTCCAGGTGCCCGACGCCGACCAGCCTTCGACACACGCGATCGGCAGGCGGACGGTGTGCTGGGGCATCGCTCTCAATTGGTCGAGTGAGAGCGAGAGTTCGCGTTGGACGCGTCCGGTGACCTTGAGGCGCCAGTTCGGATCGCGTGCCGTCGCGGTGACTCCCGCCGAGGCGGCGGTGCGGTTAACCGGGAGGCGCTGCGGGCCGAGGCCCGGACGGCGAGGTGCCAGCAAGGCCAGCCGGGCCAGCGGCGACACCGTCTCGCCGACGGTGAAGAGGGTCACCGCGCCGGACGCGGCGAAGACCGAGAGGAGGAGCGAGCGGCGGTCGAGGGCGTCATTGGGCTTGCGCATGACGGTTCGGCGTGCCTTGGTCCACTCGTTCGCGATGTGGATGATGAGCGCGCCGACGACGACGTACGCGGTCCAGTAGTGGGCGACTGTGAAGAAGAACGGGAAGGGGTACCAGTAGGAGATGTTCAGGACGCCCGTGACCAGCTGGAAGAGGGATCCGCCGACCAGCAGGAGCATCACGGCCCGTTCCAGTGCGTGGGCTGGTGAGCGGAACATCGGCCACTGGAGGAGCTTCGGGTAGACCGTCCAGAGCTTGGCCAGAAGGAGCGGCACCGTCGCCAGGCCGCCGATGACGTGGAGGCCTTGGGTGACGCGGTACAGGTTCACCGGCCGCGACGGCCAGTGCAGCCAGTCGGGCGGATGCTGCATGAAGTGGCTGATCAGGCCGGTGATGAACGCCGTGCCGAACGAGACACCGAGCGCCATGCCCAGCCACGCCGCGATCCGCTCGTCGTGGTAGCGGCTGCTGAAGCGTCCCCCGAGGTCGGTGACGAGGCGTGCCGGCCACCGGACGGACGTGCCGGGGCGGTGCTGCGCGTCGGAGCCGGGAGTCGTGCCGGGGTGAGGGTCCGAGCCGGGGCCGGGAGTCGTGCCCGGGTGAGGGTGCGAGCCGGGGCCGGAGGTCGTGCCAGAGGCGGGTGTCATAGGGCGAGGGCGACGAAGCATCGGGACGCCTCTTCCCAGCGTTCGGTCACGGTCAGGCCGCTTTCGGGGAGGTCGTCGGCGGCCACCTGCGCCCACGGGAACCACGGGCCGACGTTCGTGCCGCTGCGGAGCCGGACGCGTTCGCGCCGGGACGGCGTTCCGGGGGCGTTGACCTCGGCGAGGATCCGGCCGCCGGGGATGAGCAGCGGGGCGAGGCGGCGGAGCAGGGCGGCCGGGTCGCCGCCGATGCCGATGTTGCCGTCCGCGAGCAGGATCGTCCGCCAGAGGCCCGCGCCGGGGATCTGCGCGAACACGTCGCCGATCAGCGCGGGGGCTCCGGCGGCCACGGTCATCGCGACGGCGGTCGGCGCGTTGTCGATGCCGACGGCGAGGACGCCGCGTCGGGTGAGGGTGACGGTCAGCCTGCCGGGTCCCGAACCGACGTCGAGGACGGGGCCTTCGGATCGGGACAGCAGGCCCTCGTCGCCGGGACGCAGGCGCATCCAGTCCGCCACCGGCAGCGGACGCCGGGCGCCCGTCGCGTCCTCGATCTGGACGGACGCGGAGGCCGGTTCGCCGAGTGCCTGGCCGTCGAGCGCCCTCTCGTAGAGCTCACCGATCACGGACGGCCGCCGTCCCGAGGGCGAGGGGCCTCTTCGTGGAGGCGCGCTCGGCGCTTGCGTCGTCCCCCGTGAGCTGCGAGGCAGGACGTGCGGTGAGGGCGCGGTAGGTGGCCGCGAAGTGGGTCGTCGGAGCCTGCTCGGCCACCTTCGCGGCGTCGTCGTGGGTGTCCACGTCGGTGAGTTCAGGGAGGTGGGCGACGGTCAGGGCGGCGTCGGTGAGGCGGCGGAGCTGGTGGTCGCCGGTGGCCGGGCTCGACATGGGGACGCCGCGGAGGAGGGCCGGGTCCGGGGTGTGGAGGCCGAGGAGCCAGAAGCCGCCGTCGGTGGCGCGGCCGAAGCACGCGTCGTGGCCGGTCAGGGCGTCGATGGCGGCGGCCAGCAGGGACGGCGTGAGCTGAGGGGTGTCCATGCCGACGAGGACCAGCGGACGGCCTCGGTAGGCGTCGTCGAAGGCGTTGGCCAGGCGCTCGTCCAGCCCGTCCCCGCGCTGGGGGATGACGTCGAAGCCGTCCGGCAGCCACGGACCGGGTGAACCGGCGAGGGCCAAGGTGCGGCGGGCGGCCGGGGTCGCGGCGACCGCCTGCAGGGTGTCCTTCAGTGCGGCCTCGGCCAAGGCGGCGGCCTCGGGCGGAGCGAACGGCGGCGTCAGGCGCGTCTTGACGCGGCCCGGCAGCGGTTCCTTCGCGATCACGATCAGGTCGGCGACGCCGGGAGAGGACGGGTCGGCGGCGCGCGGCGAGGCTCCCTGGCGTGCGCCGGCCGACCTGACCCGCGACGCCCTCGAACCGCCGTGCCGGACGTCGTTCATGCCGCACCTACCGTCGCCAGGATGTTGCGCATGTCGTGGACGGCTCGGATCGTTCCTCGGACGCTGCCGGTGACCTTCGATCGGCCCGTCCTCGGGTGGTAGGGGACGTCCAGCTCGGTGATGCGCCAGTCCGCGCGCGCAGCCTTGAGGACCATCTCCAGCGGGTAGCCGAACCGGCGGTCGGCCAGGTCGAGCGCGAGCAGGTCGGCGCGGCGCGCGGCGCGCATGGGACCGAGGTCGTGCAGGGTCGTGCGCGCGCGGCGGTTCAGCTCGCGGGCGAGGACGCGGTTGGCGACGCGGGCGTGCGGCGGCCAAGAGCGCCATTCGGTCGGACGGCGGCGCCCCAGGACAAGTGTCGGCCGGGGCAGGGGAGCGGCATCGCTGCGCGGGCCGTCCGGACCGTGGAGGGCGGCGACCAGGAGGGGCAGGTCGCGGGGGTCGAGGGAGGCGTCGGCGTCCATGAAGCAGACGGTGTCGGCGGTCGCGGCGCGGAGGCCGGCGTGGCACGCCTCGCCGAAGCCGCGGCGCGGCGCGTGCACGACGCGTGCGCCGTGGCGTGCGGCGATCTCGGCGGACGCGTCGGTCGAGCCGTTGTCGACCACGATCGGGACGTAGCCGGAGGGCATCCGGTCCAGGACCCAGGGCAGGGCGTCCGCCTCGTCCAGGCACGGCAGGACGACGTCGATGTGCGTCATACGGCCACCGCCGCGAACTCGGCCATGCCGTCCTCGAAGTCGATGTCCGCCGTGAAGCCGAGGTCGGCCGCGGCGCGGTGAGGGGCGGCCACGATGTGCCGGACGTCGCCCAGCCGGTAGTCCCCGGTGACGACGGGCCGCGGGCCGTCGCACGCCGCGGCGAGCGCTTCGGCCAGGTCGCCGATGGTGCGGGGGCGGCCACTGGCGATGTTGTAGGCGGCGAACGGCGCGTAGGACGGGTGTTCCAGCGCGAGGACGTTCGCTCGGGCGACGTCCCGGACGTGGACGAAGTCACGACGTTGGAGGCCGTCCTCGAAGACCTTGGGCGCCTCGCCTCGGAGCAGGGCCGACCGGAAGAGCGCGGCCACGCCCGCGTAGGGGGTGTCGCGGGGCATCCGCGGGCCGTAGACGTTGTGGTAGCGGAGGGCGATGACCGATCCGCCCGTCATGCGCGCCCACGAGGCGGCCAGGTTCTCCTGGGCGAGTTTGGTGTCGGCGTAGACGTTGCGCGGGTCGGCGGGGGCGCTCTCGTCGATCGTCCCCGGGCGCAGGAGCCGGGCGCAGCGCGGACACGCGGGCTCGAAGACGCCCGAGGCCAGAGCCGATTCGGCGCGCGGACGAGGACGTACCGTGCCGTGCACGGCGCACTCGTACGTCCCTTCGCCGTAGACGACCATGGACGACGCCAGCACCAGCTTCCGCACGTCCGCGCGCGCCATCTCGGCCAGCAGGACGGACGTCCCGAGCACGTTGGCGGACGCGTAGGCGGGCAGGTCGTACACGTCCACGCCCAGCCCGACCATCGCGGCCTGGTGGCAGACCGCGTCCACGCCCCGGAGGGCACGCGCGACGGCCTCCGCGTCCCGCACGTCCAGGCGGACGGAGCCGGGGGCCGTGTGGCCGGAGGCTCCCGAGGGGGCCGTGTGGCCGGAGGCTCCCGAGGGGGCCGTGTCGAAAGGGACGACGTCGTGGCCGGACGCCTCCAGGGCGTCCGCGATGTGCGAACCGATGAAGCCCGCCGATCCCGTGAGCAGCACTCGCATGGCCCGAACGTAGGTCGCGGAACCGCCGACCGGACGGAATCAGGGGCAGCCGTATGAACCTCGTAAGAACTTCGCCCGCCCGGAAAAGCGCCGCCCCCTTCGCCGTCGCGGGAGTGAAGGCCGTGCGTCACCGGGGTCGGACTTGCTTTCCCAGGGCGGCTGGCTGACCCTGTGAGACTGGTTCGATCTTGGAGGGGGCGCCGATGGTCCGGGTGCTGCTGGCCGAGGATGTGCGCATCCTGCGCGAGGCGCTGGCCGGATTGCTGTCGCTGGAGGACGGGATCGAGGTCGTCGCCCAGGTCGAGCGCGGTGACGCGGTCGTGGCGGCGGCGCTGGACGCGCGGCCCGACGTCGCGGTGATCGACATCGAGCTGCCCGGCCGGGACGGGATCGACGCCGCCGCCGAGCTGAGGGAGCGCCTGCCGGAGTGCCGCGTCCTGATCCTCACCGGCGTCGGACGGCCCGGCACGCTGCGGCGCGCCCTGTCGGCGCAGGTCGCCGGGTTCATGGTCAAGGAGGCGGCGCCCGCCGAGCTGGCCGACGCGATCCGCAGGGTCGCCGCCGGCGGGCGCGTCATGGACCCCCAGCTCGCGTTCGCCGCGCTGGCCGTCCAGGACTGCCCGCTCACCGACCGGGAGGTCGAGGTGCTCCGGCTGACGGCCGAGGGCGAGGAACCTCCCGAGGTCGCCGTGCGGGCCGGACTGGCGTACGGGACGGTCCGCAACTACCTGGCGTCCGCGGTGACGAAACTGAACGCGCGCAACCGGGTGGACGCGATCCGCATCGCCAGGGACGCGGGCTGGATCTGAACCCGTCCCTCAGGCGGTGGAGAGCGCGGTCGCGGGCAGGGCGGGGAAGTCGGCGACCAGCGTGAAGCGGTCGTCCTCTCGCCGGACGCTCAGGCTCCCGCCGGCCTCCGCCGCCCGCGTCCGCAGGTTGGCCAGCCCCGAGCCTCCGCAGCCCGCCGCGGACACGGCGTCGGCGGAATCAGCGTCGCCCCTCCCCGTGGCGGAAACTGCGTGGTCGCGGGACGAGACGGACACGGCGTCGTCGCGGGACGGGGCGGGGTCGAGCGCGCCGTCGTTGGACACGGTGAGCCGCAGGCCGTCCGCCCGCACGGCGATCCCGATCGCGCACTCGCGGGCGCGGCTGTGCCGGACGATGTTGGTCGCCGCCTCCCGGAGGACGATCGCCGCCGCCGACCCGTCCGTCCCCGGCGGCGGCTCGTCCGCGTCCACGCGCACCTCGATCCCGGCGGCGGTCAGCATCGAGCGGGCCGTCCCGACCTCCGCGGCCAGGGACAGCGAGGTGCGGACGCGGGCGATCGACCGGACCGACGCCAGCGCCTCCTCGGCGAGCGTCCCCACCTCGTCCAGCTGCGCCCGCGCGGCGTCCGGGTCGCGGTCCGCCAGCCGTCCGGCCAACTCGCCCTTGACGACCAGGGCGGACAGCTGGAACCCCATCAGGTCGTGGACGTCGCGGGAGATCCGCAGCCGCTCCTCGACCACGGCCATCCGCGCGACCTCCCGGCGCGCCTCGGCCAGCGCGGCGATGACGACGGGCAGGCGGCACAGCACGTAGACCGTCACCGCGAACAGGGCGGCGCCGACGAGGTTGCTCAGCGCCCACGACAGGCCCGCGCCCAGCAGGTACCCGTGCAGCGCGGGGAGGACGCCGATCAGCGCCGCCGCCCCCCAGGACCACGGCGGACGTCCGTGGAACAGGACCACCCCCGCGAGCAGCCCCGCGTAGCTGACCGGCACCTTCGGGCCGATGACCGCGAACGCGGCGGCGAGCAGGACGAGCTGGAGGAGCAACGACACCCGCAGGGCACGCGGCGGCGCGCCGTCCTCGCGCGGGAAGACGTGGCGGAGCTGGAGCAGTCCGACCAGCGGCAGGAGGACGAGCGCCGCCGCGTACCGGCCCCACGCGGCCCCGAACAACGGGTCCGTTCCGCCGTCGTACAGGGCGACCAGCATGCTGCCGAGGTGGTCGATCTCGAAGACCAGCAGGACGAACCAGGCCAGCCACGGCGCCGTGCCGGACACCCGGGCGCCCTTCGCGCGACGTGCCGGGACGCTCGCCCGCACCGACTCCGGGGTGGTGTCGAGCCGTCCGCCGAGTTCGGCGAGCCGCGCCGCCGGGGCACGGAGGACGTCCCCGAGGTCCGTGGACGCTCCGGCGAAGGTCACCGTCAGCCTGGCCGAGGCGATCCGGCCGGCGGAGGCGGTGAGGCGGGCGGAGGCGGTCCGGCCGGCCGGGGCGGTCAGTTCGATCGAGCAGCGGTCGGGCGGGCCCTGCCGCAGGGCGGCGACGACCGTGCGGCGCAGCAGCGCGGCCAGCGCGGCGTCCTCGGCGGCGGGCAGGCGCGGCGGCGGCGCGTCGACGGTGACCGTGACGGGGACGCCGGACGCCGCCAGGACCGAGCGCGCCGCCTCGACCTCGTCGTCCAGTGACCGCTGCCGCTGGTCGGCGGAGACGGTCCGGACCTCGTCCAGAGCGGTCCGCGCGACCTCCACGATCCGCGCCGTCCCGACGGGCGGACCCGTGCGGGCCGTGCCCGCTGTGCCGGCCGCGCGGGCCAGCGCCACCACGAGGGCCAGCCGCTCCCCGAGCGCCGCGTCGAGGCCGCGCGCGATCCGGAGCCGTTCGCGAGCGACCTCCAGGGGGGCGAGCTCCGCGCGGGTCGCGCGCAGCTCCCCCGCGTATCCGGCGAGCCGCGCCATCGCGAAGAACGCCAGCCCCATCGTCACGGTCACCAGCGAGCTGTAGAACGCGAAGGCGACGCGGTGGTCGTCCCGCAAGACCGCCCAGGTGGCGAACTCGGCGGCGACGACGAGTCCGGCGGGCAGCCAGGACCACCGTCCGTCCACGGCCAGCAGCACCGACGTCACGACCAGCGCGGACGCCGACCACCACCCGTCCCCCGCGAGGACGTACGGCCAGAAGGCCGACACCGCCTGAAGCGCCAGCGCGGCCGGGATCCGGCGGCGCGGCACGGCACCGGACGCGATCGCGGCCGTCAGACCCGCCAGGACGACGAGCCCGGCCGCCGCGAGGAGCCCGGGGCCGGTTCGGGCGGGGGTGATGAAGGCACTGCCGACCAGCAGGTTCCACGTCTTGGAAGCGCACCACAGGACGAGGCAGACGACGAGCAGGGCCGTGGGCGACCAGTGCCGCCGCAGGGGATCGCGGCTCCGGATCACATGCCCCCCAACACGAGTTCGCCCGTTGTCGGGGTCCACTGCCGTTCTCCGTGCATTCTGCACGCTCGTTCGTGCACCGCCCATCCCGGACGCTGCGGACCGCAGCCGGACCGGTGCGCCGGGCACTACCCGCCGGCCCCTCCGTCCGCGAGGCTTCTGCAGGTCAGAACCATGACGAAGGGAAACCCGGTGAGCGACGAGATCACGCCTTTCCACATCGACGTCCCGCAGACCGAGCTGGACGACCTGAGAGACCGGCTGGCCCGCACCCGCTGGGCGGACGAGCTGCCCGAGGCCGAGGTCACCGACGGCGTCCAACGCGGCCCGGCGCGGCCCGGCTGGGAGTACGGGGTGCCCGGCTCCTACGTCCGGCCGCTGGTGAACCGCTGGCTGGAGAAGTTCGACTGGCGGGCGCAGGAGGCCAGGATCAACGCGTTCCCGCAGTTCACGACCGAGATCGACGGGCAGCTCGTGCACTTCCTGCACGTCCGCTCACCCGAGCCGGACGCCACCCCGCTGATCCTCACGCACGGCTGGCCCAACACCTTCGTCGAGTACCTGGACCTGATCGGCCCGCTCACGGACCCGCGCGCCCACGGCGGCGACCCGTCCGACGCCTTCCACGTGGTCGTCCCGTCCATCCCGGGCTTCGGGTTCTCCGGCCCGACCAGGACGCGCGGCTGGAACGCGGCGCGGGTCGCCTCCGCCTGGGCGGAACTGATGGCCCGCCTCGGCTACGGCCGCTACGGAGCGCACGGCAACGACGCCGGCGCGATCGTGTCGCCGATCCTGGGCGAGCTGGACCGGGCCCACGTCGTCGGCGTCCACGTGAACCAGATCTTCTCCTTTCCGAAGGGCGAGCCCGGCGAGTTCGAGGGACTCACCGAGGACGAGGTCGGCTACCTGCGGTTCGGGCAGGCGTTCGTGGAGCACGCCATCCACGACCGGTCCCAGGCCGCCCAGCCGCAGACGCTCGCGCACGCGCTGTCGGACTCCCCCGCGGGGCAGCTCGCCTGGATCGGCCAGCTCTTCGGCGACGCGCTGACGCCGGACGAGATCCTGACCAACGCCACGATCTACTGGCTCACCAACACCTCGGCGTCCTCGGCGCGCTTCTACTACGAGAACCGCGACTGGTTCGCGACGCACGCGGGCGAGAGCCAGGGCGAGCGCACGACGATCCCCCTGGGCCTTGCGTCGTTCGCCTACGACTTCCGCGCCGTCCGCAAGTTCGCCGAGCGCGACCACGCCAACATCGTCCACTGGAAGGAGTACGACAGGGGCGGCCACTGGGCCGCCCACGACGCCACCGACCTCCTCATCACCGACATCCGCCGGTTCTTCCGAACCCTCCCCTGACGCCGCCCGCGAGTTCCCAGGTCACCAACCTGGGAACTCAGAGCGAGCCGACGACCTTCTGCGGCGTGATGCGAACGACGACGCGCTCCGAGTCCTCCGCCGAGGCCGGGTTGAAGTCGGCGTAGTCCTTGCCGGTGTACTTGCGGGACAGCTCGTCGATCAGCTCCTGCCCGCCCTCGGTGGTCATGGTCACCGAGCCGCGGACCTCGGCATACGTGTAGGGGTTGTCCGGTGGGTTGATCATGACGGTCACGCGTGGGTCCCTCCGGAGGTTCTGCTCCTTGCGCCGGCCCACGGTCGTGGAGAACAGAAGGTCGTCCCCGTCCCGCTTGACCCACACCACCGACAGCTGAGGGCTGCCGTCGGGCTGGACGGTCGCGACGGTCACGAAGACCGCGTTGTCGTCCACGTACTTCTTCAGGTCGTCCGAAAGCGTGGCTGCCATGTACTGCTCCCTCCCCCGGCACTCCACCCGCAAGGCCACCCACTCCAGGACGACCGCGCATCGGCGTAAGCACCAGAACGAACATTGCAACCACTTAAAGTAGTCGATCAGTTACAGGAAGCCACACCCGGGGTCAGCCCGACAAGCCGGTTCTACGTCATCGGTCACGGGGTGCCACGGGCTGGCCGTCGGAGCCGGTGCCGGTGCGGGGGCATCGGGCGGGCTAATACCGCCGCGCATACCAGGTCGGCGGCTCGCCGAACATGCTTTTGAAGTCGCGGATGAAGTGGCCCTGGTCGGCGTAGCCGAGGTCGGCCGCCAGAGCGGCCCAGTCGATCGCCCCGCCGGCGGCCATACGCGCGGTCACCTCGTGCAGGCGGTAGCGGCGGATCACCCACTTGGGCCCGATGCCGACGTACTCCGCGAACAGCCGTTGCAGCCCCCGCACGCTCAGCCCGAGCTCGCCGGCGAGGTGTTCGACCCGGGTCACGGCCTTGTCTTCGGCGATCAGCTCGACCGCGGCCACCACCTGGCGCACCCTGGGCTCGTCGTCCGGCAGGTGCGCCAGCAGGAACGCCTCCACGGTCGACACGTCGAGCGTCGCGGGCAGGTCCGGGCCGAACACCTCGGTCGCCGGGACGGTGCGGTCGGTGATCGTCGAGACGGACGCGCGAAGGAGGGGGCGGAAGCAGCCCGGCCGGAACGCGACGCCGAAAACGTGGTCACGGCCCTCCAGGACCTGGATACGGTAGCCGCTGCACACGCCGTTGACGTTCGCACGGCCGCCGCCGAACGACAGGTGCACATTCGGGTACGGCACGATCTTCTGCCGGTACGGCTCGGCATAGTCCCACCGGGCTTCCCAGTACCGCTCCACCCATGGCGCGAGCGTCGGCGACGGCTCGTGGAAGGTGTGGCGCTGATACCTGGTCCACGCACCGCGCAGCTCACGAACGTCGCGCTCCACGGGGCAAAGTGTATGTCGCCTTTGTTCAATACCCCTCCGGCCTGGAAGACCTAGCGTCGCCGCCATGTCACATCTGTCCAACGCGGCCGCGGCCATGGCCGTAGTCGCCAGCACCATCAACGACGACCAGCTCGCCAACAAGACTCCGTGCACGGAGTACGACGTGCGGGCACTGGTCAACCACCTCCTGTTCTGGGGGCCGTCGCTCGCGGGAGGCGGCCGCAAGGAGTCGGTTCCGCAGCCGGCGGCCACCGAGTCCGATGTGGACCTGGCGGCCGGCGACTGGCGCGGCAGCCTGCTCGCCCTGCTGGACGACATCACCTCGTCGTGGGCGCCGCCGAGCGCCTGGGAGGGCGAGACGGACATGGGCACGCCGCAAACGCTGCCCGCCCCCGTCCTGGGCGACATGATCACCGGCGAGCTGGCCATGCACGGCTGGGACCTGGCGGTCGCGACCGGGCAGCGGCTGGAACTGCCCGCCGACCTGCTGGCACATCTGCACGACACGGTGTTCGCCGGCGTGGAGCAGGGGCGGGCGATGGGCATGTACGGACCGCGGGTCCCGGTTCCGGCCGACGCCCCCGCCCTGGACCGCGTTCTCGGCCTGACCGGCCGTGATCCCGCATGGGCGTAGTCACCCGGCGGTGATGTCGGATCAGACCCCGAAGCCGGGCGGCTTCGGGGTCGTTTCGTCCCCGTGGGCCCAGGACGTTCGCCCGGACTTCAGCCGCCCGTCCGCCACCTGCCGCCCGTCGCAAATGTGCCGGGTGTCGCGGCTGTGCCGGGTGTCGCGCTGCCGGCCGAGGGTTCGCGGACGCAAGCGCCAGAGTCGATACACACTGGAGTCGTTTGGCTACAATGTGCGACGTGCTGGGGCTGGGTGGTGGGTGGGTGCGGGTGGCGCGGGTGGTGCTGCTTGTCGCCTCCATCGTGCATCTGCTCGGATGCGCCCATGGGCCCGGGGCCTCGCCGGTGGATGCGCTGCCGGTGCCGGCGCCTTCCGCCGCTGCCGTGGTGCAGGACGGCCTTACGGTCGAGGGGGTTGCTCAGGCCGCGCATGACCAGGCGCATTGTGCGGATGACGGGGTCGGGACCGTCCGGCAGCAGCCGGCGTTCGGGGCGCCTTGTGCCGTGGTCGCCGTGGTCGGGCCCGACCTCGCGGCGGTGGGAGGAGGTCGGCGAGGCCACGGGACGGTGGGTCCCGGAGTGTCACCCGCCAGGGAGCGGGCGGTTCTCGGAGTCTGGCGGATCTAGAAGGGGCCGTGCCGTGCGCGGACGTGCCGGAGGCGCGTCGCGCGGCGGCTGGGACGTCACCTTCCTTCTCCCGCGTCGTGGCCGTGGCCGGGCGCGGGCCGTCGAAAGAGATCCGCATGGATGTCATTACCGCTGCTCCCGCGGCATTGCCGGCCGCGCCGACTCCGGCCGGGCTGGTGGGCAACACCCCGGTGCTGTGGGTGGGTGAGCCGTTCACCCGTCCCGGACGGGGGTTCTGGGCCAAGCTCGAAGGCGCCAACCCGGGCGGGATCAAGGACCGCACCGCGCTGCACATGGTGCGGGCCGCCCGCGAGCGGGGCGAGCTGGCTCCGGGCGCGCCGATCGTGGAGTCCACGTCCGGGACGCTGGGGCTCGGCCTCGCGCTCGCCGGGATCACCTTCGGGCATCCGGTCACCGTGGTCTCCGACCCCGGGATGGAGCCCATGATGCGCGACCTGCTGACCGCCTACGGCGCCCGCGTGCACCTGGTGACCAGGCCGCATCCGGTCGGCGGGTGGCAGCAGGCGCGGCGCGGCGCCGTCGCCGCGCTGCTCGCCAACCTGCCCGGCGCGTGGTGCCCGGACCAGTACAACAACCCCGACAACGTCGCGGCCTACCGGGGGCTGGCGCACGAGCTGATCGCGCAGCTCGGACGGATCGACGTGCTGGTGGCCAGTGTCGGGACCGGCGGGCACTCGGCGGGTGTCGGGTCGGTGCTGCGCAAGGTCTTCCCCGGCCTGCGCGTGGTCGGGGTGGACACCACCGGATCGACCATCTTCGGGCAGCCCGCCGCGCCTCGGCTGATGCGCGGGCTGGGCAGCAGCATCCATCCGCGCAACGTCGCCTACGGGATGTTCGCGGAGGTGCACTGGGTCGCCGCGGCCGAGGCGGTGTGGGCGGCGCGGCGGCTGGCCCGCTGCCACTACGCCACCGGGGGCTGGAGCGCCGGGGCGGTCGCCCTGACCGCGCGGTGGCTCGCGGAGACGCTGCCCGCCGGGACCCGGATCGCGGCGATCTTCCCGGACGGTCCGCAGCGTTACGCGGGCACGGTGTTCTGCGACGCCTACTGCCGCGAGCACGACCTGCTCGGGCACGTCCCGCCGGCGGAGCCCGACCGGATCGCGCACTCCGGGGCGCGGACCGTCACCGCCTGGACCCGGTGCACCGCCGTGACCGACCCGCTCGGTGACGCGCCGGGAGGCGGGCGGTGATCGCGGTGTGGCGTGCCACGCGGTCGTTCCCGCCCGCCGCGCGGCTGCTGATGGCCAACCAGTTCGCCATCAACCTCGCCTTCTACATGCTGATGCCCTATCTCGCCGCGCACCTGGCGGGCGACCTGGGGTTGGCGGCGTGGGCGGTCGGGCTGGTGCTGGGAGTGCGCAACCTGTCCCAGCAGGGCCTGTTCCTCCTCGGCGGGACGCTCGCCGACCGGTACGGCTACAAGGCGCCGATCATCGCCGGGTGCCTGCTGCGCACCGGCGGGTTCGCGCTGCTCGGCTGGGTGGAGGCGCTGCCCGCGCTGGTCGCCGCGTCGGCGGCGACCGGGCTGGCCGGGGCGCTGTTCAACCCCGCCGTGCGGGCGTACCTGGCCGCCGAGTCCGGCGACCGGCGGGTGGAGGGCTTCGCGACCTTCAACGTCTACTACCAGGCCGGGATGCTGGCCGGGCCGCCGGTCGGGCTGGCGCTGCTGGCCGCCGACTTCCGGCTGGTGTGCACCGTCGCGGCGGGGATCTTCGCCGCGCTGACCGTCCTGCAGTGGCGGACGCTGCCGTCCGGGCACGGCGGGCAGCGGCGGCGGTCGCCGGACACGGACGGGGTGTCGGCCCAGTGGCGGCAGGTGGCCGGCAACCGGCCGTTCCTGCTGTTCTCCGCCGCGATGATCGGTTCCTACGTCCTGAACTTCCAGGTGTACCTCGCGCTGCCGCTCGCCGCCGAGGCCGCGCTCGGGGACACCGCGTCCGGCGTCACCAGCATGTTGTTCGTGGTCTCGGCGGGCGTGGCGGTGGCGGGGCAGTTGCGGCTGACCGCCTGGGCCAGGCGCCGCTGGCGTCCTGAGCAGGCCCTGGTCGGGGGGCTGGCGGCGATGGGCGTCGCGTTCGTGCCCCTGGTCCTGGTCACGGCGGCATCGGGGACGGGTCCGAGCCCCGCCGTGCTGACGTCCGCGCTGGTGGTGGCGGTCGCGGGGCTGGCGGCGGCGGGCGCGGTGGTCTACCCGCTGGAGATGGACACGGTGGTGGTGCTGTCCGGTAACCGCCTGGTGGCCACCCACTACGGCCTCTACAACACGGTGTCGGGTCTGGGCATCACGTTGGGGAACCTGGCCACCGGGGCGTTGTGGGACGTCACCGGACGCCATCACGTGCTCTGGCTGACCTGGTTCACCCTGACCACGATCGGGCTGGGCGGCGCCGCCGCGGTCGCCGCGCTCGCCCGCGCGGGTTGCCTGGCGCCACCGGTCACGACCGGCTGCCTCCGGGCCTCGGAAGTCTCGGGTCGGGCGTAGGACGGGCGGTTCCCGGACGTCAAGAGGTTTCGCGGACGGCCTCGACCGCTTCCCGGACGTCCGGGTCGGGGTCGCCCGCGAGGCCGTCCAGCAGGTCGGCGACGCCGGGGGTGGACCAGCCGCCGACCGCCCACACCAGGCCCTCGCGCACGCTCGCGTCGGGATGCCCGGCGAGGTGGGCAAGCTGCGGCAGCGGACCGCGCCGACGCATCCCGAACCAGCGCAGCGCGTCCAGCAGGACGGCCGGGTCGCCGGGGTCGCCGGCCTCGGCGATCCTGCCGAGCAGCACGGCGGGCGGGGGCGGCGGGCCGTCCAGAGGGTGCGGCAGCCGTTCGCGCAGGCGTCGCGCCCCGTACTCGCCGCGCACCCGGCATCCGTAGCAGGTGCAGGGCCGGGTGCCGTGCGCGTCCGGCTTGTACCGCCAGCCCGCGACCTGGGGCGCGGTGCGGATCCGGTGCACCTCGCGCGAGCCGATCGCCCGGGGGACGAACACCTCCCAGCCTCGCGGATCGTCCAGTGCGGAGATCCGCCGCACCGCCTCGGCCGCGGGGACGGTGGACTGCGCGTCCCGCGTCCGGTCCGCGTAGTGGCCGAGCAGCACGTGCTGGTCGTCGGGCAGCCGTACATGCACGGCGACCAGCCTGCCGCGCACGCCGAACCGGGCCAGTTCGCGCAGCCACTGGTGGGTGAGGGTGTACGACGGCAGCACCGGGAAGCAGTACACGCCGCGCACACCGCCCTGCCCGTGGCTGGTCGCCCGGATCCCCGACCGCCGGACGCGCTGCGCGTTCGCCGCCGACGTCAGGTGCACGAACATGGCCATGACGGGGCATGGTACTTGCCCGGGTTTCCACGGTCCGCTCGGTCGGCGGCGGTCAGGCGTAGGGGTGCGGGGACGTGTTGGCCAGGCCGCCGTACGCGGAGAGGCGCGGGCTCGCCTCGGGTGGGATGCCGGGTGGGGTCAGGGCGAGCAGGTCGGGTGAGTGGACCCGGACGACTCGGAAGCCCAGGGCTCGGACGTCCGCCGGGGTCAGATCGATGCAGGCCAGGTCCTTGCCGGTGCCGGTGAAGGCCCGGACGAGGTCGCGGACGTCGTCGGACGGCACCGCGGGGACCGGGACGTCGCTGGCGTCGAGGACGGGTTCCGTGCCGAACCTCCCTGCCCAGGCGGAGGGGTCGGCCGTGGCGTAGTGGGCGACGTTCGTGTCGAGATCGTGGATCGGGACCGGGATCGGCGTCGGGCCGGGTTCGGCGGATGGACGACGGAGGACCAGCGCGGTGGCGAGCTTGGCCACGGCCGTGCTCTCCAGGAAGGCCTTGTACGCGGCCCGGTTCAGGCGGGTGTCGCAGCCCAGGCCGACGGCGAACCTGGGGATCTGCGGGCTTTCGAGGACGCACGCCACCGCGATGGCGGGCAGGTCGGGCGCCGGGAGCCAGTAGAAGCGGGGTGTCGGCCCGCCGCGCCGCAGGCGGCGTTCGACGGCCCGCTGGGCGGTGTCGCCGGGCCGGAACCGCCTCGGGGCCGTCGCGCCGAACCAGGTGCCCATGGCGGCGTCGGTCTGGATCAGTTCCAGGAGGGCGTGGCGGAGGGCTGCCGGGAAGGACGTGTGCGCCGCCGTCCCGGCCGACGTGCCGAAGGCGAACCGGGGCTCGTCGCCCTGGCCTTCGTGGGCGAGGACGGCGGTCTGGGCGGGTATCCAGACGACGGTCTCGTCCCGGAGGGAGAGGGCCGGGAGCCAGGCGATCGGCGTGTCCGGAGTGAGGGAGGCGAACGGGAAGCCCGGCGTGCGCAGTTGCGCGTCGGAGAAGTACCGCAGGCCGTGCGGGACGAGCGTCCTGCCGTGGGCGGCCAGGTCGCGGTAGCAGGAGGTGAGGACGGGACGCGGCGCGTGGAGGGCGTGGCGCTCAAGGGTCTCGGCCAGGACGGTCGTCATCGCGCCGTCGTAGGAGTCGGCGGTTCCGGCGATGTGCTGTTCGGCGTGCGCGGTGGGCAGGCGGCCGGTCATGAGGGTGACGCGCGGGTCGTCCACGTTGGGCACCACCACGTCGAGACCTGCGGATATGCCGGTGAGAGGTGAGAGGGCGCGCGCCATGAGGCGCGCTGTGGCCGGACGGAGGCGAGTCCCGGTGGACGTCGCGCGGATGCGCGGCTCCCGGTCGCCTGCCGCGGCGGCCGAGTCGGCCGAGTCGGTCGAGCCGGTCGAGCCGGTCGAGCTGGCCGAGTCGGCGTTCATGCCGGGCCGTCGGCGTCGTTCAGGAGTGCGCGGATGTCGTAGTACAGCGCCGTGTCGTCCTGCTCGGGGGCGGGAGCGCAGTCGGGGCAGGACGGGGAGCGCAGAACTTCATGGAACGCGAACTCCATGGTGGGCAGGTACAGCGTGAGCATCTTGCCGGCCGTGAAGGACGTCCCGGTGCGCAGGAGGTTCAGGGCCTCGAAGGACGTGAGCGAGGTGAGCATCGCGGACAGCGTCGCGTCCAGAGGGGTGTCAGGGGTGGTGACCCGGCCTTCGGCCAGGGCGTTCTTGTAGCGCTGGTATCCGGCGGAGTCCCGCATATTGGCCATGAGCCGCGTCTCCAGGCAGCCGTAGCAGGACGTCCGGTACGGGACGAACGTCGGGCCGACGAGCAGCAGCGGACCGTCCGACGCGGCATGGATCCAGGGGACGCGGTGGTGCAGGCAGACGCGGTTGAACGCCCGGAACTCCAGCGGATCGACCGCGTCCACGGCGAAGACCGCGAAGCCGTCCCGGAGCGGCGCGAACGGCTCGGCGGCCTCCTCGAAGTCGAGGCCGTCGAGCGGTTCCGAGCGGGCGATCTCGCGGAGGGCGGCGCGGAGCCGGTCGTCGGCGGTCCGGATATCGGGCTCGTCGCCGAGGACGCGGGCGATGCCCTCGCAGACGCCGGGGTCGCCGAGGAGCGTCACGGCCTCGGGCGGCGGCATCTCCTGCGCGGCCAGGCCGGGGACGAGCCGGTCGAGGTAGTGGTCGAGCGCGTGGCCGGAACCGTGTTCGAGCAGGTCGAGCTCGGTGAGCCGGGCGACCACGGCGGCGACGTCGTCCTCCGGGAGGTCCTGCGACGCGGCGATCTCGGCGACGGAGCGGCATCCGTCCAGCCCGGCCAGGATGCGCAGGAGGCGGCCGGAACGGGTGTCGTCGGTGAGGGTGACCGACGACGGGCTGAGGACGCCGTGGCGCAGTTCGACCACGTCGGGCCCGTGGGCCACGAGGGTGAGGTGGCGTTTCAGCCTCGGGTGGGTCATCCCGGTCCCTCGTCGGTGGGAACGCCGAGGATGACGGCGTGGACGAGCGCGCGGTACAGGCCGTCCACCTCCAGTGCCTCGTGCGCCTCGTCGTCGTAGAAGCTGCCGCAGTCGACCGTGCCGAGGCCCAGGGCGACCGCGACCAGGTTGATGTTCTGGGCGATCGCTCCCGCTTCGAGGAGGACGTAGCGCATCCCCCGGTCGCCGTACTTGCGCATGCTCCGCCACGGCCGGGCGACCAGCAGGAACACCGCCGCGGCGTGCTCCTCGTCCACCATGTCCCGGACGGCCAGGGCCCCGGACAGGCGGGTGGCCGCCTCCGGCGGGCCGGTCGGGGTGAGCGCGTCCTCGTACGGGTCGTGGAGGTAGATCCCCGGGTCCAGGCCCCCGATCCGCAGCGCGGCCACGTGCAGGTCGACGGGGTACAGCGCGCCGCCGCTCGGCGGGCTGCGGCGGGGCACGCCCCGCGCGGTCGGGTGCCGGGTGTGGCCGCCCCCGGCGCGGAGGAGCGCCGCGAGCCGCGGCAGGTCCACGGACGCGCCGGTGAAGGCGCGGACGCTGCGTCGGCGGCGCACCGCCTCGCCCAGCTCCATGCGCGACTCCGCCGACGGAGGAAGCGGCAGGTAGCGGTCGGCGGGACGGTAGGCGCGGCCGACGAGGCTCAGCGCCGTGGCCTCCTCGGTCAGGTGGTGCGCGACCGAGCCGCCCAGCTCGGCGTCCCCGCGCCGCAGGCGGGAGCCGACAAGGAACTCCTCGGCGGTGCGGTGCCCGGCGGCGGCGCCGGACTCGTACCGGACGGGGTGGGTGGCCAGTCCCGTCGCGGTGATGGACGGCCGGACCCGCTTGAGCGCGCTCCCGACCGCCGCGTCGGGGCCGGTCAGCGGATCGCCCATGTCCGCATCGTCCCGATGGTGGCGGGGACGACGTCGGCGACGTCCACGGTGAAGCGGTACACGCGGCGGGCCGACGGGACGGGACGCTCGGGGAAGAAGAACGTGAGCTTGACGTCCCAGCAGTCGGAGTTCGGCGGACACAACGGGCTGGGCTCGACGTCGATGGTGTCCAGTTCCATGTTCTGCCGGACGGCGTGCTCGTACACGGCCTCGACCGAGAACGCGTTGGTCGCCGCGAAGTTGATCGCGCGTTCGCGCGGTTCGAGGCCCAGGTTGCGGATCTCGTAGTAGACGCGTTCGAGGAAGTTCGTCACGCCGCCCCGCACGGCCTCCCGCTGGCCCGCCGTGGGCTTGGACGACTTCTTCTCCGCGCCAGTGCCGTCACCGGAACCGGCGACGGCGGAGACGAGCGCCTCGGTCGTCCAGCTGTACATGCCGCGCAGCGCGGGAGCGACGATCGGGATCTCGGCGCCGGACCGGTGCCGTCCGACGCCGCTGATCACGCCGGGCACGGAGACGCGTTCGACGCCCTCCTCCAGTTGCTCGCGCAGGAACTGCCGTAGCAGCTCGTAGGTCTGCGCCGCGTAGGCCCCGCGCGGCTCCAGGAAGTAGATCGGCACGCCCTGGAGGTTGAGCGTCCACTGCAGGGCCTCGGCGTCGGACGGGTTCTCGTCCAGGTGGGCGAGCATGTCCGCGGGGTCCTCGGGCTCGGCGGTGTCGCCCATCCGCTGCTTCACCGAGTCGCGGCGGGTCTGCGTGGGGAAGTCGTAGCCGATCCGGCCGAGCGCGTACACGGGCTGCTCGGGCACCTGCGCCAGTTGCGCCGTCTGCGGCACGTGCTCGGCCAGGGTGAGGTCGGGCGCGGGATCGGCGGACGGCGCCACCTGCGCGAGGTCTCCCCCGTCGGGCGGCGGTGCTCCGGCCGGTCCGCCGTCGTCGCGGCGTGCCGTCACGGTGTACTCGGCGCCGGCACCTGTGTACTCGTCCATCTCTGCCTCCACTCTGGGGTCTGCCGGACCCGCCGGCGAAGCGCGGCGGGCCTCACCCCGGGCCGTCCGGCCACGGGACCAGTTCGTTGTCGTCCAGGACGGTGCACACGGCCCGCACCCGCACGAACGGGCTGCTCGGATGCCGTCCGAGCGCGAGCCGGTGCACGATCGACGGGGAGGTGAAGAAGGACGGCTCGGCGTCCAGCGCCGCGACCGCCTCCCCGAGCCGCGTCAGCTTCTCGACGGCCGTCGCGGTCGAGGGGACGGCGGCGCGCGGGTCGTCCCTCGTCTCGGCGACCCGGGCGGACGCGGCGTCCAGGCAGTGGTCGAGGAGGCCGCGCAGGTCCGTCCGGCACCACCGGCGGACGGCCCCGTCGGCCTCCCGGACGCGCGCGAGGACGGCGTCGAACCCGTCCCGTCGCCGCAGCCCCGGACCGGATCCGGAGGGATCGGCGAGCAGGTCGGCCGCCAGCAGCTCGGTGATCGCGGGGGTGACCAGGCTCAGGTAGCGCTCCTCGCTGACGCGCAGCATCTCGACGGCCAGGTGGCGCATCTGGAGCAGCAGCCCGGCCGCGGCCGTACCGCCGGTCTCGCGGAACGGCAGGTAGGTGCCGAGGAACGCGCCGAGCAGGTCGGCCACCGTCTCGGGACGCCAGATCATGCCCACTCCCGGCGCGAGCGGGCGGGGGCCGCCGTACCCGGCGAGCCGGTTCTCGGCGCGCGCGGCGTGGAACTCGTGGTGGTCGCGCGGGCTGAGCGGCCGGACGGCCTCCGGGCGCAGCCCGGCCAGCCGCCACAGCGGGGTGAAGCGGGTCTCGTCGTCCGGGCCGAGCCGGACTCCCGTCAGCTCGTGGTGGCGGTGCCGGAGGTCGTCCCACAGGGCGGGGCCGTCCGGGCCGAAGATCTCGGCGAACGACGCGGGGTTGTGCGGCACGTTCACCATCAGGTTGGCGACGATCGTCTTGTGGACGCTGCAGTTGGTGCGCCAGGCGAGGTCGCCGAGGTAGTCGGCGCCGCGGATGAGGTCGCGGTAGTACTGGAGGACCGTGTTCAGGTCGATCGTCCGGCAGTGCATGCTGTCGGTCCGCTCCGGCGACCTGGCGAGGGCCGTCACCAGGTGGTCCGCGATGTGCCCGTTGCGGTTCAGGGTGGCCTGCGGGACGCCGTGCAGCGCGACCGTGTGCAGGGTTCCGGGGTAGTGGTCGAGGTTCAGCCGCATGTCGGTGGGGCCCGTACCGCGCCAGGTCGTGTTCAGGGGGAGCACCTGGGTGGTGCGGCCCTGCCCGACATATGCGGCGATGTGCCGATGCCCGATGCGGAGCTTCGTCCCGTTGGGGAGCTGCGTGAGCGGCAGGCGGTGTTCCTCGGGGCGGATGTAGCTGATCAGGGCGTAGACCGGATCCTCCGGGCGCAGGCCCGTCTCGCGGCGCAGCAGGTCGTCCAGGAGGCCGTATCCGGGGACGCGCCTGCCGTCGGGCAGTGTGATGGGCCGTTCGTCGGCGGCGGGGACCAGCCGCATTCCGGGACGTCCGCCGTCCGCGAGGGGGTAGCGCAGGTCGTCGACGGTGTACGTCCGTCCGTCGGGCAGCTCGACCACGACGGCGCCGAATCCGTCGGGCGGGACGTCGCGGTACCGCGTTCTCCGGGCGTCCTCGCTGACGGTGTAACGCCCGGCTGACCGTCCGTTCGCGGGAGGATCGTCGTCGGGTGGGGTCGGAGCCGGACGAGGGAGTTCCTCCCTCTGCCCCGCCTTGGCTCGCTGGGGCGGGACCCGGTCGGCCAGGGCCCGTTCGAGGAGGGCGCGCGCGGCGTCCAGGTCGAGGTGGCCGGGCGGGGTGCCGGTTCCGGCGGCCGAGCGCAGGAGGACGGCCCGGACGAGCGCCGTGTCCGGTGGATGCCCGCGCTGGACGAGCAGGCTCAGCAGCAGCGCCGCCACGCCCGAGACGACGGCGGCGGCGAAGCTCGACCCGCTGCCCGCCGCCAGGCCGCCGCCCGGAACCGCGCCGAGCACGGACTCGGCGGGGGTGATGAGGCAGTTGCCGCCGGACGGACGGCCGGTTCGTCCGTGCTCGACCTGCCGGATAGGCGCGCCCTGCCGGGCGGGTGCGCCCTGCCGGGCGGGTGCGCCCTGCCGGGCGGGTGTGTCCTGCCGGGCGGGTGTGCCGACGGCGAGGACCGTGGGCAGCGCGGCGGGGATCTGGGGCGCGGCGCATCCGTGCTCACCGGCCGCCGCGATGACCAGCACCCCGGCCTCCGCGCACGCCCGGACGGACCGCACCAGCCGCGGGTCGGGAGAGGCGCGGCCGGACATCTCCCCCGCGCTGATGTTGATGACGTGCGCTCCTGCCCGCACCGCCGCGTCGAGCGCCCTCGCCACGTCCGTCTGCGAGCAGCTCGGGAGGCGGGCGCTCCCCCCGGACGCCGGGCCCCGCCGGATGCCTCCGCCCGTCCCGGGGCCCTCGGTGAAGATGGGGATGATCAGGCCGCCGCATCCGGGGGCGACGCCTTTGACCGGCCCTCCGTGCCGTCCGAAGATGGCGCTCGCGACCTGGGTGCCGTGGCGTGCGGCAGGTCCGGGGCGTGCGGCAGGTCCGGCGGGGTGCCCGCCCGGATTCGCCGGGTGGGCGGACGCCGCGACGTGAAGCGGAGTCTCGCGGTTCGTCAGCCGCGCGTCCCGGAACGCCTCGTGGGTGAGGTCGACGGGGCCGTCCAGGACGGCGACGCGGATCCGGCCGTCCCCGCGCGTCTCGTCCCAGAGGCGGCGGAGGGCGTCGCCGAGTTCACCGGACGCGTCGGGTGAGCGCGCGGAGGCGAGTCCGCCGGGTTCACCGATTCCGCGGGCCACGCGTCCCCTTCCTGCGCCCCTTGCCGGCGGGACGGCGAATTCGTCCCGCACGACTTGATTGGCTGAATGCTCAATGGACCGTTCAACCGAACGGAAAATGGCTGGAGAGAAGGGGTGGAGTTATAATTTCCGGTAACGGCGTGCGGCTGTCTCTACGGGAAGAGGTGTTCCGCCATGCGGCTTCCTCGGCAGAGTTCCTCGGTGGTGCGGGTGCCCGTGCCGTTCGTGCGCAAGGACGTCGGGCTGGGCGACGCCCTGAAGGCGCTCACCTCCGCGATGGGCGTGAAGCCCTGCAGCCCCTGCGCGGAGCGGGCCGCCCGGCTCAACCAGCGGATGGTCTTCACCGGACGCGACGGCCGACGGTCCTAGAGGCCGCCGGCCCGTCTCCGGAATCGGCCGCTACAGGCGGCGCGCGCCCGCGAGATCACACGAAGCGCGCGTGAAGAGTCACACGCAGCGCGCGCCCGCGAAGTCGCAGGTGCAGTTCTGGTTGCTCTGGCAGGTGACCGTGCTGCCCGGGCACTTGCACTCGTAGGTGCCGCCGCCCGAGGACGGTACGACCGAGCACCCGGTCGGAAGCGCCGTGTAGCGGAGGTCGTTCATGGTTCGGCGCACACTCGCCGAACGCCTCGGAATGGTCATTGTCGTCACCCCTCGAAAGCCGGGTTCCAGGAGTTCCGCCGCGTACGGCGAAAGCACCGGACGCCGCGGCCCTGGTTCCTCTCGAATCAACCATAAAGGGGAACCGCGGAGCGGATCACGACGACCAGGGGCAGTGTTTACTCGCGTTTGTCCATGCTTGGGCGTGTCCTGATACCGGACAAACCGACCTGGCCGCGTCCGCGCGCAACGACAGGACCCCGGGCGCGCGGCCCGGGGTCCTGGAATGGAGAGGTTCCTGAGGCGAAAAGGTCAGAAGTCGTGTTCGCCGTCGGGGTCGCAGTACTCGACGTCGTTGGTCGGGGCGAAGGTGCCGACGATCAGGCGGCGGACGAACCTGCCGCCCTTGGGGACCTCGTCGGCGTCCACCTCGTAGGTGAACTGCTGGCCCTGGCGCAGGCGACGGCCGTTGATGGTCACCGGACGCCGGACGACGTAGATCGCGCCCCACGGGCAGCAGAAGTAGCTGCCGAGCAGCGAGCCGGAGCCGTTCCTGGCGTAGTCGATCGCCTTCGCCGCGAAGGCCGCGTCGATCTCGTCCTGGATCCGCAGGGTGGCCGCAGGGTCCGGGTCGAACTCCCACAGCTCCTTGATCGACTGGTGGGCGCGGGGGTCCTTGCGCCACGTGGCGCGCTCGCGCGGCGAGGTCAGGCACCAGGGGTCGAACCCGGACGAGTCGGGCGTGGCGAGCTTGCGGGGGGCCGGCGTCGCCGCGACCTGGCCGCCGGTGTCGTAGCGGGCGATGAGCGACGGCATGGCCGTGAGCTGGCCCAGGTGGTAGAACGCCTCCAGCGCGCGCTGGAGGCGTTCCTCGATGGCCTCGTGCAGGTTCGGGTCGGGGTCGGCCTCCAGCAGGCCCTCGGCGTAGTCGGCCGCCGTGCTGCCCTCGGCCGCGAGCTGCCGGAGCCTCTGCAGGTCGCGGCCGTGCTTCTCGGCGTCCTGGACGGACGCCTCGAACACGCCGAGCGCCACCTCGGCGTGCTGCCGGACGGCGCGGGCCGCGGCGAGCATCCCGCGCAGGTGCGGCAGCGGGCACGGGTCGGCCTCGGCCCATTCGGGCAGGTCGGCGGGGAGCCGGAGGGTCGCGGAGAGGTCGAGCGAGGAGTTCCCGGCGGCCTGCCGCGCGCGCGACGACCACGGCTCGACCTCGTCGAAGCAGGCCGTGACCTGGGTGTGCGTGACGGGTGGGACGTAGCCGACCGTCCGCGGGTCGGCGCTGTAGTCGGCGTCCAGCAGGTTCTCGCCGATGGACTGCAGGACGAACGCGTTCCAGGCGCACAGCAGCTGGCTCGACACGCCGGGCTCCACGTGCCACAGGTTCGCGCCCTCGTCGGCGAGCTTCTGGCGCAGCGCCTCCGCCCGCTGCATCTCCGCGTAGGCGACCCCGCCCGCGCGCCGGAACGACTCGAGCGTGTCCGCCCGGACCTCGCCCTTCAGCTTGGCCGTCATCCTGACCAGCAGGGTAGGTCTTCCCGTCTCGTCCGGCATGCCCATCACATCTCCCTTGAAGAACGCGACCACGTGGAGCGGCAGTCTAAACAGCTTCAATCAGACGTATCGGGTACATGACTCGGCTCCCTCACCTTCGTCAGAATTCGCGTCGCCGAACCCGGAGCCGGGATCCCGGCGGACGTCCCGGGCGGCGTCCCGCGTCGGGCAGCCGCGGCGCGGGGAGGGAGGTTTCCGCGTGCGTGTCCACCGATCGGTGGACACCAGGTTCAACCGGTCGAGGCTGTCGCCGCGCAAGGCCCTCCGGCCAGGCTTTTCGGCATGACGAACCCCTCAGTGCGAGTGGCGCGGTGGAGCGCCCATCACCCGTGGCGCGCGATCGCCGGGTGGCTTCTGTTCGTGGCGGTCTGCCTCGGCGCCGGGATCTCGCTCGGCGGCAAGGCGGCCACGGCCCACGACTTCTGGGTCGGCGAGGCGGGACGCGGCGAGGCGTACGCGGCGGAGGGCGGCCTCCAGCAGCGGGCGCTGGAGCGCGTCCTCATCGCGGCCAAGGGCACGGCGCCCCTCGACAGGGCGCGCGGGACGGCAGTCGCCCAGGACGTCCGGACGCGGATGGCGCGGCTGCCCGAGGTCGAGTCGGCGGGGGCTCCGGTCTGGTCGGCCGACGGGCGGGCCGTCCGGGTGGACGTGGTCCTCAGGGGCCCGGAGCTGGAGGGCAGGAAGCACGTCGATCCGGTGCTGGCGCAGACCGACCAGGTGCGCAGAGCCAACCCGGACCTGGCCGTGGACGAGGCGGGCAGCCCGTCCATCAGCAAGGACGTCCAGGGGCAGCGGGGCTCCGACCTCTCCCGGACCGAGCTGTTCGCGCTGCCGGTGACGCTGCTGGTGCTGCTGCTCGTGTTCCGGTCGCTGGTGATGGCCGTGGTGCCGCTGCTGCTGGCGGTCTCGTCGATCGCGGCGGCCGTCGGCCTGTCGATGGTCGCCTCGCACGTCTTCCCGGACGCGGGCGTCGGGATGAACGTCATCCTGCTCATCGGCATGGCGGTGGGCGTCGACTACACGCTCTTCTACCTCAAGCGCGACCGCGAGGAGCGGGCCAAGGCGGGCGGGTCGCTGTCGTCGGCGGCCGTGGTGGAGCTGGCGGCGGCGACGTCCGGCCGCGCGGTCGTCGTGTCCGGGCTCGCGGTGGCGGTGACGTCCGCGACGCTGTACCTGGCGGACGACGTCATCTTCGGATCGCTGGCGACCGGCGCGATCGTGGTGGCGATGGCCGCCGTGGTCAGCTCGCTGACCGTCCTGCCCGCGCTGCTCGCCAAGCTCGGCGGACGGTCCGCCCGGCGCGCGGACCGCTCCGCGCGGCGCGGCCGTCGTGGTACAGGGCGCGGGGGTCGTGACACGGGGCGGGTGGGGCGGCCGGGCTGGTTCACCGGGCCCGTCCTCGGCGCCGTCGCACGCCGGCCGGCCGTGCTGCTGGGGGCCGCCGTCGCGGCGATGCTCGCGCTCGCCGCTCCGATGGCGTCCATGAAGCTGACCGACGTGGGCCGCGAGACGTACTCGCGGGAGCTGCCCGCGATGCGGTCCTTCGACCGGGTGAACGCGGCCTTCCCCGAGCTGAAGGCGGTCGACCAGGTCGTCGTGCGGGCGGACGCCGCGCGGCAGCCGGAGGTGGCGGCGGCGCTCGACGCGCTGGCCGGGCGGGTCGAGGCCGACCCGCTGTTCGACGGCCGGACGCGCGTCCGGGTCTCGGCCGACCACCGGGTCACGATGCTGGAGGTCCCCGTCCCGGCGTACCCGAGCCAGAAGCGGGCGCAGGACTCGCTCGAGCGGCTGCGCGCGGTGCACGTCCCGGCGACCGTGGGCAGAATCCGGGCGGACGTCGCGGTGACCGGGGACGTGGCCCGGTACGCCGACTACCCCGAGCACCAGAAGGAGCGGCTGCCGCTGATCCTGGGCGCGCTGCTGCTGGTCACCTTCGCGGTCACGGTGTTCGCCTTCCGGTCGGCCGTGCTGGGCCTGGTCGGGGTCGTCCTCAACCTGCTGTCGGCGGCGGCGTCGCTGGGCGTGCTCACGGTGGTCTTCCAGCACCGCTGGGCCGAGGGGCTGCTCGGCTTCACGTCGATGGGGTCGGTCGGGTCCCGGGTGCCGCTGTTCCTCTTCGTGATCCTGTTCGGGCTGTCGATGGACTACCAGGTCTTCACGCTGAGCCGGGTGCAGGAGCTGGTGCGGAGCGGGGTGCCGGCGAGGCGGGCCGTCCTGGACGGGATCGGCGCGTCGGCGGGCGTGGTGACCAGCGCCGCCGTGGTGATGATGACGGTGTTCGCCAGCTTCGTCCCGCTGCACCTGATCGAGATGAAGCAGTTCGGGCTGAGCCTCGCCGTCGCGGTCCTGCTGGACGCGTTCGTGATCCGGCTGGTGGTCCTGCCCGCGATGATGCTGCTGCTCGGCGACGCCGCGTGGTGGCCGTCCCGCCGGACGGACCGGACGGCGGGCACGGCGGGCACGGGCACGGCGGCCACGGGCACGACGGGCACGGGCACGACGGGCACGGGCACGACGGGCACGGGCACGACGGACGGGCACAGCGTCGGCGGCGCGGCGGAGGGGCAGACGAACCGGACGATGCGCACCGTAAGGTGACCGACGTGCGGTTCTCCGACGACCAGGCGCGCGTCCTGCGCTGGAACACCGTCCTGTGGGCCTTCCTCGGCCTCGCTCCCGAGGTCGTCGCCGCCCAGGACGATCCGCCGGGGACGCGGGTCTGGTCCTCGGGCGTCCCGATCGCGCTCGGCCTCGCGTACGCGGCGGCGCGGCGCTTCCCCGGACGCCTCCCCTGGTTCCTGTGGGTGCTCGCGGCCGGGATCGGCGTGGTCGCCTACTTCCGGGACGGCGCGGCGACGCTGTTCGTCGCCTCGCTGCCGATGTTCTGGCTGCACGCCCGCTCCGTCCGGGACCCGGTGTGGCTGAGCACCGTGGCCGTCGTCGCCGCGCTGGCGGGCGACCTGCTGCGCGGCGGCGACCTGCGGGCCAACGCGGTCGTCTCCGTGGTCGGCTACGGCGCCGGGACGGTCCTCGCGCTCACCGTGAGGCGGCGGCTGGAGCTGGCCGACCGGCGCGCGGAACGGCTCGGCGCGGAGCTGGCCGGCGCCCGGTCGGAGCTGGCCGAGGCGCACCGCAGGGAGGGCGCGGCGGCCGAGCGCGAGCGGATGGCGCGGGAGATCCACGACACGCTCGCGCAGGGGTTCGCCTCGATCGTCGTGCTCGCCGAGGCCGCCCGTTCGGACGTGCGGGACGCGCCGGACGACGCGTCCCGGCAGGTCGCGACCATCGAGCGGATCGCGCGCGAGAACCTGGCCGAGGCGCGGGTGCTGGTCGGTTCGTCGCCGCACGCGACGATCGCGTCCGGGTCGGTGACCGCGACCCTGCGCCGCACGCTCGACCGGTTCGCCGAGGACACCGGCCTGGCCGTGGACGCCGAGCTGGACGAGGTGGACGGCGACCAGACCACCCGCGTCGCGCTGCTGCGCTGCACGCAGGAGTCGCTGGCGAACGTCCGCAAGCACGCGGACGCGTCGGCGGTCGGGGTCGTGCTGACCCGGTTCCCGGAGCACGTGGAGCTGGAGGTCACCGACGACGGGCGCGGGTTCGCCGTCGAGGACGCCCGCGGCTTCGGCCTCGCCGGGATGCGCCGCCGGCTGGCCGAGCTCGGCGGGGACCTGACCGTGACCAGTTCGGTCGGCGACGGCACCCGGATCCTCGCCGTCCTGCCGCTGCCCGAGCCCCTCCCCCCGCCTGAACCCCCGCCCGCGTCCGAGCCCCTGCCCGCGTCCGATTCGTCCCTGGAGGAGTGACCCATGCTCTCGGTGATCGTCGCCGACGACCATCCGGCGATGCGCGCGGGCGTCATCGCCCTGCTCGGCGCCGACGGCGGCATCTCGGTGGCCGCCGAGGCGTCCGACGGGCGGGAGGCGGTCGCGCTCGTCGCCGCGCACCGCCCGGACGTGGCGCTGCTCGACCTGCGGATGCCCGTCCTGGACGGCGTCGGGGCGACGGCCGAGATCGTCGCCCGGCATCCGGGGACGCGCGTCCTCATCCTCACCACCTACGACACCGACGCCGACATCGAGCGGGCGGTGGAGGCCGGGGCGGTCGGGTACCTGCTGAAGGACACCACGCGCGAGCAGGGGCGGTCGGGTACCTGCTGAAGGACACCACGCGCGAGCAGCTCGCGGACGCCGTCCGGGCCGCGTCCCGGGGCGAGACCGTGCTCGCCCCGAAGATCGCGCAGAGGCTCGTCGCGCGGATGCGGCGGCCCGCGCCGGTGGCGCTGACCGCCCGCGAGGCCGAGGTGCTGCGGGCGGTCGCCGACGGGCTGTCGAACCCGGAGATCGGCCGGCGGCTGGTGATCGCCGAGGCGACCGTGAAGACCCACCTGCTGCGGATCTTCGCCAAACTCGACGCGCGCGACCGGACGCACGCCGTGGTCAAGGCCATCGAACTCGGCCTGCTGCCGCGCGGCTGAGCGCGCGCGGCAGCAGGCCGGGTGCGGGACGCCTTGCAGTGGGTCCGGGCCGTCAGCGGAAGCGGCGGAAGAAGGCCCGGAGGTCGTCCACGAGCAGGTCGGGGGCGTCGTGCGCGGACCAGTGGCCGCCCCGGTCGTGCTCGGTCCAGGCGACGATGTTCTTGTGGTCGCGCTCGGCGAAGCGGCGCAGCGGCCGGAAGTCGTACGCGAACGACGACAGGCCGATCGGGAACGTCGTGGGGGCCGTGTCCTTCTCCGCGTGGTGGTTCTCGTAGTAGAAGCGGGCCGAGGACGCGGCGGTGTTGGTCAGCCAGTAGATCGTGGCGTTGGTGAGGACGACGTCCGGGTCGGGGACGCCCGCGAGGAGCTGCCCGATCCAGGCGAGCTGCCCGGCGGGCGAGTCGGCGAGGGCGTGCGCGAGGGTCTGCGGCTGCGCCTGCTGGACCTTGTCGTGCACGGCGTGCTCCACGAAGCTCCCGAGGAAGCCCAGGTAGGCGCGCTCGTCCTCGGTGAGGCCGGTCAGCTCGGCCGGGTCGCCGGTCGGGAACGAGAAGATCTGCGTGACGTGGACGGCGAGGACGCGGTCCGGGTGGCGGCGGCCGATCTCGGGGCTGACGATCGCGCCCGCGTCGTTGCCGTGCGCGGCGAACCGGTCGTAGCCGAGGCGGGACATCAGCTCGGCCCAGGCGTCGGCGGTGCGGGCCGCGTCCCATCCCCGGGTGCGCGGCCGGCTGGAGAACCCGAAGCCGGGCAGGGACGGGATGACGACGTGGAAGGCGTCCGCCGGGTCGTCGGGATCGGTGAGCGGCCCGACCAGATCGAGGTACTCGACGAAGGTGTTCGGCCAGCCGTGCGTGAGGATCAGCGGCGTCGCGTCCGGGTGCGGCGAGCGGACGTGCACGAAGTGGATCGTCTCGCCGTCGATCTCGGTCGTGAACTGCGGGAACGCGTTGATGCGTGCCTCCTGCGCGCACCAGTCGAAGTCCCGCCAGCGGGCCAGCATGTCGCGGACGAACGAGCCCGGGACGCCGTACTCCCAGCCCGGCTGCACCGGCCCCCGCTGGACGCCGTCGGTGACCTGGTCGTAGGGCAGCTCGTCCGCGAACCGGGTGCGGGAGAGGCGGTCGGCCAGGTCGTCCAGGTCGGCCTGCGGGACGTTGACGCGGAACTCGTTGATCTCGCTCATGTGGAAGAGTCTGTCCTGCCATTAGGCAGATCTTGTTCCTAATGGGACGGCAGGGTGAAGAACATGTTGGAGACTTCGGCGCGGCTGCTGAGACTGCTGGCGCTCCTGCAGACGCCGCGCGACTGGACCGGCTCCGAGCTGGCCGAACGGCTGGCGGTGAGCGGGCGGACCGTCCGGGCGGACATCGAGCGCCTGCGCGCGCTCGGGTATCCGGTGCACGCCACGCGCGGGTCGGCGGGCGGCTACCGGCTGGCGGCGGGCGCGGCGCTGCCGCCGCTGCTGCTGGAGGACGACGAGGCCGTCGCGGTCGCGGTCGGGCTGCGGACGGCGACGAGCGGCGCGATCGCGGGGAACGAGGAGGCGTCGCTGCGCGCGCTCGCCAAGCTGGAGCAGGTCATGCCGTCCCGGCTGCGGCACCGGGTCGGGACGCTCCAGGCGTACACCGTCCCGGTGCCGAGCGACCGGCCCGGCCCGTCGGTCGATCCGGACGTCCTGACCACGATCGCCGGGGTGTGCCGGACGCGCGAGCGGCTGCGGTTCGACTACACGTCCCACCGGTCCTCGGCGTCCTGGCGGGAGGTCGAGCCGTACCGCCTGGTCAACTGGGGACGCCGCTGGTACCTGCTGGCCTGGGACGTCGAGCGCGAGGACTGGCGGACGTTCCGGGTGGACCGGATGCTCCCGAAGGTCCCGACCGGGCCGCGCTTCACGCCGCGTCCGCTGCCGGACGAGGACGTCGCCGCCTACGTGTCCCAGCGCGTGTCGTCCGCCGCGTGGCGGTACCGGGCGCGCGTCGTCGTGCGCGCCCCGGCCGAGGAGATCAGCGCGCGCGTCTCCCCCGCCGTCGGTGTCGTCGAGGCCGTGGACGACGCGTCCTGCGTGCTGCACACGGGCGCGGACACGGTCGAGTCGCTGGCCGTCCACCTGGGCCTTCTCGACGCCGACTTCGAGGTGGACGGCCCGCCCGAACTGGTCGAGCACCTGGCGCGTCTGGCGCGGCGCTACGGACGAGCGTCCGGCGCGAGCGAGGGCGGACGCATGCCGTAGTGCCGCTTCAGGGCCGATGCGGCGGCCAAGTAGCCGGACATGCCGTGAACGCCGGGCCCCGGTGGCGTGGACGCCGAGCAGAGGTACACGCCGTGCAGGGGCGTCGTGTACGGGTCCCAGCGCGGTGTGGGACGGGCGGCGATCTGCCGTAGCGACATCGCCCCCGCGCCGATGTCGCCGCCCACGTAGTTCGGGTTGTAGGTCTCGTATTCGGCGGCCGTGATGCCCCGGGCTTCGAGGACGGTGTCGCCGAAGCCCGGCGCGTACCGCTCGATACGCGCGCGCACGAGGTCGATCGGCGGAGTGTCGTCGCCGTTCGGCACGTGCGCGTAGGCCCAGACCGGCCGCTTGCCGTCCACGATCCGGGTCGGGTCGACCGCGCCCGGGTCCACGACCAGCACGAACGGCGTGTCACTCAGGTGGCCGCGCGAGGCGAGGCGTTCGCTGCGGACCATCTCGGCGCGCGTCCCGCCCAGGTGGACGGTCCCGGCGCGTCCGACGTCGGGGTTGGCCCACGGGATCGGCTCGGAGACCAGGAAGTCGACCTTCGCGGCACCCGGCGCGTAACGGAACCTGGACAGCGCCCTGGCGTACCGGTCGGGCAGTTGGCGGCGGGCGATGGACAGGAACTCCTTGGCTCCCGTGTCGAGGAGGACGAGCGGGAATCCGGCCAGTTCTCCCAGGTCGGTGACGCGGTGACCGGTCTGGAAGGCGCCGCCGTGCGCGGTGACGTCGTCCGCCAGCGCCCGGGCGATCGCGCCGCTGCCGCCGCGCGGGACGGGCCAGCCGGAGGCGTGCGCGAGGTGGCCGAGCATCAGCGCGACCGCGTTGCCGACGAGCCCGGCGATCTCGCCGACGGCGTGCCCCGCGACGCCGGTGAACAGCGCGGACGCCGCCTCGCCGCGGAACGGGTCGCCGCGCAGCGCGCGCAGTCCGAAGGAGAGCGCGCCCAGGGGCGAGGACGGCGGGCGGCGCAGGTCCGAGAGGAAGAGGCCGGTCAGGCTCTCGCTGTGGCGCAGGAGCGGCCCGAACAGGCGGCGCCAGGCGGGGCCGTCCGCGCCGAGCGCGGCGCAGGTGGCGTCGAGGGACCGGTGGGCGAGGGCGGCGCGTCCCCCGTCCAGCGGGTGGGCGTAGCTGATCTCGGGACGGACGAGCTCCACGCCGCGCGCGGCCAGGTCGAACGCGCGGAAGAACGGCGCGGCGGCGGCCATCGGGTGGACGGCCGAGCAGATGTCGTGCGTGATCCGCGGATCGAACAGCGCCTCGCTCCGCAGCCCGCCGCCGATCTCCGGCGCGGCCTCGAACAGCACGACGTCCAGCCCGGCGCGGGCGAGCGTGACGGCGGCGGCGAGCCCGTTCGGGCCGGTGCCCACGACGGCGGCGTGTCCCTGGACCATCGCCCAACTGTACGGAGTCGCGCCCGCCCCGCCCCGGGCGGGCCGGTCGCGCGGGCCGGTCGCGCGGGCCG
>NZ_QURH01000254.1 GCF_003428695.1 Actinomadura logoneensis
CCCGGCGGACGCGGCGCGCCCGTCAGGTGGGGCGCGGCGTCAGACGCGACGGCGGCGGCGGGCTCGGCGGATGGCGGCGGCGGCGCCGATCGCGGCGACGGTGGCTCCGGCGGCGGTGGCCATGGTGGCCTCCTTGCCGCCGACGCGGCGTCCGACGACGGCGTGCCGGCCCGCGGTCTCCTCCATCAGGACGCGCAGCGCGGTCGCGTTGTCGTAGGCGGGCTTCCAGCCCGCGCCGCGCAGGCGGGCGGCGTCCACGACCCAGGGGTAGGCGACGTAGTGCAGGTCCGTCGCGGGGGCCGGGGTCATGCCGAGGCGGTGCAGCCGCTGGGCCATGCCGAACGTCACGGCGGCGGGCAGCTCGAAGCCGCGCTTGCCGGTGATCTCGGCGACCTCGTCCATGCCGAGCCAGCCGTCGCAGCCGACCGCGAGCGGGCCGGGCAGGTCCTCCACGACGACGGTCTCCAGCGCGGACGCCAGGTCCTCGATGTGGCAGAACTGCCAGGCGGGCTCGCTGCCCTTGACCGTGAGCAGCCGCGGGGCCTCGAAGTGCCGGGTGACGACCGTGTCCACGCCGGGGCCGACGAGCGCCGCCGGGCGGACGATCGTGACCGACAGCCCCGGGTGGGACGCGGCGGCCGAGGCGGCGAGGTCCTCGATCTCCAGGTAGTCGCCCGCGATGGAGGCGTTGGCCTCGGCGAGCAGCGGCGCGTCCTCGCGCAGCGGGACCTCGTTGTCGGGGAGCGCGCCGTAGACCATCGCGCTGGTGACCAGGACCACGCGCCGCACGCGCGCCGCCGCGGCGGCGGTCACCACGGTCTGCGCGCCCCGCACGTTGTGGGTGCGGCGCTCCTTGGAGTCCAGGTCGGGCGAGCGCTCGACGTCCAGGTTGACGATCACGTCGACGTCCGAGAGCCGGTTCGACAGCAGCGGGTCGCGGATGTCGACCACCCGCCAGGTGACCCCGGGCACGTCGCCGCGGTGGCCGTCCACGGCCACGACCTTGCGGATCTCCTCGCGCTCGGCGAGCCGGGCGGCCAGCAGCCGCCCCGCGCCGGACGCCGCGCCGGTGACGGCGACGACCGGGCTCTTGCTACGCCGAGGGCGAACCTTGCCCGTTGCCACGGGGGCGCCCCCTTCTCTGTGTACGCGACCTCGCCGGGACCGGCTAACGTTGCGGATATGAGCCCATCATGCATGCCGGGGGCAAACCGATGAATGACACTCCGTTCGGCTTCAACCGTCCGGGCGACGGTGACGACGACAAGCCCCAGGACCCGTTCGGCGGTATGGGCGGCGGCATGGGCGACATGCGGCAGTTCGCCGACATGCTGCACCGCTTCGCCGACATGATCGGCACCCAGGGCGCACCGGGCGCCGGGTCCGACGGCCCGCTGAACTGGGACCTCGCCAAGAACATCGCACGGCACACCGTGGTGGAGAACGGCGGCGACCCCTCCGTCCTGGAGGCGGAGCGCACCAAGATCGTGGAGGCGCTGCGGCTGGCCGACCTGTGGCTGGACGAGGGCACGACGCTGCCCGCCGGCATCCGCACCCCGCAGGCGTGGAGCCGGTCGGAGTGGATCGAGGGCACCGTCCCGGTCTGGGAGAAGGTCATCGACCCGATCGCGTCCCGGATGGTCGAGTCGATGGGCGGCGCGCTCGGCGGCGGCCTCGGCGAGGACGTCCCCGCCGAGATGCAGGCGATGGCGGGGCCGCTGCTCGGGATGGTCCGGCAGATGGCCGGTGCCATGGTCGGCGGCCAGACCGGGCAGGCGCTCGGCGCGCTCGCCAAGGAGGTCACCTCCTCCAGCGACGTGGGCCTGCCGCTCGCCCCCGCCGGGGTCGGCGCGCTGCTGCCCGCCGGGGTCACCGCGTTCGGCGAGGGCCTGGAGGTCTCCGCGGACGAGGTCCGGCTGTACCTGGCGCTGCGCGAGGCCGCCCACCAGCGGCTGTTCGCGCACGTCCCGTGGCTGCGCGGGCACCTGCTCGGCGCCGTGGAGGACTACGCGCGCGGCATCACCGTCGACCTGTCCGGCATCGAGCAGGCCGTCTCCGGGCTGGACCTGTCCAACCCCGAGGCGCTGCAGGAGGCGCTCGGCGACGGGATCTCCCTGACGCCCGCCGAGACCCCGCAGCAGAAGGCCGCGCTCGCCCGGCTGGAGACCACGCTCGCGCTGGTCGAGGGCTGGGTCGACACCGTCGTCAACCGGGTCGCCGAGGGCCGGCTGCCCGAGGCGGTCAAGCTCGCCGAGGCCGTCCGGCGGCGGCGCGCGACCGGCGGACCCGCCGAGCGCACCTTCGCCACCCTCGTCGGCCTGGAGCTGCGGCCCCGGCGGCTGCGCGAGGCGGGAGCGTTGTGGCGGACGCTCACCGACGTGCGCGGCACCGACGGCCGGGACGCGGTCTGGGAGCACCCGGACCTGCTGCCCACCGCCGACGACCTCACCGACCCGGACGCCTACGTGCACGGCACCGCCGAGGGTCTGTCGGACGCCGATCTCACCGCCCTCACCGAGCCGCACTCGACCGAGGTCGCCAGGACCGAGGACGCGCCCGGCGCCCTCGGCCAGGTCCCCGGCGCCGAGAAGCCCGAGGGCGACGGTGATCAGGGCAAGGACGAGGGTCAGGACAAGGGCAAGGGCGACGCGGAGCCGGGCGCATGAGCGCGGCCCGTCCGTCCTCCCGCGTCAGCTGCTGCTCGCTGGTCCCGTCCCGCACGACGCTGATCCGCCGCCGGACGTCCCGCACGGCGCTGTGCTGGCAGCGGCCGAGCGACCAGGAGCGCCGCCGCCACCAGCGCACCGACTCCCGCTACCCGCGGGTGGGGCGGGTGTGACCGCTCCCCCCACCACCCCGGGCGGACCGCCCGGGGCCGGTGCGTCCGGGGCCGGTGCGTCCGGGGCCGGTGCGCCTGGGGCAGGCGTCGCGGCGGACGAGGCGGCGGCGCGGGTGCGGCCCGCCCCGCTGCACACCGACGCCGTCCGGGTTCTCACGGGCTGGACGGCGCCGGACGCCGGGCAGGCGGGCGTCCGCGACGGATTCCTCGACCACCTCGCCGCCCATCCGGACGGCACGTGGCGCGAGTGCGCCCCGGGCCACATCACGGCGAGTGCCCTGGTGCTGGACGCCACGGGCTCCCGCGTCCTGCTGACCCTGCACTCCAAGATCAAGCGCTGGCTGCAGCTCGGCGGGCACTGCGAGCCGGGCGACGCCACGCTCGCGGCGGCCGCGCTGCGCGAGGCCACCGAGGAGTCGGGCATTCCGGGCCTCGTCCTGCGCCCGGAGCCGCTGCGGCTCGACCGGCACCTGGTGCGCTGCCACCCCGAGGGATCCTGGCACCTGGACGTCCAGTACGTGGCGTTCGCCCCGTCCGGGGCGCGGGCCGAGCAGAGCGACGAGTCGGACGACCTCCGCTGGTTTCCCCTGGACGCCCTGCCGGAGCCGACCGACGACGCCCTCCGCCACCTCGTGGCCGCCGCCCGCGCGCTCGACACCCCCTGACCATCCGGCCATTCGAACCCGGCCTCGAAACCGTCGGCTCGGCGAATCGCGGGTGCAGAAATTCAGGGTCGGCAACCGTCGGCTCTTTGAACGGCGGGGTTGGTGGAGCGCAGACTCGGTGAAGCGGGGGCCAGGCGAACCGCGGGTCCAGCGCTGCCGCGAGCTCGGAAAGTCGCGGGTTCAGTAGGCGGGATGGCCTTCGAGGAGGGCTCGGGTGGATTCCCAGCCCTCCAGGCCGGGGTCGAGGAGCGCGACGTCCGGCGGGGTGCGCAGGCGGTGCCAGCTCGGGCCCTGCGGGATCTGGCCGTGCCTCGGGGCGGCGGCGCGCAGCCGGGACAGGGCGTCCGGGACGTCCAGGTCCGTGCTGGTCAGGGCGTCCGCGAGCCAGGACGGCAGGGGCAGCCGGGCCGCCAGCGCCACGAGCCCTCCCCCGGCGGACTGGCAGGCGGCGGCCGGGGCCTGGCCGAGCGCGCGGAACAGCTTGCCGAGCAGCAGCGGCGGGAGGTCGGGGGCGTCGGGGGCGAGCAGCGCGGCCTCGGTCGCGCCGAGCGCGTGCAGCGCGGCGAACGCGCCGGGCAGGGTGGGCTCGCGGACGATCGGCGTCCCGGGCCAGGTCAGCGCCTCGGCGTCCGGCTGGTCGGGCGGGTCGAGGACGAGCGCGGCGGTCACCAGCTCCAGGCCCGCGACGACCTCGTAGGTGTCCTCCAGCAGCGCGAGGCGGTAGTCGTCGGCGGCCACGCCCGGAGGCGGCTGTGCCGGGCCGCCGGACGATCCCACCGACAGGACCGCGGCGTACCGCACGGACGTCGCCGGCCGCACCTCCGCAGCCTGCTGACCAGCGGTTTCAGGAGTGGGGTCGGGACTCTCGCTCAACCGGCCACTCCGTGGCGGAGATCGTCCTCGTCGGCGGCGCCCGTCTCCATCGGGAGGTGGGCGGCGGCGGCCACGCCCTCCAGGTAGCCGCGGGCGCGCTCGGTCTTCGGGTACCGGCCGACCAGCTCCCAGAAGTCGGCGCCGTGGCCCGGGACCAGCAGGTGGGCCAGCTCGTGGATCAGGACGTAGTCCACCACCCAGGACGGCATCCCGCGGAGCCGGGTGGAGAGCCGGATCGTGCCGTCGTCCGGGGTGCAGGAGCCCCAGCGGGTGCGCTGGTTGTCCACCCAGCGGACGCTCGCCGGGACGGCCCGGCCGCCGAGGTGGCGCCGGGACAGCTCGTGGGCCCGGGCCTCCAGGTCGGCGTCGCTCGGGCGCCGCCGGCGCTCGCGGTCGGCGAGCCGCTGGAGGATGGTCGCGATCCACTGCTCCTCTTCGGCCTTGCTGAGCCGGGACGGCAGCATCACCACGACCTTGTCCCCGTCCCGATATGCGGACACCGTCCGCCGTCGCCTGCTGCTCCGGCGGACCTCAACGTTTGGGGGCACGCAAGAACCGTACCCAAAACTTTGCGCCCGCCACAGGGGGGGTTGGCCGTTTTCCCAGGTCAGAACCGATGTTTTCCCCGCCTGCTAGCCGCCGGGTACCCCCTTCCCGACACCCCGGACGACACGCCGGAAGGAGTTTTTCCGAATTCGGCCTGACCGTAATCCGTACGGAGGGTGACGGCAGATCGTCCTTCATCGGCCGCGTCCCGACGCTCCCCCGACTTCGGCGTCCGGCCCCGCGCCCCGGCGCCCCGGCGCCCTGCATCCCGGCGCCCCGGCGCCCTGCATCCCGGCGCCCCGGCGCCCCGGTCGGGCGCAGGACCGGAATTTCAAGATCGGCGAGGCGCCGCTGTCACATTCCCGGCGGACGTGCCGTCATCCAGGTAGACGGGGCGTGGCGCCACCGTCCTGTGGAAACGGAGTGAGTCATGACGGCACCGATTCTGGTCACCGGAGGCACCGGGACGCTCGGCTCCCTGCTGGTCCCGCTGCTGCGGGAGGCGGGGCACCCCGTGCGGGTCCTCTCCCGGCACGCGCGTCCCGCCGCGGACGGGGTCGAGTTCGTGTCCTGCGACCTGCTCGCCGGTGAGGGGATCGACGACGCGCTCGCCGGGGCGGAGACCGTCGTCCACCTGGCGGGCGGCCCGAAGGGCGACGACGTCGCGACCCGCAACCTCGCCGGCGCCGCCGCGCGGACGGGCGCGCGGCACCTGGTGTACGTCTCGGTCACCGGCGTCGAGGGCGTCCCGATGGCGTGGCTGCGCACGAAACTGGAGTCAGAGCGGGCCGTCGCCGATTCGGGCGTGCCGTGGACGACGCTGCGGCCCGCGCAGTTCCACAGCCTCGTGCTCGGCATCGTGGCGAAGATGGCGAAGATGCCGGTGGTCCCGGCGCCGGGCGCGCTGACCTTCCAGCCCGTGGACGAGCGGGACGTCGCCGCCCGGCTGGCCGAACTCGTCCTCGGGGAGCCCGCCGGACTCGTCCCCGACCTCGCGGGTCCGGCCGACTTCACGCTGCCCGAGCTGCTCCGCGGCTACCTGGCGGCGACCGGCCGGCGCCGTCCGATGCTGCCCGTCCGGATGCCGGGAAAGATCGGCCGCGCCTACCGGGAGGGCCGCAACCTCGCCCGGCAGGGCGCCATGCGGGGCACCCGCACCTGGGAGGACTACCTCGCCGAGCACGTCGGCTCCCCCAAGGAGCCCGCGACCGCCGCCCGCTGACCCGCCGCCCGGTGATCACGTCGTCCGCTGACCCGCCGCCCGGTGACCCGTCGCCCGCTGATCACACCACCGCCGCTCCCCGCCGTCCGACGACCAGCCGGTCCGCCGTTCCCTACCGGATCGGCGGACGGGCGGGTGGGGGTCAGCGGCCGGTGAACTTCGGGGGGCGCTTCTCGCGCTGGGCGGTGAGGCCCTCCAGCATGTCGCCGGTGGTCATCGTCACGGGCTGGGCGAGGGCCTCCCAGCGGAGCGCGGTCGCCATGTCGGGGTGGCCGCCGTTCGCGAGCGCGGTCTTGGTGAGGCGGGTGGCGATCGGGGCCTGCGCGGCGACGCGTCCGGCGGCGGCCAGCGCCTCGGCCATGACGTCCGCGCGCGGGACGGCGCGGTTGACCAGGCCGTGCGCGGCGGCCTCCGTGCCGGTGAGGACGCGTCCGGTGAGCAGCATCTCGCGCGCCAGCGGCAGCCCGGCGACCTCGGGCAGCAGCCAGGTCGCGGCCATGCCGGGGTGCAGGCCGAGGGCGGTGAACGGCGCGAGGAGCTTGGCGTCGTCCGCGGCGTACCGCAGGTCGCAGGCGAGCGCGAGGCAGAGTCCGGCGCCGACCGCGTGCCCGTTGACGGCGGCGATCGTCGGGACCTCCAGGTCCCTGATCATCAGCCAGGTCCGGTAGTAGTCGGCCATCCGGGTGCGCAGCTCGGGCAGTTCCGCGGCGTTGGTGTCGGCCAGCCAGGACAGCACGCCGCCCGAGGTGAACGCGGTGCCCGCCCCGGTCACGACGACGCAGCGCAGGCCGGTGTCGGCGCGCAGCCCGGTGAGCGCGTCCTTCCAGGCGGCGGTCATCTCGTCCGACATGGCGTTGCGCCGGGACGGGTCGTTCAGGGTGAGGACGGCGACGCCGTCCGGACGGCGGTCCACCAGCAGGACCTGATCTTCAGCCATGGCCGAACCGTACCGCCGGGGCGGCGGCGACCCGGCGCGGGAGGGGTGAGAAAGCGCACACTTACAATGTTTCGCCTGGTGGCCGGGGTGAGGCAGGATCCGGCCGTCCGCGTTATCACATATCGTTGTGGCGTGAACGACCCCCGTCCCCGACAATGGTCGCCGTGAGCGATCTTCCCCGCCGCGCGGTGACGCGGTCCGCAAAGCTGGCGTCCCTCCCGCTCGGATTCGCCGGGCGCACCGCTCTGGGCGTCGGGAAACGCACCTTCGGCAGGTCCGCCGAGGCGGTGGCCGTGGAGATCCAGCAGCGCACCGCCGAGCAGTTGTTCAAGGTGCTCGGCGAGCTCAAGGGCGGGGCGATGAAGCTCGGCCAGATGCTCTCGATCTTCGAGGCGGCGCTGCCGCCGGAGATCGCCGGGCCGTACCGGGCCACGCTGACCAAGCTGCAGGAGGCCGCCCCGCCGCTGCCCGCCTCGTCCGTCCACAAGGTGCTCGCGGAAGGGCTCGGCGCGGACTGGCGCGACCGGTTCCGCGAGTTCGACGACCGGCCCGCCGCCGCCGCGTCCATCGGGCAGGTGCACCGGGGCGTCTGGGAGGACGGCCGGGACGTCGCCGTCAAGGTCCAGTACCCCGGCGCCGGCCAGGCGCTGGTCAGCGACTTCAACCAGCTGGCCCGGCTCGGCCGGATGTTCGGCGCGCTCATGCCCGGCCTGGACGTCAAGTCGATGCTCGCCGAGCTCAAGGAGCGGGTGATCGAGGAGCTCGACTACACCCTCGAGGCCGAGTCGCAGACGCTCATGCGCGAGGGCTTCCCGCCGGACGACCCGGACTTCTACATCCCCGAGGTCGTCGCGCAGGCGGGCGACGTGCTGGTCACCGAGTGGATCGACGGCACCCCGCTGTCGAGGATCATCAGTGACGGCGACCAGGAGACCCGGAACCGCGCCGCGCTGCTGTACTGCCGGTTCCTGCTGTCCGGGCCGAAGCGCGCGGGCCTGCTGCACGGCGACCCGCACCCCGGCAACTTCCGGCTGCTCCCGGACGGCCGCCTCGGCGTCCTCGACTTCGGCGCGGTGGACCGCATCCCCGAGGAGTTCCAGTACCGGATGGGCCGCCTGCTGCGGATCGGCACGCTGGACGACATCGAGGAGATCGAGGCCGCGCTCCGCGACGAGGACTTCATCCGCGAGGGCGTCGAGATCGACATCGAGGGGCTGGAGGCGTTCCTCGCCCCGATCACCGAGCCGTTCGTCACCGAGACCTTCAAGTTCAACCGCGAGTGGCTGCGCGACATGGCCGCGCGCGTCACCGACCTGCGCCCGACCAACGTCGTCCGGCAGCTGAACCTGCCGCCGGAGTACGTCATCGTGCACCGCGTCCTGTCCGCCGGGACGGGCGTGCTGTGCCAGCTCGAATGCGAGATCCCGGCCCGCGCCGAATCCCTGCGCTGGGTCGCCGGCTTCGCGGACGCCGACGAGGACACCGACCCCGAGGCGGTCGCCTGACCCACGCGGCCCACGCCGTCCCGGATCAGCGGCGGACGCCGTACCGCGACCGCCAGCGTCGCCGCCGTGCCGACGCGAGCGGACGGGGCCGCGCACCGATGTGTGCGCGGCCCCGTCCTCCGCGTCCGGCCAACGAGAGGGAGAGCCGGACGCGCGGCGGCCGTCGTCGGGAGGCGCGCGGATTCGTCAAACCATCCAAGAAAGAACGAATCGGGCCTGCCACCGACGCGGCGTGGCTGCACGGGCCGCCGCCTCCTCCGCGGACGCAAGGGAAGCGGCGGCCGATCTTCGGGTCGTCGAGCGGACCGCGCGGGCTCGACCGGGCAGCCCGTGCGGAACGGCCCGGTCGAGCCGACCGCGCGGGCCTCGGCCGAGCCGACCGCGCGGGCCTCGGTCGAGCCGACCACGCGGGCCTCGGTCGAGCCGACCACGCGGGCCTCGGCCGAGCCG
>NZ_QURH01000263.1 GCF_003428695.1 Actinomadura logoneensis
CGGCCGTGTCCGCCGCGCGCGACGCCGCCGAGGCGCGGGCCGCCGCGCTCGCCGGGTCGACCGGCCCGGGACGCACCAAGGACGGCCACGCGGTGCCGCTGCTGGCCAACATCGGCGGCCCGAAGGACGTCCCGGCGGCGGTGGAGAACGGCGCCGAGGGCGTCGGGCTGTACCGCACCGAGTTCCTCTTCCTGGACCGTGCCACCCCGCCGTCCGACGAGGAGCAGGAGCGCGCGTACCGCGAGGTCCTGGCGGCGTTCCCGGACGGACGCGTCGTCGTGCGCGCCCTGGACGCCGGCGCCGACAAGCCGCTGGCGTTCCTCCCGCCCCCCGGTGAGGAGCCGAACCCCGCGCTGGGCGAACGCGGCCTGCGGATGCTGCGCCGCCACCCCGACGTGCTGTCGGCCCAGCTGTCCGCGCTGGCCCGCGCCGCGTCCGGGCAGACCGCGAAGCTGCAGGTCATGGCGCCGATGGTGACCGACGCCGAGGAGGCGGCCCTGTTCGCCGCCGCCTGCCGCGAGGCCGGGATCGAGCACCCGGGTGTGATGATCGAGGTCCCGGCCGCGGCGCTGCGCGCCCGCGACCTGGCGTCCGAGGTGGAGTTCTTCAGCCTCGGCACCAACGACCTCACGCAGTACACCTGCGCCGCCGACCGCCAGGTCGGGGGGCTCGCCCACCTCCAGGACGCGTGGCGACCCGCGGTGCTGGACCTGGTCGCCTCCGCCGCGTCCGCCGGGATCCCGTGCGGCGTGTGCGGCGAGGCCGCGGGCGATCCGGCGCTGGCCTGCGTCCTGGTCGGGCTGGGCGTGACGTCCCTGTCGATGAGCGCGCCGTCGCTGCCGCTCGTCCGCGCGGCGCTCGCCCACCACACGCTCGACCAGTGCCGGACGGCCGCCGAGGCCGCCCGCGGCTCCCGCTCCCCGGACGAAGCCAAGCGTGCCGCCCGAAGCGTCCTCCCGGCGCTGACGGATCTGGGTCTCTGACCTCCCGGCGAAAAGACGGGGCCGAGCTGCGAAAGCAGCCCGACCCCGCCTTTCGCGTGTCAGCGCCGAGTGAGTCCGCGTCAGTACGTGACGCCCGTGCCGATGGGCTTTCCGGCTACCGGGACGGGAAGTTTCGCAGTGGGCTTGACCTTCCCGGCAAGGATGCGGGCCAGCGCCGTGATCGCGGGCGCGGTGGACGAGTAGGTCGCCACCAGGGACTTCGCGCGCGTGGCCTGGTCCAGGTCGTAGGGCGAGCCGAGCGCGGCGACCACGGTCGGCTTGGACGCCAGGGCGCGGGCGCTCGCGGCGGTGCCGGCGGCGCCCTTGTTCAGCGTCGTGAGCAGCGCGACGTCCGCCGAACCGAGCGAACCGGCCGTCCTGACCCCCGCAGCGCGGAGCGCGGCGGCGACCTGGGTGCTCTTCGCGCCGGTCACGTAGACCTTGCGGCCCTTCAGCGGCAGGACGTTCCCGGTGTTGCGGACGACGGTCACGCCGTGCTCCGCGACGCTGCGCGCGACCGCGTGGTGCTGCGGCGTGTCCACCTGGGCGGCGGCCTTCGCGGGATCGACGTGCGTGGCGCGGAATAGGCCCCGGCGCTCCTTGAGGCGCAGGATGCGCGTCACCGCGTCGTCCAGCCGCGCCCGGGGGATCTTGCCGGACTTCGCCGCCGCCAGTACCGCCCGGTACGCGACCGGCAGGCTCGGCGGCATCAGCAGTTGGTCGGCGCCCGCGTTGACCGCGCGGACCGGCACGACCCGGTCGCTGTACTTCTGCCGGACGCCGTCCATCTGCAGCGAGTCGGTGATGATCACGCCCTGGAACCCGAGCCGGCCGCGCAGCAGACCGGTCAGGACGTTCTTCGAGAGCGTCGAGGGATCGCCGCTGCCGTCCAGCTTGGGCACCACGATGTGCGCGGACATCACCGCGTCGGCGCCCGCGGTCTTGAACGGCGGCGCGTCCAGGCGCTCCCACGTCGCCATGCTGTGCGTGATCACCGGCAGGCCGGTGTGGCTGTCGGTGCCGGTGTCGCCGTGTCCGGGGAAGTGCTTGGCGGTGGCGGCGACGCCCGCCTGCTGGTACCCGGCGACGGCCGCGCGGGTCATCCGCGCGACGAGCTGCGGGTCGGCCCCGAACGAGCGGATGCCGATCACCGGGTTCGCCGGGTCGACGTTGACGTCGGCGTCCGGCGCGTAGTTCTGGTTGACGCCGACGGCGCGCAGCTCGGCGCCCGTCGCCTGCGCGGCGGCCTGGGCGTCGGCGGTGCGGCCGGACGCGCCGAGCGTCATGTTCCCCGGGAACCGGGTCACGAACGGTGTGCGCGACACGATGCCCTGCTCCTCGTCCACCCCGATCGTCAGCGGGATCCTGGACGCCTTCTGCAGCGCGTTCGACAGCTCGGCGGTGGAGCGCGGCGTCCGCAGGTTCTGGGGGAAGTAGATGACGCCGCCCACGTGGTAGTCGCGGATCATCGCCCTGCCCTGCGCGGCGCTGCCGACCGTCGGGACGAACAGCTGGCCGACCTTCTGCTCGGTGCTCAGTTTCGCGACGTATCCGGGGATCCAGTCGGCCTTGCCCGGGGACGAGGTCGGCGACGCCGTCGCGCCCTCCTGCCCGGCGCGTCCGGCCCGTCCGGCGTTCCCGCCGCCGCACGCCGCCAGCGAGACGGCCATCGCCGCCGCCAGCACGATCCCGAGGGGACGCCCGCCCCGCCGGACGTCCCTCATCGAGCGGCCTGGAGAGGAGGGGCGGATCCTGCTCGCGGCCGGGGAGAGGGGACGTTCAGCGCGCACGATGCTCCCGAGGGCGTGACCGGGTCGTTATCTGACCCCGGCGACGGTAGTCGGCGCGCGGCGCACTGTCCAAACCGCGCCGCGCGCGCCGTCCGACGCGCGCTGAGTGAACGCTCACTCATCGACAAACCCGAAAAATGGCACGTTCCAACACAGAAGGGGGCGTCGGCGCGGCACGGGCGCCGTTATTCCGGTGGCGGGAAGCCCAGCCGGCGCATCGCGAGGGACGCGGCCCCCACGGCACCGTCGCCCGCGCGGCGCGGGTCGGCGTCGAACCGGACCCGCAGTCCCGCGCGGACGGCCTCGGCCACCGGGCCGTCCCGCAGCACCGAGCCGTGCATGACGACCGGCGCGGACGGGTCGGTCAGCGCGGCGCGGACCGCGTCCACGTCGCGCAGCAGCCACTCGGCGGCCTCCTCGGTGATCCGGCGCGCGACCGCGTCCCCCGCGGCGGCCGCGGCGGCGACCACCGGCCCGAGCCTGCCGAGGGCCGCGGGCGGGCGGCCGTAGACCTCCTTGATGATGGCCTGCGCGAGGGCGGGGTTCTGGGGGAGGCGCGACGCCGGCTCGCGGGCCAGCGTCGTGGTGCCGCCCGGACCTGCGCGAGGGCGGGGTTCTGGGGGAGGCGCGACGCCGGCTCGCGGGCCAGCGTCGTGGTGCCGCCCGGACCGGGCGACGTCCCGCTCATCGCCCCGGCGAAGGCCAGGGCGGGCGCGGGAGCCGCGGCGGGGCGGTGGTGGGTGCGGTGGTGGCGGGGGGTGACGGAGCCCACCTGCGCCAGCACGGCCTGGCCGAGCAGCGCGCGCGGCACCGACTCGGTGAGCAGGGTCGGGCGGCTGCGGCCGTCCAGCGCGGCGAGCGCGGCGCGCACCGCCTCGCGGCCGAGCCACACCGCCGACCCCTCGTCCCCGACGAGCCAGCCGTAGCCGTCCGCGCGGCGGACGATCCTGCCGTCGCTGATCACCGCGGCGCCCGCGCCGGTGCCGGAGAACACCACGATCCCCTTGGGGGCGCTGGTCCCGGCCGCGAACGCCACGGCGATGTCGGTCACGACGGCGGGGGAGCCGCGCAGGCCGCAGGTCTGCCAGGCGCGCCGGGCGGCGGAGACCGCCGCCGGCCGTCCGGCCGAGCCCGCGCCGGCGATCCCGAAGACGCCGGCGAGGACGAGCGAGGGGTCCACGTCGCCGAGGGCCTCACTCAGGGCCGTGGTGAGGGCACCCGCGGTGTCGCCTCCGGAATTGGGGTTCGCGCCGGGACCGGTTCCGGTTCCGGCCAGCGCCCCCGTGAGAGTCAGCACTACACAGCGGGTCTTCGTGCCACCCGCGTCTATGCCGATCACGTAAGGACCGGCCAAATGGGTCAACACATGGCGACCGTAGCCGTTTCTACCGTTGACGTGACATCGCGAAGGTAAGAAAATTTCTTCCATGAGGAAACCCACCGGCTCAGAGCCGGGGAGTAGTGGGGGTGGGGCGACCCAGGAGACAGCACGGGACGAGGCGGCGTCGCAGACGCCGCTGAGCACCGTGGTGCGGGTGCGGTCGCTGCTGCCCTCGCTTCCACCGGCGGAGCGCAGAGTCGCGCAACGCGTCATCGACGACCCCGAGGGGGTCGCGAACTCGACCATCACCGAACTCGCCCAGAACTGCGGCACCTCCGAGACCACGGTCATCAGGTTCTGCCGGGCGATCGGGTTCCATGGTTATCCAGAGCTGCGGTTGACCCTCGCGACGGAGGCGGGGAGGGCCCAGAGCGCCACCGGCGGGCGGGTCATCGGCAGCGACATCAGTCCGGACGACTCCCTTGAGCAGATCGTGGAGAAGGTCACCTTCGCGGACGCGCGCGCCGTCGAGGAGACGGCGGCCCAGCTCGACATCAAGATGCTGGAGCAGGTCGTGGACGTCATCGTGGCCGCCGACCGCGTGGACGTGTACGGGGTGGGCGCCAGCGCCTTCGTCGCCCTGGACTTCCAGCAGAAGCTGCACCGCATCGGGAGGAACTGCTACGCCTGGTCCGACGCCCACATCATGCTCACCAGCGCCGCGCTGCTGGGCGTGGGGGACGTCGCGGTCGGGATCTCGCACACGGGCGCGACGGTGGAGACCATCGACGCGCTGGAGGTCGCCAAGAGCAAGGGGGTCACCACGGTAGCCCTGACCAACTTCCCCAAGTCGCCGATCGCCGACGTCGCCGACCTCATCCTGACGACGGCCGCAAGGGAGACCACGTTCCGTTCGGGTGCGACGGCCAGCCGGCTGGCGCAGCTGACGGTGGTCGACTGCGTGTTCGTCGGGGTCGCGCAGCGGACGTTCGGCTCCACCCGCAAGGCCCTTGAGGCCACGTTCGAGGCGGTCCGCGGCCGGACCGTGCGACCCGACCGGAGGCGCCGGTGATCGAGGTTGACCTGCCCACCGAGGGCCGCAACCCGCGGACCCTCGACGTCGACACGCTGCCCACCCTCGAGGTGCTGCGCCGCATCAACGCCGAGGACGCCACCGTCCCCGCCGTCGTCGCGGCCGTCCTGCCCGAACTCGCCGTCCTGGTGGACCTCGCCGTCGAGTCGCTGCGCAACGGCGGCCGGGTGCACTACTTCGGCGCGGGCACCTCGGGCCGGCTGGCCGTGCTGGACGCGGCGGAGCTGCCGCCCACGTTCGGCATGTGGAACCGCGTCGTCGCCCACCACGCGGGCGGCCCCGGCGCGTTCACCCAGGCCGTCTCCGAGGTCGAGGACGACGTGGACCTCGGCGCGTCCGACGCCGCCGCGGTCGAGCCCGGCGACGTCGCGATCGGCGTCGCCGCGTCCGGACGCACCCCCTACGTGATCGGCGCCCTGCGCGCGGCCGCGGCCGCCGGCGCCCACACCGCCCTCATCTCCTGCAACCCCAACGCGCCGTACGGCGACGAGGTCGCCGTGCACATCCCGCTGGCCACCGGACCCGAGGTGATCAGCGGCTCGACGAGGATGAAGGCGGGCACCGCCACCAAGCTGGTGCTCAACTCGTTCTCCACCACGCTCATGATCAGGCTGGGCCGGACCTACTCCAACCTGATGGTCAGCGTGAACGCCCTCAACTCCAAGCTCCGCGCCCGTCTCGTCCGCATCCTCACCGAGGCGACCGGCATGGACTCCCGCTCCTGCGCCGCCGCGCTGGCCGAGGCCGGCGGCAACACCCGCGTCGCCCTGGTCAGCCTGCTCGGCGAGGTCCCCGCCGACCGCGCCACCGTCCTGCTGGAGGAGAGCGACGGCGGCGTCCGCGAGGCACTGCAGCGCCTCCGGTCGGCCTGACCGATCCGACCGGCGGTCCGTCCGCAGCAGCCCCCGCACCCGCTGCGCCCCCTGCCGAGCCGGACCTCCGGCCCCGCGTCCGATCCCGAAGGGACGCGGAGCCGGAGGCCCCCGGCCGGACCCCGCGACGCGCGGACCCCGCACCGCTCAGCCCCCCGGTGCCGAGCGGACCCCGCGTCGTCCGGAACCACGCCGGACCCCGGATGCCGTGGCGGAACGCGATCCGGTGGGCGGTCGGCCGGGTCAGAGGGGGTTGCTGCCTAGACTGTGGCGCATATGACCGAGCTGACGGTCCGGGAGGAGGTTCCGGACACCGGAGCCACCGGGCCGCCCAGGACGCGCGCGGCACGGTCACGCGAGTTCGCCCGCGCGCACTGGGTCTTCCTGACGCTGCTCTCCGCCGGGGCGGTGCTGCGCGGCACGGCGATGCTCGGCTACCGCTGGGTCATGTGGTTCCCGGACTCCAACGACTACCTGTCCGGAGCCGTCAACCCCAACCCGAACCTCGTCCGGCCGAGCGGCTACTCGCTCTTCCTGTGGCTGGTCAAACCGCTGCACAGCCTGGCCGCGGTGTCGCTGCTCCAGCACCTCATGGGGCTCGCGGTCGCCGTCATGGTCTACGCGCTGGCCCGCCGGGCGGGCGTCGCGCGGGGCCTCGCGGCCCTGGCGACCGCGCCCGTCCTGCTGGACGCCAACCAGGTGCAGCTCGAACACATGCTCATGTCGGACACCCTGTTCGGCTTCCTGGTGACCGCGGCCGTCGTGGTCCTGCTGCTGCCCGCGGCGGGCCGCCGGGGGCTCGCGCTCGCGGCGGCCGGCGGGCTGCTGCTCGGCCTCGCGACGGTCACCCGGTCGGCCGGGCTGCCGCTGCTCGCGGTCGCGGCGTTCGTGCTGCTCGTCCGGCGGGCGGGCTGGCGGCCCCTGGTGGCCATGGCCGCGGCGGGCGTGATCCCCGTCGTGGCCTACTCCTCCTGGTTCGCGGCCGACCGCGGCGAGTTCACGATGACCCGCAGTACGGGCGTCTTCCTGTACGGACGCGTCGCGCCGTTCGCCGACTGCCGCAAGATGGACGTCCCGGTCGAGCAGATGGCGCTGTGCCTGTCGAGCGACCCCCGGGACCGGTCCGTCCGCGAGTCCTACATCTGGGGGCCGCGCGCCCCGCGCTACCGGGTCGAGGGCACCGGGTTCACGCCCGAGGGGGAGCGGCTCGCGTTCGACTTCGCCGTCCGCGCGATCACCCACCAGCCGGTCGACTATGCCAAGGTCGCGCTGACCGATCTCGGCCGGACGTTCCGCTGGGACCACCCCGCCTTCCCGGACCGGACGACCTACGCGCACTACCTGTTCGGCCGCAGGACCTTCAACCCCGACCGGCAGGCCGAGGCGTACGTGCGCGCCTACGATCCGGGCTACGCGCCGACGAGGGCGACCGGCCCCTACGCGTCCCTCCTCGGCGCCTACCAGAAGGTCGCCTACCTGCCCGGGACGGTGCTCGGGGTGATCATGGTCGGCGGTCTCGCGCTCATGGTCCGGCTGCGGCGCTGGGACGGCCTGCTGCCCTGGACGATCGGGGTGGTCCTGCTCGTCGTCCCGGCCCTGACCGCGCAGTTCGACTACCGGTACGTCCTGCCCGCCGCCCCCCTGATGTGCCTGGCGGCCGTCCTCGCCGCGCGTCCGCCCGCGCCGGGCGAGACGGGGACCCGCACGCGACTTCCCGGACGGACCGGACGTCTCCTAGCATCGAGGGCGTGAGCCCCCGCGCTGTGATCACCGACTGGGGCGGCGTTCTGACCTCGCCGCTCGACCAGGCCGTGGACGCCTGGCTCGCCGCCGACCGCATCGACGCCGCCGGCTACCGGACGGTCATGCGCGCGTGGGTGAGGCAGGCATACGACGGGGCGGGCACCAACCCCATCCACGGGCTGGAGGACGGCACGCTCGACCCGGCCGAGTTCGAGCGGCTGCTCGCCGCCGAGCTGCGCACGGTGGACGGCGGTCCGGTCCCGGCGGCGGGCCTCATCGAGCGGATGTTCGCCGCGTTCGCCCCGGTGGAGGAGATGTACGCGCTGCTCGAAGAGGTCCGGGACGGCGGCGTCCAGGTGGCGCTGCTGTCCAACTCGTGGGGCAACGCCTACCCGCGCGACCGATGGACCGGGCTCTTCGACGCCGTGGTGATCTCCTGCGAGGTCGGCATGCGCAAGCCCGACGAGGCGATCTTCCGGCACGCCGCCGACCTGCTGGGCCTCCCCCCGGGCGACTGCGTCTTCATCGACGACATCGTCCACAACACCCGGGCCGCCGAGGCGCTCGGCATGCGCGGCGTCCACCACACGACGCCGGCCGAGACCCGCCTCGCCCTGACCGCGCTGGACCTCCTCGCCTGACCCCGCCCCCGCGCGCCCCGGCCACCCGGCGCTGCGCGCCTTGATCACCCGCCGCGCGGGTGGGGTGACCTGGGGTGTGGCACACTGGCGGGGTCATGCGCGTCTACCTGCCGTCCACGCTCACCGCCCTCGCGCGGGTCCTGAAGGACCGCGAGGCCGGTCCGGCCCCGCTGACCGGTTACGCGGTCACCCCGGCGCTCCGCGAGTGGTACGCCGCGGCCGACATCGAGGAGCTGGAGTACGCGGCCATGACGTCCGCCGCCCGCGCCTCCCTGCGGCTGCTGGCGGACGACCCGGGCGCCGCCCCGCGCCGCGTGGTGCTGGCCGCCGAGGTCCCGGACGCGGCGGTCCGCCAGGCCGGCGACGAGGACGACCCCGCGCGCGTGGAGATCACCGCCGCGGTGCCGTGGAAGAGGATCGCGTCCGGGCACGTGGACGACGCCGGGGCCGAGGCCGACGTGCGCGCCGCCGCCGGAGCCGTGGCCGCCGCCGACGCGGGCGACGACGACGCGTCCTTCACCGTGGACGGCGCCGAGGGCCACGAGCTCCTCTGGTACGCCACCCAGGAACTCGCCGACCTCCTCTGACGCTCCCGGCCGTCCTGCCGGAACACGCGGCTTCACCCGGTTCCCGCGCCGACCCGATCATGCTCCCGGCCGGTCGTCCGACCGGTGTCCGGACGTCCGGGTACGGGCGGCCCGGGGCGTCGTCGCGTAGGGCTCCGGCGGGGCGGGTAGATCTCGGGGACTGACGACGATGTCGGAACCCAGGGAGCCTTCCATGGACGCCGTCACGAACGTGCCGGTCCCGGTGAACGAGCCGGTGAAGGAGTACGCGCCGGGAAGCCCGGAGCGGGCCGCGCTGGAGGCGCGGATCAAGGAGCTCGGCGGCATGGACGCCGAGCTGGCCATGGTGGTCGGCGAGGAGCGCCGGCTCGGCGGCGGCGAGCCGATCGAGGTGGTGGAGCCGCACCACCGGGCGCGCGTCCTCGGCACGATGGGCAACGCGACGCCCGCCGACGCCCGCGCCGCGGTCGAGGCCGCGCGCGAGGCGGCCCCCGCGTGGCGCGCCCTGGCGTTCGAGGACCGCGCGGCGATCTTCCTGAAGGCCGCCGAGCTGCTGTCCGGGCCGTGGCGGCCGACGCTGAACGCGGCGACCATCCTCGGCCAGTCCAAGTCGGTGCAGCAGGCGGAGATCGACGCGGCCGTCGAGCTGATCGACTTCTGGCGGTTCAACGTGGCCTTCGCCCGCGAGCTGTACGCGACCCAGCCGATCAGCTCGCCGGGCGTGTGGAACCGGCTGGACTACCGGCCGCTGGAGGGCTTCGTCCTCGCGATCACCCCGTTCAACTTCACCTCCATCGCGGGGAACCTGCCGACCGCGCCCGCCCTCATGGGCAACACCGTGGTGTGGAAGCCGTCGCCGACGCAGCAGCTCGCCGCGCACCACACCATGCGGCTGCTGGAGGCGGCCGGGCTGCCGCCGGGCGTGATCAACATGGTCACCGGGGACGGCAAGGCGGTCTCGGAGGTCGCGCTCAGCCATCCCGACCTCGCCGGGATCCACTTCACCGGCAGCACCGGAACGTTCCAGCACCTGTGGCGGACGGTCGGCGAGAACATCGCGTCCTACCGCGGCTACCCGCGCCTGGTCGGCGAGACCGGCGGCAAGGACTTCGTGGTCGCGCACCCGTCCGCCGACCCGGCCGTCCTGAGGACGGCGCTGGTCCGCGGCGCGTTCGAGTACCAGGGGCAGAAGTGCTCGGCGGTGTCCCGCGCCTACGTGCCGCGCTCGCTCTGGGTGCGGGTGAAGGACGACCTGATCGCCGAGACCGAGTCGCTGACCATGGGGAACGTCGCGGAGGACCTCAGCCTGTTCCTCGGCGCGGTGATCGACGACCGGGCGTTCGCCAAGCACACCGCCGCGATCGTCCGGGCCCGCGAGTCGGACGCGATCACGGTCGAGGCCGGCGGGCGGACCGACGACTCGGTCGGCTGGTTCGTCCAGCCGACCGTCCTGACCTGCACCGATCCCGAGGACGAGCTGTTCACGACCGAGTACTTCGGCCCGATCCTCGGCGTCCACGTGTACGAGGACGGCGACTACGACACGATGCTGCGGCAGATGGAGGGCGTCGCCCGGTACGCCCTCACCGGTTCGGTCATCGCGCGGGACCGGGCGGCCATCGCCGCGGCGACCGAGCGGCTGCGGTTCGCTGCGGGCAACTTCTACGTCAACGACAAGCCGACCGGGGCCGTCGTCGGGCAGCAGCCGTTCGGCGGGGCGCGGGCGAGCGGCACCGACGACAAGGCCGGCTCGATCCTCAACCTCACCCGCTGGGTCGGCGCCCGGGCGCTCAAGGAGACCTTCGTCCCACCCGTCGACGTCCGGTACCCGCACATGGGCCGCTGAGTAAGCTGGAGCCGATGAGCTGGTAAAACGCGGACCGGGGGGTGCTCGTGCGGCGAGCTGCGGGAGCGGCGCTCGCCGGGCTGGCGGTCGCCGGTGCGGCGGCCGTGGCGACCGCGCCGTGGTCCACGCTCGGATCGCGGACCGCGCACGGCCCGGTGGACGCCGCGCAGGCCGCGTCGCACCTGCGGGTGTCCGCCGACCGCTCCGCGCGGCCCGTCGGCGCCGACCGGCTGACCCCCGGCGGGCGGTACAGCTACACCTTCACCGTCACCAACGCCGGCGACCGACCCGTCCGCGGCCTGGTCGCGCGCAGCGAGCCGGCCGCCGGGGAGGGCGCCATGCGCCTGGTGTCGGTGAGCGACCCGTCCTGCCACCGGTACGAGCGCGTTGTCTGCAGCTTCCCGCCGCTGGACGCCGGGGAGCGGCGCACCGTCGAGGTGGTCGCCACGGCCGCCGGGAGCGGGCACTCCGGGGACGTCCTGCGCATCAGCACCTACCTGGCGTCGTTCTCGACCGTCGCGCGCGGGTCGGTGTCCTACGACGTGCTCGGCCGCCCGGTGTCCACGGTGACGGCGTTCGGCTAACCTCGCGGCCATGCCGACGACGAACCGCCTGGTGCTCTGGAACGTGGACCACACGCTCGTGGATGTCGGGCGGGTCACCCGGGACGCCTACGCCGCGGCGTTCCGGCACACCACCGGCCGCCCCCTCGTGCGGCTCGCCCCCACCCCCGGACGCACCGAGTCGGAGATCATCTTCGAGACGCTGGCGTTCAACGACATCGTCACGACCGACGACCACCTGCCCGCGTTCGTGGCCGCGCTCACCGACGCGTTCGCCGCCCGCCGCGCCGACCTCACCGCGCACGGACGCGTCCTGCCGGGCGCGCACGACGCCGTGACCGCGCTGTCGCGGCTGCCCGGCACCGTCCAGTCCGTGCTGACGGGGTCGATCCGGCCGAACGCCGAGCTCAAGCTCTCCGAGCTGGGCCTCGCCGGATACCTGGACCTGGAGTCGGGCGGCTACGAGAACGGCGTGTACTCCAAGGCCGCCCTGCTGGAGATCGCCCGCACCCGGGCGGGCGAGCGGCACGGCATGGCGTTCGGCGAGGGGCGGACGGTCTACATCGCCGACCATCCCCGCGACGTCCAGGCCGCGCGCATCGCCCGCTCCCCGATCATCGCCGTCGCCACGGGCAGCGCCACGGCCGCCGAACTGCGCGCCGCCGGGGCCGACGCCGTCCTGTCGGACCTGACCGACACCGACGCCGTCGTCCGCGCCGTGGCGCGCCTGACGGAGACGGAATGATCGATGCGACCGTCCGGCGCCGCTGATCGCGGACGGACCGCGGATGATCGCGGACGGTCCGGCGGGAGCGCCGCCGTCGTGGGGGTGGTCGCCGCATCTGGGGTCCGCGGGTGTGGGCCGCCCACACCTTCCGGGGCGGATCGTCCGAGGTCGTGAGGGTTGCGCCGGACGGTTCCGGGGTCCGATCCTGGGTACGCCCCGCCACGTGGCGGGGCTGGAGGGGAGTTGACGCATGTCCCAGCAGGTGCCCGAGGGCCTTCCGCTCTGGCGGCCGTCCGAGGAGGTCGTGGCCGCCGCGCGCGTGACCCGCTACCGGAACTGGCTGACGGACAGGGGCGTCCCCACCGAGTCCTACGCGGACCTGTGGGCCTGGTCGACCACCGAGATCGACGCGTTCTGGGACTCGGTCTGGCAGTACTTCGGCGTCCTCGGCGACCGCGGCGACGGCCCGGTGCGCACCGGCGGGAAGATGCCGGTGGACGGCCTGCGCTGGTTCCCCGGCGCGACCCTCAACTACGCCCGCAACGCGCTGGAACTGGCGCCGGGCGGGCCCGACGACACCGCGGTGGTCTTCCGGTCCGAGGCGGGCGGGCACCGGGTGATCGGCCGCCGCGAGCTCACCGAGCACGTCGCGCAGGTCCGCGCGGGCCTGGCGGAGCTGGGCGTCGGACGCGGCGACCGGGTCGCGGCCTACATCCCGAACATCCCCGAGGCGCTGGTGTGCTTCCTGGCGACGGCGTCGCTGGGCGCGATCTGGTCGTCCTGCTCGCCGGACTTCGGGGCGTCCTCGGTGATCGACCGGTTCGCGCAGATCGAACCGAAGGTCCTGATCGCGGTGGACGGCTACGCCTACAACGACCGCCGGTTCGACCGCCGCGAGATCGTCCGGGACATCGAGGCCGCGCTGCCCTCGGTCACCACGACCGTCCTGATCCCGTACCTGGACCCGGCGTCCACGCCGGACGGCCTGCGCGCCGGGATCTCCTACGCCGACCTGCCCCGCGCGGGCGCCGAGCCGCAGTACGAGGACGTCCCGTTCGACCACCCGCTCTGGGTCGTCTACTCGTCCGGGACGACCGGACTGCCCAAGCCGATCGTGCACGGCCACGGCGGGATCGTCCTGGAGCACGTCAAGTCCCTGTCGTTCCACCAGGACCTCGGCCCCGGCGACGTCTTCTTCTGGTACACCACCACCGGCTGGATGATGTGGAACTACCTGGTCGGCGGCCTGCTGGTCGGCGCGACGGTGGTGATGTACGACGGCGCGCCCGGCGACCTCTGGGAGCTCGCCGCCGACCACGGCGTGACCTACATGGGCGTCGGCGCGCCCTACATCACCGCGTCGATGAAGCTGAACCGCGCGCCGGGCGAGCGGTACGACCTGTCCCGGCTGCGCGGCATCGGATCGACCGGCTCGCCGCTGCCGCCCGAGGGCTTCGCGTGGGTGTACGAGTCGGTGGGCAAGGACCTGCTGCTCGGCTCGATGTCCGGCGGGACGGACGTGTGCACCGCCTTCCTCGGCCCGTCGCCGCTGCTGCCCCTGTACGCCGGGGTGCTCCAGTGCCGCGGTCTGGGCGCGAAGATCGAGGCGTTCGACGAGAAGGGCGAGCCGGTCGTCGACGAGGTCGGCGAGCTCGTCCTGACCGAGCCGATGCCCTGCATGCCCGTCTTCTTCTGGAACGACGAGGACGGGCACCGCTACCGCGAGTCCTACTTCGACATGTTCCCCGGCGTGTGGCGGCACGGCGACTGGCTCAAGGTCCGCCCGGACGGCGGCTGCGTGATCTACGGACGCTCCGACTCGACCCTGAACCGCGGCGGCATCCGGATGGGCACCGCCGACTTCTACCGGGTCGTCGAGGCGTTCGACGAGATCGCCGACAGCCTCGTCATCGACACCGGGCGCCTCGGCCAGGAGGGACGGCTGCTGCTGTACGTCCAGATGGCCGAAGGGCGGGAGTTCACCGACGAGCTGGCGGGACGGCTGAAGCGCGAGATCCGCTCGGCGCTGTCGCCGCGGCACGTCCCGGACGAGTTCCACGTCGTCCCCGGCGTCCCGCGCACGCTGTCCGGCAAGAAGCTGGAGGTCCCGGTCCGGAAGATCCTCCAGGGCACGCCGGTCGAGCAGGCCGCCAACACGGGCGCCATGGCGAACCCGGAGGTCCTGAAGTACTACACCCAGGGCGACTGACGGAGCGACTGACGCCCTACGCGCCCTCGTCCCCGCTGCTGCTCCGGCTTCGGCTCCCGCCTCCGGCCCGGTCCTCGCGGTCCTCGGCTCCGCCGTGGCGGCCTCCGGCTCCGCCGTCGCGGCCCCCTGCCGCGCGGCGGTCGCCGTAGGCGAGGACGTCGGCGCGGCGGTAGAGGCGGCGGACGCGTCCGCCGCCCAGCCGCTCCTCGCGCGCGGGCACGGGCCAGCCCGCCGGAGGACGCCCGGCGTAGACGGTGGCGCTCGACGGCGCCAGCCCGAGGATCCGGGCGGCCTCGGCGAGCGTCACCAGGTCGTCCGGGCCCTCCTCCGGCCGCGCGCGCTCCGCCGTGTACGCCGCGTACCAGGCCGACCATTCGGCGTCGTCCCAGTACAGCGCCTTCCCCACCTGCCGCGCCGGCGCAGGGTGGCCGTTCTCGGCGCGCTCGCCCCACAGCTGCTTGAGGCGGTGCCGGCTCAGCCCGTGCCGGGCGCCGAGCTCGTCGCGGGTGAGCAGCCCCGCCGGGACGTCCCCGGCGGTCCCGGACGTCCGCGCCGCGTGCCAGGCGTCCCACTCCTCGGCGTCCCACGCCTTCTGGGAGCCGACCGTCCCGACGGGCTCGGGATGGCCGTTGGCGGCACGCTCGCGGTACCACTTCTCCAGCGTGCTGCGCCCGATGCCGCGTTCCGCCACCAGATCGGCGCGGGTGTAGACGCGTCGTCCGTCCAGGAAGGTCATGGGGTCGATTATCGGATCACCGGACCGGGCTCGCCGCCGGGACCCGCGCACGGGGTGCGCCGCGGTCCGGTGCCGTCCTCAGGACAGGTCCGACTCCAGCGTCGGCAGCTCCGGCAGCTCCTTCCACCCGGGGCGCGCGGCCCCGGCGAAGGTCGACCGGTACCAGCCGCGCAGCCGCTCGAACGTCACGGTCCGGCCGGCGTGCGGCGAGTGGATGAACCACCCGTGCCCGGTGTAGATGCCCACGTGCCCGAGGCCGTGGAAGAACACCAGGTCGCCCGGCTTCAGCCGGTCGACGGACACGTGCGGGCGGGTGCGGCGGAACTGGTCGGCGGCGATCCGCGGCAGCTTGACCCCGGCGTGCCGCCACGCCTGCTGGGTCAGCCCGGAGCAGTCGAACCCGCCGCGTCCGCTGCCGCCCCACACGTAGGGACGTCCGAGCTGCCGCGTCGCGTAGTCGACGGCCCGTGCCGCGCGCGCCTCCCAGCGCCGCACCAGCAGCGCGCGCTGCCTGCGGACGGCCCGGCGGCGGGCGGCGAGCATCCGCGCCGCGAGTTCGGCGCGTCCGAGCCGTCCGTGCTGGGCCTGGCCGGCCCGTGCGCCCTGTTCGGCCCGTGAGCCCTGCTCCGCCCGTGCGCCCTGCGCGGCGACCGCGTTCTGGGCGGCTTTGGCGGCGCCCAGGAGCACCACGGATCGGACGACGCCGGTGCTCTGCGCGCCCCGCGCACCCGGCAGGGCCGGTGCGGCCGACGCTGCCAGCAGCTTCGGAGTGGCGAGCGCGGCCAGAGTGGGCAGCGTGCCCTTCTCCGTGCGAGCCGTGTGTGCTGTGCGCGGACCACGCGACGTGTGCGGCCTCAGCCGGGTGCGTGCGGCACCGGACGGGGTCGTGGTGCGGGCCTCCGCCTCAGGCGCTCCGCCCGATCCGGAACCCGTCGCCGAACCCTGTTCGGCGGTGCGATCCGAGGCGTCCGCGTTTCCTGCGGCGCCCGCGGTTCCCGTTTTGCCCGCGACGCGCGCGGGCCGTCCCGGAAGGGACGCTTTCAGTGGTGATCGTTCCGGTGCCGCCCGCCCGGGAGTCGACCCCACGGCCGGTCTTCGTGGCGCGGGTTCCTCCGCGGCGGATCGCTCCTGTGCGGCCGTCGTCTCGCCCGTCCCTGACGGGACTGCGCGGGCCTCGGCCACCCCGCCCAGCGCGAGCGTCAGCGTCACGGTGAGCGGGACCGCGCCGGTCACGGCCTTTAAGGGGATGGACATGTCTGTCGTACCTCCTTGCAAGATCGTCAGGCTGTGCGATACCCCGGCCGTGTCGCCGACACTCGCGAATTTCTCCGAAAACCGGGTTCTCACCAGGGGATATGTCGACCGAGGTCGGAATTGTGTGGTATCGCGCGGCGTCCCTTCCCACTAGGCTTGAGGAGACCGAACCCGTCCGATGCGGCGTGTCGGGTCAGATCGCGCCGTAAGGTCGCAGGGACGGGTGAACCTCCCCGCGCACTCGGGCGTCCCAGAGGCACCGGGAACGCGGCGGACGGTCACGGCCCGTGATCGGCCGGCCCGCGCCGGCCCGGTCGACGACCGGCAGGTCGTGATCGGCCGGTCGCCACCGGCCGGTCCGGTGATCGGTTCGGTCGCGGCCGGCGGGCGGCGGGTCGCGGGCGGCGGAACCGGGCGGTGCGCGCCGGGTGCCGCGTCCCGGGCGCGGAGCCCGGACGCGGAGACGGGGAGCGCCGCGCGGCTCGGGGCGGTTCGGTCCGACGACAACACGAGAGGGACGGTCTCGCGACATGGAGGTTGGGGCGCTGCGGTCCGGAGACCCGGAGCGGTTGGGACGGTACGCCCTGATCGGCCGGCTCGGGGAGGGCGGCCAGGGCACGGTCTTCCTGGCCACCGCGGAGGACGGCCGCCGGGTGGCGGTCAAGCTGCTGCACTCCGACCTGACCGCCGACGACAAGGCGCGCGCCCGGTTCCTGCGCGAGCTCGACGTCGCCAAGCGCGTCGCGCCGTTCTGCACCGCGCAGGTCATCGACGCCGACGTCGACGGAGACCGGCCCTACATCGTCAGCGAGTACGTGCCGGGCCCGTCGCTGAACCAGCTCGTCCTCGACGAGGGCCCGCTGGAGGGCGCGGCGCTGGAGCGGCTCGCGGTCGGCACCGCCACCGCGCTCGCCGCCATCCACCAGGGCGACATCGTGCACCGCGACTTCAAGCCGCACAACGTGCTGATCGGCCCGGACGGTCCGCGCGTGATCGACTTCGGGGTGGCCCGCGCGATCAGCGGCTCCACCACGCTCACCAGCAAGGTGATCGGCACGCCGTCCTACATGGCGCCCGAGCAGATCCGCGCCGAGGGCGCGGGCACCGCGGCGGACGTGTTCTGCTGGGCCGCGACCGTGGCGTTCGCCGCGACCGGCGCGCCGCCCTTCGGGCAGGACACCATCCCCGCCGTCATCAACCGCATCCTGCACGAGGAGCCGGAGCTCGGCGACCTCGAGGGCCCGCTGCGCGACCTGGTCTCCGACTGCCTGGTCAAGGACCCGGCGGCCCGGCCGCACGCCCGCCAGGTGCTCATGCGGCTGCTCGGCCACGAGGACCGCGGCGTCCAGACGGCGCCCGTCCCGGCCGCGCCGGAGACCTCCGACGAGACCTCGATCCTCGCCGCCGGCAGCGTCGTCGCCGCCGACTTCGCCGAGGAGAACGAGCGCAGCCGCCGCCGCTTCGGCCGCCGCCGCCCCGCTCCCGCCGCCGCCGCTGCGGCCGTGGCGGGTGCCGCCGCGCAGGGGGAGGAGGCCCGCCTTCCGAGCCCGGCCGAGTTCGCCGCG
>NZ_QURH01000266.1 GCF_003428695.1 Actinomadura logoneensis
GCTTTTAACACGCTGTTGAGTTCTCAAGAAACGGACACCCACCGCGCTCCGTTCACTTCCGTGAACCTCGCTCCGGGGCAACCCTTCTATCTTACCGGGTTCTTCACTCCTGTCAACCGGCTCTTTCGAGTCGATCTTCGGAGCCGCCCGCCCACCGCACGAAGACGTCGACGAACAGTCGTCGTCCGACGTGATCTTTCGGTGGAGTCCCTCGGGCCGGCCGCCTCGTCGGCGTCCTGCATCCCGTTCCGGGCTGACCACTCAAGAGTAACGCGGTTCCAAGAGTGCTTCGAACCGTTTTTCTCCGATGGTCTCCCCGGGGCCGTCCGCCTCTCGGCGTCCCGCATCCCCTCGGGGCAGGAAGAACATTAGGTACTCCCCGAGGGGTCGTCAAATCGAGGCCCGCGGGCCGTCCGGACGAGGTGTGCGCACCGTCCGGGGGGAGCGGGACGGGACGTGGGACTCAGCCGGCGACGGGAGTCTTGGCGGGGCGCGTCCGGCTGAACGGGGCCATGCCCGCGAGCTTTCCGCCGTCGATCGGCAGGACGGCACCGGTGATGAACGACGCGGCGTCCGAGCAGAGCCAGACGACGGCGTCGGCGACCTCGTCCGGGGAGCCGATGCGGCGCATCGGCATGGCCTGGGCCGCCGCCGCCTGAGCCTGCTCGCCCGCGCGCTCCAGCTGGTCGGTGAGGATCGGACCGGGGGCGAGGGCGTTGACGCGGACGCCCGCCTCCGCGTAGTCGAGGGCGGCGGTCTGGGTGAGGCCGACGAGGCCGAACTTGGTGGAGACGTATCCGGCGAGTCCGCCGACGGCCTGGAGGCCGGCGGTGGACGCCATGTTGACGATGGCTCCTCCGCCGGACTCCAGCATCGCCGGGATCTCGGCGCGCATGGCGAGGAAGACGCCGCGCAGGTTGACGGCGAAGGCGCTGTCGAAGTCCTCCACGGCGACGTCCGCGAGCGGGGTCGGCGGGTGGCCTCCGCCCGCGGCGTTGTTGCAGGCGGCGTCGAGGCGGCCGTAGGTGTCGAGGGTCTGCCGGACGAGGCGGTCCACGGCGCCGGCGTCGGTCACGTCGGTCGGGACGGCGGTGGCGCGTCCTCCCTCGTCGGCGATCTCGGCGGCCAGGGCGTTCAGGGCGTCGGCGTCGCGGGCGGCGAGGACGACGGCGGAGCCCGCGCGGTGCAGGGCGCGCGCCGTCGCGGCGCCGATGCCGCGGCTCGCCCCGGTCACGATCGTCACGCGGCCGTCCAGGGGACGGGTGGTCGAGGTGTTCACTACTGGCCTGCTTTTCGGTAGACTTCGTTGGACAGACAGTAAATCTAATTTGGAGGCCGGTCAAGGATGTCGCCCCGTCCCTACCGCTCGGACCGGCGTACCGCCGCGGCCGAGGAGACCCGCCGGCGCGTCCTCGCGGCGGCGCGTGAGCACCTGTCCGGACCTGCGGCGACGCGCGTGTCGGTGGACGCCGTGGCCAAGGCCGCGGACGTGTCGCGGCAGACCGTCTACAACGCCTTCGGGTCCAAGTCGGGGCTGCTGGAGGCGCTGTTCGACTCACTGGCCGAACACGCCGGGCTCGCGCTGGACGACGCGTTCGCGGCGGACGGCGCGGATGAGGCGCTGGCGGATTTCTGCGCCGCGTTCTGCCGGTTCTGGGAGTCCGAGCGTCCAGTGGTGCGGAGGCTGCGGGGCCTGGCCGTGCTGGACGACGACCTGGAACGGCTCCTGCGGGAGCGCGACCGGATGCGCCGGGCGGCGCTGTCGTCCCTGCTCGGCAGGTTCGGCGAGGAGCCGCCGTCCGACGACGTGCTCGACCTGGTCTGGCAGCTGACGAGTTTCGAGTCCTTCGACCTGCTCGCGGGGCGCGAGGGAGACGAAGGCGGTCGGACCGCCGGGGAGGTTGCCGACCTCATCGCCCGGACGGTCGCGTCCGTCCGGGCGGAAGGTGCGTAGAGCTCGTCCGTGCCCGTAGAGGCCCGGGTGAGGGCGGGAAGCGGGTCGGTCAGGAGCGGCCCGGGGCGCAGCTCAGCGCTGCGATGCGGCCGTGCGCGTCGAAGCGGACGGCCAGTTCGCCGCCGTCGACCATGTCGCCCGCCACGGTGTCCGCGGACTCCTTGTAGGAGGTTCCGTAACGGGCGAGGTAGCCCTGGACGATGAGCTTGGGGTCGGCCGGGAAGACTTCGGCGGCGGTCATCAGCAGGCGCGGCGTGGCCAGGGGGTCGTAGGCCGCCTCGGGAATCTGCGGATCGTCCAGGTGGATGTAGGCGGAGCCCTTGCCGTCGTTGATGCGGCATGACCAGCAGCCGTTGCCGCCGAGCAGGTAGGCGGCGGCCAGCACCATCGTGATCGCGGCCTGGTGCGGGTTGGGGAACCCGGAGAAGTCGATGTGCCCGGTGGTGAACTCGACGATGCCGTGCCGCCTGCCGTGGTCGTGGACCGCGCGGAGCGGCGCCACGGCGGGATCGTCCCAGGAGAAGTTCGGGTTCGCCCACGACCAGAGCCAGGTGCGGCTGAGGTGGGAGAAACTGCCCATGCTCGTGAGGCCGCCCAAGACCTGGCCGCCTCCGGTGAGGGTGCGGGCGCGCAGGTCGAAGTGCCGTTCGGCGGGGCCCAGGAACGCGTTCAGGACGTCCTGGCGGTGGATCACGATGGCGGACGAGCGGCCCGCGAAGCGCTCGAAGGCGTCGCTGTGGCGGGAGAGCGCGAGAGGTTCTTCGATGCCGGGCATGCGCGGTGATCATAGCCACGCGTCAGCACCGTGTCAGCGGAACGTCAGCCTGCCGGCGGCCGTGCCCGCGCCGTGTCAGGACGGGGGCCGAACGTAGAGGTCGTGGGCGGCGCCGGTGTGCCTCCCACCCGGACGGACGGCGGGAGAACGCCCGCCGCCGCGATGACCTCGGGAGGCCGGAATGAGCCAGGTGATACGGGCGGAGGGCCTGCGCAAGCGGTTCGGCGAGACGCAGGCGCTGGACGGTGTGGACCTCGCCGTCGAGCAGGGGACGGTGCTGGGCGTCCTCGGGCCGAACGGCGCGGGGAAGACGACGGCGGTGCGGGTGCTCGCGACGCTGCTGCGTCCGGACGAGGGCCGGGCGGAGATCGGCGGGTTCGACGTCGTCCGGGACGCGACGCGGGTCCGGGGGCTCATCGGGCTGACGGGGCAGTACGCGTCGCTGGACGAGGAGCTGACCGGCCGGGAGAACCTGGTGATGATCGCGCGGCTGCTGGACCTCCCGCGGGCCGAGGCGCGGGCGCGCGCGGCGGCGCTGCTGGAGCGGTTCCGGCTGAGCGACGCCGGGGGCCGCGCGGTCAAGACGTACTCGGGCGGCATGCGGCGGCGGCTGGACATCGCGGCGAGCATGATCAACCGGCCGCGGGTGGTGTTCCTGGACGAGCCGACGACGGGGGGTGGTGTTCCTGGACGAGCCGACGACGGGGCTGGACCCGCGGGCGCGCGGCGAGGTCTGGGAGACCGTCCGGGAGATGGTCGCCGACGGCGCGACGATCCTGCTGACCACGCAGTACCTGGAGGAGGCGGACGCGCTCGCCGACCGGATCACGGTGTTCGACCACGGCCGGGTGATCGAGGACGGCACGCCGGCGGAGCTGAAGGCGCGGGCCGGGCGGCAGACGCTGGCGGTCCGGGCCGCCGAGCCCTACCGCACCGAGCAGCTCGCGCGGATCGTGGCCGAGCTGACCGGGGAGCGGCCGGAGGTGCGGCTCGACGCGGGCCTGGTCACGGCTCCGGTGGCGGATCCGGGCGTGCTGCGCGCCGTGGTCCAGCGGCTGGACGACGCGGGCATCGTGGCGGCCGAGGTCGCGCTGCGGCTGCCCAGCCTGGACGAAGTGTTCCTGACCCTGACCGGACACGCGGCGGGCGGGACCGACGCACCGGCGCAGCAGCTTGAGGAGAGCATCCGATGACCACGACGACGAGCATGGGAACGATGACCGGCGGTCTGGGCGGGACGGCGCCGTCCGCGCCGCCGCCCGCGCGGATCAGCGCGCGCCGGACCGTCCGGCACAGCCTGACCCTGGCGTGGCGGAACATCGCGCAGCTGCGGCACTCGCCGGAGAAGCTGCTCGACGTCCTGCTGATGCCGCTGGTGTTCCTCACGCTGTTCCTGTACGTGTTCGGCGGCGCGGTCTCCGGAAACACGCACGCCTACCTGCAGCAACTGCTGCCGGGGCTGGTGGCGCAGATGGCCATGTTCGCCACCATGGGGCTCGGCACGGCGCTGAGCGAGGACATCCGGAAGGGGGTGTTCGACCGGTTCCGGAGCCTGCCGATCGCGCGTTCGGCTCCGCTGATCGGGACCGTCCTCGGGGACACGGTCCGGTTCCTGACGGTGATGGTCGTGCTGACGGTCGCCGGCACGGCGCTGGGGTTCCGGTTCGGCTCCGACCCGCTGCGCGTGCTGGCGGGGTTCGCGCTGGCGTACCTGTTCTACATGGCCTTCTCGTGGATCTCCGTGGTGGTCGGCCTGCTCGCGCCGTCCCCGGAGAGCGTGCAGGGGCTCGCGTTCATCTTCGTCATGCCGCTGACGTTCGGCAGCAGTGTGTTCGTCGCGAACACCGGCACCATGCCGGGCTGGCTCCAGGCGTGGACGAAGGTGAACCCCGTGTCGCACCTGGCGGACTCGCTGCGCGCGCTGCTCGTGGGCGGACCGGTGGGAGACCACGTGTGGTACACGCTGGCCTGGGCCATCGGCATCGTGACCGTGACCTTCCCGATCGCGATGCGCATGTACGCCCGTCGCGCCTAGCGCCTGAGGGCAGAACGGCCTGCGAGTGGGAGGGCCGAGCGGGTAACAGCGGAACGAGCGAGGTTCACGGGGTCAGGGCCAGGGCGTCCTCGCGGGTGGCGGAGCGGCCTCTCTCGTAGGCGGCGTCGAAGGCGTCCTGGCCGAGGACCGGGAGCACCAGGGCCATGACGCGTCGGCGGTCATGGCCCTGCTCGTCCCGGAAGCCGATGACGGCGTGGGCCGTGCCGAGGAGTTCCGCGGCGCGTTCGTGGTCGCCGCGGACGGCGGACAGGACGGCGAGGCCCTCCACGGCCTTGGCCAGCGTGTGGTTGACCAGGATCGACTTCGGGTCGATGCTCTGGAACGCGAGGGTGTGCCATTCGGCCGCGCGTTCGAGGTCGCCCTCGAGGGCGGCCAGGATCCCCAGCCTGCTGTAGGTGAGCGTCGCGGCCTGGAGGAAGTCGCTGCGGGTGACGCGCGGCTCGACGAGCTCCAGGGCGCGTTCGGCGGAGGCGCGGGCGGACGCGAGGTCGTCCGCGTGCTGGTGGAGCTCGGCCTGCGTGAGGTAGCCGCGGGTCGCGTCGGCGTAGTCGCCGATGCGCAGGGCGGCGCCGATCCCCTCGTCGAGCTCGCGGTGGGCGCGGTCGGTCTCGCCGAGCGCGGCGCGGGCCTCGGCCAGGTTGATGAGGACGATCGACCCCTGGTCGGGGTTGACGCCCTGGGAGGTGTAGCGGCGGGCCTCCTCGCCGTACTCGATCGCCTCGTCCGGACGGCCCCTGCTCAGCGCGATCTGCAGCAGGACGAGCAGGGTCACGCCCATCCCGAACCGGTCGCCGAGGGAGCGGAACCCGGTGTAGGAGCGGTGGGCGAGCTCGTGGGCGGTCTCCAGGTCGCCGTCGTTCAGGGCGTTGAAGGTCAGCATGGTCTCGGCGATCCACTCGATCCACGGATCGGGATGGCCCCTGAGCTCCCGGAAGCCGTCCGCGGCCTCGGACAGGTCACCGGCGAGCAGCCGCGCGATCGGCCGGGCGAGCACCGCCATGGGATGCCTCGGCCGCTCGGGCAGGAAGCGCAGCAGCTCGATGATCGTGTCGCCGAGCAGTTCGGGCGCGGGGCCGTCGCGGTCCGCCTTCGCGACGACCGTGGCGACGAACGCGCAGAGCGCGTACTCCTCGCCGAGTCCGGGCGGGGGCTCGTCTCCCGCCGCCTCGTGGAGGGCGATGGCCCACAGGGACGCCTCGCGCTCCAGGTCGCGCATCAGCCAGAACCAGACCAGCGCGGCGACCAGGCGCAGCCCGGTCCGGACGTCGCCGGTGTCCAGGACGGTCTGGAAGGCGGCGTTGAAGTTGTCGCGTTCGGCGGTGAGCCGTTCGATCCAGAGGAGCTGGTCGCCGCGCCGCAGATGCGGTTCGGCGGTCTCGGCGAGCTCCAGGTAGTGGGCGGCGTGCTCGGCGCGGACGGCGGCGGTCTCGCCGGTCTCGTCCAGCCGCTCGCGCGCGTACACCCGGACGGTCTCCAGCAGCCGGTACCGCGGCTCGGCGTCGCCGTCGGCCATGACCAGGGACTTGTCCACCAGAGACGCGACGACGTCGATGACGTCGGCGGCGAGGTCCCGTCCGCAGACGCGCTCGGCGGCCTCCGGGGTGGCGCCGCTCGCGAACACCGACATGCGGGCGAGGACGGTGCGCTCGGCGTCGTCCAGCAGGTCCCAGCTCCAGTCCACGACCGCGCGCAGCGTGCGGTGCCGGGGCAGCGCGCTGCGGCTGCCGCCGGTGAGCAGCCGGAACCGGTCGCCGAGGCGCGCCGCGACCTGCGCGGGGGTGAGCGCGCGCAGCCGGGCGGCGGCGAGCTCGATCGCGAGCGGGATGCCGTCCAGGGCGCGGCAGATCTCGACCAGGTCGGCGACGTTCGCGTCGTCCACGGCGAAGCCCGGGCGGACGGCGGCGGCGCGGTCGGCGAGCAGCCGGGTCGCGGCGTGCCCGAGGGCGGTCGCGGGGTCGGCGCCGGACGGCGGGAGGGCGAGGGACGGCACGGGGAACAGGTTCTCGCCGGTGATGCCGAGCGGTTCCCGGCTGGTGGCGAGGACCCGGGCGTGCGGCGCCGCCGCGAGCACGCGGTCGGCGACGGCCGCCACCGCGTCCAGGACGTGCTCGCAGTTGTCGAGGACGAGGAGGATCCGGCGGGTGGCGAGCAGGTCGGTGAGGCGGTCCAGCGGGCGCGGGGCGGTGCGGGCCTCCGCCTGGCGCATCAGGTCGGGGGCGTCGAGGGTGACGAGGACGGCCTGGGCGACCGCGTCGGCGCCGCCGGGCGCGGCCATCGGCGCGAGCGGGACGAACCACACGCCGTCGGGCAGGCGGTCCACCAGCGGCGCGGCGGCCTCGGAGGCCAGCCGGGTCTTGCCCGCGCCGCCGGGGCCGATGAGGGTGACCAGCCGCGACTCGTCGAGCAGCTTGGCGAGCTGCCGGACCTCCTCGTCGCGTCCGACGAAGCTGGTGAGGGCGGCCGACAGGTTCGTCCTGGCTTTGGCTCCGCCGTCCGTCGCCGCGCCGGCCACCGCTTTCCCGGCCGGCGTCGTGTCGGTCGCCGGGCGGGCGGGCTCGGCCGGGAGCGGCGGGGTCTGACGGGACGGCGTCGGGTCGACGACGTCCCGGCGCAGGATGGACAGGTGCAGGGCGCTCAGTTCCGGCGCGGGATCCACGCCCAGGTGCTCGGCCAGGTGCTCGCGGGTCTCCTCGTACACGCGCAGGGCGTCGGCCGGACGGCCCGCCGCGTACAACGCGCGCATGAGCAGGCCCCGGACGCGTTCCCGTAGGGGATGCGCGGTGGCCAGGGCCTCGAGTTCGGGGAGCAGGGAGCCCGACTCCCCCAGTTCGAGCTCGGAGGCCATGCGGTCCTCGGACGCGGTGAGGCGCAGCTCTTCGAGGCGGGCGGCCCGGGCGCGCGCGAACTCGGCGTCGGCGACGTCGGCCAGGGCCGGGCCGCGCCACAGGTCCAGGGCGCCGCGCAGCGCGGCGGCCCTCC
>NZ_QURH01000264.1 GCF_003428695.1 Actinomadura logoneensis
CGGGCAGCGCGACCCGCAGCGCGTCCGCGATGACGCGTCCGCGCACCTGGCCGGGCGTGGCGCCGACCGCGCGCAGCAGCGCGTACTCGCGCGCCCGCCGCCGCACCTGGAGTCCCAGCAGGCCGCCGACGACGATCAGCGCGGCCATCAGGGACGTGCCGCCGACGCTGGACGACAGTTCGATCATCTCGGGCCGGACGGCCGCGACCGACGGGTCCTCGGCGTCGCCGCGCGCCGAGCCGGTCAGCACCTCCAGACCGGGCGCGGCGGCGCGCAGGTCGGCGGTCTTCGTGCCGGGGTCGGCGAGGACGCCCAGCGCGACCGCCTGCCCCGGGTGCCCGCTCAGCGCGGCGGCGGTGCCCGCGGCGAAGTAGGCGCCGGAGCCGGAGCCGACGAGGCCGGTGACCCGGTAGGGGGTCGGCGGCCCGTCCGCCTGGAGCCGGACCGTCCCGCCGACCGCCGTCCCGGCGCTCGCGGGCAGCACGACCTCGTCGGGCGCCTGCGGGGCACGTCCCCGTGCGAGCGCCACCGGCCCCAGTGCGGCCGAGTCCCAGCCGTGTCCCGACAGCGTGACGCCACCGGCCGTGACCAGCGGGAAAGCCACGTCCGCGACGACCGCGCGGACCCCCGGCACCTGCCGGAGCCGGTCGGCGGCCGAGACGGGGATGTGCGGCGGTTCGGTCCGCGGCCGGTACTTCATCCGCGGCTCGGACCCGACCTCCTTGGCCTTGATCCCCACGCGACCGGGGGCCGTGACGACCGCGCGGGCGGCGCCGTACCGCTCGGTCGGGGCGTGCGCGCGCAGCGCGGACTCCAGCAGCACCCCGAACGCGCCGACCAGCACGGTCGCGAGCAGCAGGGTCACGAAGACCCCCAGGGACGCGCCCTGGAGGTCCGAACGGCGGGGCCTCACGCCGCCACCCCGTCCCAGCGGGCCAGCACGGACGCGACGGTCGGGGAGACGAGCTCCTCGACGATCCGGCCGCCGTCCAGGAACAGCACCGAGTCGGCCCAGGACGCGGCGACCGGGTCGTGGGTGACCAGCACGACCGTCTGGCCGGACCGGTCCACCGCCTCGCGCATCAGCCGCAGCACCTCGCGGGCCGTGCGCGGGTCGAGCGCGCCGGTCGGCTCGTCGGCGAACACGACCTCGGGGTCGGTCACCAGGGCGCGGGCCAGGGCCACGCGCTGCTGCTGGCCGCCCGACAGCTCGCTCGGCCGGTGCCGCATCCGGTCGGCCAGCCCCACCCGGGCCAGCACCGACGCGATCCGGTCCCGGTCCACCGCCCGGCCGCCGAGCCGCAGCGGCAGCGCGACGTTCTCCTCCACGTCCATGGACGGGATGAGGTTGAAGGACTGGAAGACGAACCCGACCCGCTCGCGCCGCAGCCGGGTCAGCGCGGACTCCCGCAGCCGCCCGAGCTCGGCGTCGCCGATCCACACCGTGCCGGCGGTCGGCCGGTCCAGCCCGGACGCGCAGTGCAGGAAGGTGCTCTTGCCCGAGCCCGACGGCCCCATCACGGCGGTGAACCCGCCGCGCGGGAACGCCCACGAGACTGCGTCGAGCGCCTTCGTCCGCCCGTAGGACCTGGTCACCGTGTCGAGGCGCACCGCCGGCAAGGCGGGCGTCCTGCTCATCGCGCTGTTCACGTCACCGACGCTACGGACGCGGAGATCACCCGGCATCGGGGCGCGCCCCCGAACCGATGGTGTAGCCGGCTACACCATCGGTTCGGGGGCACACCCGGTCCAGGTGACGGTCCGGGTGCCATACCGTGATCGGTGTGAGAGGGGTGCTGAGCAGGTCGTGGCAGGCCGTCGTCTATCTGACGGTCGGTCTCGTCAGCGCCGTGCCCGGACTCATGGGCCTCTACCTGGTGCCGTTGACCCTGCTTTTCGGCGCGGTCTTCGTCGCGCTGCCGTGGCTGCCGATGCTGATGCGCCCGGTGATGTGGCTGGCCGGGTTCGAGCGCCGCCGCGCGTCCCGCCTGCTGGGCCGGGAGATCGCCACGCCCGAGCCCCCGGCCCCGACGGGCTCGGCGCTGGAGGACGGGGTGCGCCTGATGCGCTCCCCGGTGCTGTGGCGGGTGCTGGCCTGGCTGCTCCTGCACGGCGTCCTCGGCCTGGTGGCGGGCCTGTTCGGCGCGCTGATCTGGCCCTCGGTGCTGTTCTCCCTCTCCATGCCGGCGTGGTGGTGGGCGGCACCGGACGGCTCGGTGTCGGCGCTCGTCCCGCTGCACACCTGGCCGCAGGCGCTCACCCTGCCGTTCGCCCAGGCGGCGATGTACGTGGCCATCGCGCTGTGGGTGCTTCCGTTGATGGCACGGGGGCAGGCCCGGCTCGCCGAGCTGCTGCTGTCGCCGCCGCGGCGGCGCGAGGACCTGCGGGAGCGGGTCGAGCGGCTGACCGAGACCCGCGCCGAGGCGCTGGAGGCGCACGGCGCCGAGCTGCGCCGGATCGAGCGCGACCTGCACGACGGCACCCAGGCCCAGCTCGTCGCGGTCGCGCTGCGGCTCGGGCTGGCCGACCGCCGCTTCGCGACCGACCCGGACGCCTCCCGCGAGCTGTTCCTGGCCGCGCGGGACGGCGTCGAGGAGGCGCTGACGCAGCTCCGGACGGTGATCCGGGGCATCTACCCGCCGATCCTGTCCGACCGCGGGCTCGCCGGGGCGGTGCGCGCCCTCGCCGGGGCGCAGCCGATCCCGGTGCGCCTGGACGTGCAGGCCGACGGCCTGCGCGCGCCCGCCGCCGTGGAGGCCGCCGCCTACTTCGTCGTCGCCGAGGCCCTGACCAACGTCGCCAAGCACGCGGGCGCGTCGACGGCCGAGGTCGCCGTCCACCGGGACGGGCCGGTGCTGCGGGTCCGGGTCGCCGACGACGGCAAGGGCGGCGCGGACGAGATGAGGGGCAGCGGCCTGGCCGGGATCCGCCGCCGCGTCGCCGCGCTGGACGGCGAGACCCGTATCGACAGCCCTGACGGCCGGGGCACGACCCTGGAGGTGGACCTGCCGTGCGGATCGTGATCGCCGAGGACAACGTGCTGCTCCGGGAGGGGGTGACCATGCTCCTGGAGTCCGGCGGGCACGAGGTCGTGGCCTCGGTCGGCGCCGGGCCGGAGGTGGTCCCCGCGCTGCTGGAGCACCGTCCGGACGCGGCCGTCCTGGACGTCCGGCTGCCGCCGGGCTTCCGCGACGAGGGGCTGCGCGCGGCGATCGAGGCCCGCAGGGCGATCCCCGGCCTGCCCGTCCTGGTGCTCTCGCAGTACGTGGAGGAGACCTACGCGGGCGAGCTGCTGTCGGACGGCGCGGGCGCGGTCGGCTACCTGCTGAAGGACCGCATCGGCCGGGTGGACGAGTTCCTCGACGCCCTGGACCGCGTGGTCTCCGGCGGCACGGCCCTGGACCCCGAGGTCGTCGCGCAGCTCGGCGGCACGGCCCTGGACCCCGAGGTCGTCGCGCAGCTCATGTCGGTCCGGCGCGACCCGCTGAGCTCCCTCACCCCGCGCGAGCGCGAGGTGCTCGGCCTGATGGCGCAGGGCCTGGACAACACCACGATCGCGACGACGCTGGTGATCACCGAGCGGTCGGTCGGCAAGCACATCGGCGCGATCTTCGCCAAGCTCGGGCTGCCGCCCTCCGACAGCGGCCACCGGCGCGTGCTGGCCGTCCTGGCCTACCTCAACGCCTGAGCCCCGGCCCTCAACGCCTGAGCCCGGCCTCCGCGCTTCGGCCGCGACCCCGGCGCGTGAGCGCTGCCGAGGCGGCCGGGCACGAGCTGGGCGGAGGCTGGACGGGGGCCGCGCGCGCCGGCGGAGGCGGCCTCCGGCATAGGCTGCGCGGCATGGACCTGCGTGACGATCCCACCGAGGGCCTCAGCGACGAGCAGCTCGACCTCGCCTACAACGTGCGCCGCAAGGCGGGCCCGGAGCGCTTCGCGGCGCTGATGAAGCGCTACCGGGCCGACTCCGACGCGGCCGTGGACGGCCTGCCCGGCACCCGCGACATCCCCTACGACGAGCGCGGCGGCGAGCGGCTGGACGTGTGGGGCACCGAGGACGGCGAGATCCGCCCGGTCTTCGTCTTCCTGCACGGCGGCTACTGGATGGCGGGGGCCAAGGAGGACACCGCCTTCATGGCCCGGATGCTGCACGGCCAGGGCATCGCGACCGTCGTCCCCGACTACACGCTCACGCCGAAGGCGACGGTCGAGGAGATCGTCCGGCAGGTGCGGGCGGCGGTCGCCTGGGTGTGGCACCACGGGCTCGAGCACGGACTGGACCCGCAGCGGATCGTCGTCGGCGGCAGCTCGGCGGGCGGCCACCTCACCGGGATGACCATGGTCGAGGGCTGGCAGGAGGAGCTGGGCCTGCCCGCCGACGTCGTCAGGGCGGCCATGCCGTTCAGCGGCCTGTTCGACCTGCGCCCGATCCCGCGCCTCTACGTGAACGAGACCGCGCGGCTGGACCAGGAGTCGGCCGTCCGGCTCAGCCCGGCGTTCCAGCCCATGGAGCGGCGCTTCCCGGCGGTGTTCGCGGTCGGCGAGGACGACGGCGAGGGGTTCGTCGAGCAGTCGCGGCGCTTCCAGCCGCACTGGGGCGACGGCGAGCTGCTGGTGGTGCCGGGCCGCGACCACTTCGACGTCATCCTCGACCTGCAGGACCCGGACACCCAGGTCAGCCGGGCCCTGCTCGGCCTGTTCGCCACCCTCCGCGAGGACCTGACCTGATCAGGAGCCGGTGATCTCGGCCGCCTGCGTCCGCAGGTGGTCGAGCATCAGCCGCGCCGACGGAGTGAGCGGGCGCCGGTCCGGGATCGTCACCCCGACCTGGCGGCGCACCGGGTCCAGCGGCAGCGGCAGCGGCGCGACCTCGGCGTCGGTGCGGGCCACCAGGTCCGGCAGCGCCGCGATCATGTCGGTGTCGCGGACCAGCGTCCGGACGGTCAGCACCGAGGTGCACTCGACCAGGTCGGAGGGCAGCGGCAGCCCCCGGTCCCGGAACATCCGCTCCAGCTCGCTGCGCAGCGCGGTCTGCTGCAGCGGCAGCACCCACGGGTAGTCGAGCAGGTCGGCGAGGGTCAGGCCGGCCCGGTCGCGGGCGGGGTGCCCGGCCCGCGCGACCAGCCGCACCGGCTCCCCGTACAGCACGATCTGGCGCAGCCCCCGCTGGTCGTCGATCGGGTTGAGCCGTCCGAGGACCATGTCGATCTCGCCGTCCAGCAGCCGCGGCACCTGGGCGTCGAAGGTCGCCTCCTGCACGATCACGGTGATCCCCGGCCGCTCCCGCTTCAGCGCCGCGATCGCGCGCGGCAGCAGCACGTTCGACCCGGCGAGCAGGGTGCCGATGGTGACCGTGCCGACCTGGCCGTCCGCCAGCCCGGTGATCCGCTCCCCGGCGCGGCGCAGCTCGGCCAGGACGGCGCGGGCGTGCTCCACGAACGCCTCGCCGAAGAGCGTCGGCGTCATCCCGCGCGGCCCGCGGGTGAACAGCTCCACGCCGAGGATGTGCTCGACCTCGCGCAGGCTGCGGGTGACGGCGGGCTGGGCCAGGTGCAGGTGCTCGGCGGCGCGCAGCACGCTGCCGTGGTCGGCGATCGCCGCCACCAGGACGAGGTGGCGGAGCTTGAGCCGCCCGTTCAGCAGGTCGATGGCGCGCATGGCGACGTTCTACCAATAACGTTCTCGCTATAGCAAGCGTGCTGTTCGGTATTGGACTCGCATAGCGGGTGGAGAGAGGATCATTCCACGGACGCCGTCCCCTCCGGGGACGGCCGGGACGGACGACGGCGGAGGCGAACGGTATGCGGGTGCGGCACTACGTCGGCGGCGGGTTCCGGACGGACGGCGCGCCCTTCGCGCTGGTCGACCCGGTCACGGGCGGCGAGGTCGGCACCGCTCCGGAGGCGCCGCGGGCCCTCGTGGACGAGGCCGTCCGGTCCGCCCGCGCCGCGCTGTCGGGGGAGTGGGGCGCGGCGTCCCCCGAGGAGCGGTCCGCCGCGCTGCGCCGGATCGCCGACGGCATCGACGCCCGCTTCGAGGAGTTCGTCGACGCCGAGGTCCGCGACACCGGCAAGCCCCGCGAGCTGGCCGCGACGGTGGACATCCCGCGCGCGGCAGGTAACTTCCGCGCCTACGCCGACCTGCTGTACGGGCGCCCGGAGCGCGCCTACAGCACCCGCGTCCCCGGCTGGAGCGGCGGAGCCGGCCAGGCCCTCAACTACACCGTCCGGCGCCCGCTCGGCGTGGTCGCGATCATCTCCCCCTGGAACCTGCCGCTGCTCCTGCTGACCTGGAAGGTCGCCCCGGCCCTGGCGGCCGGGAACGCGGTGGTCGCCAAGCCGTCGGAGGAGACCCCCACGACCGCCACGCTGCTCGCCGAGGTGATCCACGAGGCCGGCCTGCCCGCCGGGGCGTTCAACCTCGTGCACGGGCACGGCGCCGACGCCGCCGGGGCCTTCCTCACCGGCCACCCTGGCGTGGACGCGATCGCCTTCACCGGCGAGTCCGCCACCGGCGCGGCGATCATGCGCAACGCCGCCGACCACGTCACCCCCGTCTCCTTCGAGCTCGGCGGCAAGAACCCGGCGCTGGTGTTCGCCGACGCCGACCTCGAGGCCGCCGTGGACGGCACCGTCCGGTCGTCCTTCACCCACTCCGGGCAGATCTGCCTGTGCACCGAGCGCGTCTACGTCGAGCGGCCGGTCTTCGACGAGTTCGTCGAGCGGCTCGGCGAGCGCGCCCGCAAGCTCGACGGCTACGGGCCGATGATCTCCGCCGCGCACCGCGACAAGGTGCTGTCGTACTACCGGCTCGCGGTCGAGGAGGGCGCGACGGTCGTCGCGGGCGGCGGCGTCCCGGTGTTCGGGGACGACCGCGACAACGGCTTCCACGTCGAGCCGACCGTGCTGACCGGGCTGCCCGAGCAGGCCCGGACCGTCCGCGAGGAGATCTTCGGGCCGGTCTGCCACGTCGCGCCGTTCGACACCGAGGAGGAGGCGGTCCGGCTCGCCAACGACAGCGAGTACGGGCTCGCCGCGACCGTCTGGACCCGCGACCTCTCCCGGGCCCACCGTGTCGCGCCCCGGATCGAGTCGGGCATCGTGTGGGTCAACTGCTGGAACCTGCGCGACCTGCGCACCCCGTTCGGCGGGGTGAAGGCGTCGGGGATCGGCCGCGAGGGCGGCGAGTACTCCCTGGACTTCTTCTCCGAGCCCGTGAACGTCTGCATCCAGATCTGAGAGCGAGACCGTGACCGAGACCGCGACAACCGCCGTCGAGCAGGCGGCCGACCGCATCCTGGCGGCGTACGCGAGCGGGACGCCCTGCGACCCCGTCCGCGACCTGGTCGCCACCCCCGACGACGCCTACGCCGTGCAGGAGCGGCTGACCACCGCCTGGCTCGTCGGAGGCCGCCGCCTGGTCGGCCGCAAGATCGGCCTGACCTCGCCCGCCGTGCAGCGCCAGCTCGGCGTGGACACCCCCGACTTCGGGATGCTGTTCGCCGACATGGCCGTCCCGGACGGCGCGGAGATCCCGGCGGGCGCGGTCATGCAGGCCAGGGCCGAGGCCGAGGTCGCGCTCGTCCTGGAGCACGACCTGACGCACGAGCGGCACACCGTCGCCGACGTCATCCGCGCGACCGCGTTCGCGCTGCCCGCGATCGAGGTCGTCGGCAGCCGGATCCGCGACTGGGACATCACGCTCGCCGACACCGTCGCCGACAACGCCTCCTGCGGCATGTACGCGCTCGGCAGCCGGCCCGTCCGGCTCACCGACGTGGACCTGCGGATGTGCGGCATGGTGCTGGAGCGGCGCGGCGAGCAGCTGTCCACCGGCACCGGGGCGGCCTGCCTCGGGCACCCGCTGAACGCGGCGCTGTGGCTCGCCGACACCCTCGTCCGGGTCGGCCGCCCGCTGCGCGCCGGGGACACCGTGCTCACCGGCGCGCTCGGTCCGATGGCCGCGGTCGCGCCCGGCGACGTGCTGGAGGCCCGCATCGACGGCCTCGGCGACGTCCGCGTCGCCTTCCAGAAGGAGTCCGCGAAGGAGGACGCGTCGTGACCGACGTGAGGGGACTGGCCGCCCGCCTGGACGAGGCGCGCCGCGACGGCCGCCCGATCGGGATGCTCAGCGCGTCGGAGCCCCGGCTGGACGTGTCCGCCGCCTACGACGTGCAGCGCGCGGGCATCGAGCTGCGGCGCCGGAGCGGCGAGCGGTTCGCGGGCGTGAAGATGGGCTTCACCAGCCGCGCGAAGATGGTCCAGATGGGCGTGGACGACGTCATCTGGGGCCAGCTGACCGACCGGATGCTGATCGAGTCCACCGCCGAGGTGTCCGGGCTCATCCACCCGCGCGTCGAGCCGGAGATCGTCTTCCTGGTCGGCCGGGACGTGACCCGCGCCGCCGACGTGGACACGGCCGTCGCCGGGGTCGCCGTCGGCTACGAGATCCTCGACTCCCGCTACGACGGGTTCAAGTTCACGCTCGCCGACGTGATCGCCGACAACGCCTCGGCGTCCGGGTTCGGCGTCGGCGCCTGGCGCGACCCCCGGGACGTCGCCGGCCTCGCGAACGTCGGCATGATCCTGGAGATCGACGGACGGGTCGTCCAGACCGGCTCGTCCGCGGCCATCCTCGGCGACCCGATGCGGGCGCTGCGGGCCGCCGCGCGGCTGGCGACCGACGCCGGGATCGTGCTGCGGGCGGGCGACATCGTGCTCGCCGGAGCCGCGACCGCCGCCGTCCCGCTGCCCAAGGACGCCCACGTCCGCGTCACCGGCGCGGGCCTCGGCTCGGTGGAGGTGACCACCAGGTGAGCGACGCCGAGCGGACCGAGTCGGCGAACGGCGCCGAGCGGAGCGGCCCGGGCAACGGCGCGATCCTCGTCGAGGGCAAGGCCAAGCCGCGCGGGCGGTTCCCGCACCTGCGCCGCGCGGGCGACCTGGTGTTCGTGTCGGGGACCAGCTCGCGGCGCCCGGACGGCACGTTCGCCGGGGCGAGCGCCGACCCGATGGGCGTCACCGACCTCGACATCCGCGCGCAGACCCGCGCGGTGATCGAGAACATCCGCGACCTGCTGGAGGCCGCCGGGGGCGGGCTGTCCGACGTCGTCAACGTGACCACCTACCTGGTGAGCATGAACGACTTCGGCGGCTACAACGAGGTCTACGGCGAGTACTTCGACGAGACCGGGCCCGCCCGCACCACCGTCGCGGTGCACCAGCTCCCGCACCCGCACCTGCTGATCGAGATCTCGTGCGTCGCGCACATCCCCCAGAAGGAGACCGGGACATGACGCTTCCGAAACTGGTGCACGGACGGCCGTTCAACTTCCAGGCGTGGATCGACGAGCACGAGCACCTGCTCAAGCCGCCGGTCGGCAACAAGCAGGTGTTCGAGGACGCCGGGCTCATCGTCATGGTCGTCGGCGGCCCGAACCAGCGCACCGACTTCCACGACGACCCGCGCGAGGAGTTCTTCTACCAGCTCAAGGGCAACATGGTGCTGCGCGTGATGGAGGAGGAGGGCAAGCCCCCGGTGGACGTGCAGATCAACGAGGGCGACGTGTTCCTGCTGCCCCCGCACGTCCGGCACTCGCCGCAGCGGCCCGAGCCCGGCTCGGTCGGGCTGGTCGTGGAGATCCCCCGCCCGGAGGGCGAGCTGGAGTCCTTCGAGTGGTACTGCACCGAGTGCCACCACCTGGTGCACCGCGCCGAACTGCAGGTCCGGTCGATCGTGGACGACCTGCCGCCGGTGTTCCAGTCCTTCTACGACGGCGACCGCCGGTGCCCGAACTGCGGTGCCACGCACCCGGGGAAGCAGTGGCCCGAGGCGATGGTCCCGAAGACCGCGCCGCGCGCCTGACCCGACGACAACGTCCCTCCCCGGCGGCGCGTCCGCCGGGGGGAGACGCGAGCACGCCCGGAAAACGGAGGTCCCCGTGAGCGTCTTCGATGTCCACGCGCACGTCTTCCCCCGCATCACCCGTGCGGAGGGGAGGCTCCTGAGCGACGCGGACGAGCCCTGGTTGCGCGACCACGGCGACGGCACCGGAATGATGATGAGCGGCGCCGCCGAGTACCGGCCGGTCGAGGAGGGGCTGTGGGAGCCCGCCCGCCGGCTGGCCGACATGGACGCCGCCGGGGTGGACGTCCAGGCGGTCTCGTCCACGCCGCTGATGTTCGGGTACGAGGCCGACCCGGCCCGCGCCGCCGACTGGTGCGACCTGGTCAACGACCGCATCATGGGCTACTGCGCCGCCGACCCGGCCCGGCTGCTGCCGCTGTGCCAGGTGCCGCTGCAGCACACCGCGACGGCCTGCGAGGTCGCGACCCGCGCCGCCGCCGCCGGGCACCGGGGCGTGCACATCGGCAACCACGTGGGCGAGCGGAACCTGGACGACGGCGCGATCGCCGAGTTCCTGGCGCACTGCGCCGCGCTCGGGCTGCCCGTGCTCGTCCACCCGTGGGACATGATGGCGACCGACCGGATGCGCGGGCACATGCTGCCCTGGCTGGTCGGGATGCCCGCCGAGACGCAGCTCAGCATCCTCGGGATGATGCTCGGCGGCACGTTCGAGCGGCTGCCGCGGACGCTGCGGATGTGCTTCTGCCACGGCGGCGGCAGCTTCGCGTTCCTGCTCGGCCGCGCCGACAACGCCTGGCGCAACCGCGACATCGTCCGCGCCGACTCCCCGCGCCCGCCGTCGGAGTACACCGACCGGTTCCACGTGGACTCGGCCGTGTTCGACCCCCGCGCGCTGCGCCTGCTCGTGGACGTCATGGGCGTCGAGCGCGTCATGCTCGGCACCGACTACCCGTTCCCGCTGGGCGAGCAGGAGCCCGGCGCGACCGTCCGGGCCTGCCCGGACCTGACCGACGCCGACCGCGCCGCCATCCTCGGCGGCAACGCCGAGCGGTTCTTCGCGCCCGCGGCCGTCCCGGCGGACCGGCCGGCGGACCGTCCGGCGGCGGGACTGGTCTCATGACGGCGGCGGGCACCGCGCCGGGCGGCGAGGCC
>NZ_QURH01000262.1 GCF_003428695.1 Actinomadura logoneensis
CCCAGCCGGGGGCCGCCAGCGTCCACTCGGCCCGCTGCTGCGCCCGGACCGCCTCGTCGAGCAGCAGCCCGGCGAGGCGGTCCGGGGCACCGGTCGCGGTCATGGCGGTCCGGGCCGCGCCGCCCGCCGGTCCACCGGGTCCGCGGACGCCGGCCGGGTCACCGGACGTCGGTGTCGGAGACGGCGAAGAGCACGCCGTGCGGACGGGCGTTGCCCAGGGCGCCGTGCGGCCACGATCTCCGGTCGAACGCGACGCAGGGTTGGCCGGTGTTCTCGTCCTTGAAGGAGCGGTCGAGGGTGAGCCCGGTGCGCGGGTCGAAGTCGGTCATGCAGATCTTGTGGTCGCCGTCGATGCCGGCCTTGGCGATGAAGTAGTCGGCGGTCACGACCCGCTTGACCTGCGTGGTCTCGTGGTAGTAGCCGTCCGGGCCGCGCTGGAAGTGGTCCATCGCGCCCCAGTGCGGGCCGATGCCGACGCGGCCCTGCGGGCCACCGATGCCGCCCTTGATCTGCTCGGTGCCGACCAGCGCCGGGCAGTCGGGGTCGGCGCCGCCGCCGGTGATCTCGGCCTGGGTGTCGATGCGGCACCGGGGGTGCGGGCCGGACGCCAGCAGCTTCTGAACGTCCAGGACGAACAGCATCCCGCTGTTCTGCGCCAGGGTGTGCCGCGGGTCGGAGCCCATGACGGTCTGGAACAGGTACTTGTCGTCGGGGGTGAGCGCCAACCAGCTGCTGCCCGCGTTGGAGCCGGTCAACGGCGGATTGAGGCCGAGCCGCTTGTAGGCCGCGCTGCTGTCGAAGACCTCCTGCCAGACCGGGTGCGGCGACATCACGTCCGGGGTGAAGTAGACGACGCCGCCCGCCATGGTCGAGGCGAACAGCCCGCGGTGGGACGGCAGGCTGGTCAGCGCGTTCTCCATGACCATGCGGTCCTCGTCGAAGGCCGCGAACTGGTCCTTGCGCGGGCCGGTCGGCAGGTACGACACCGACAGCAGCTTCGGGCGGTCCCGGTTGCCGATGTCGAAGACCCGGACGGAGTTGCGCAGCAGGGTGGGGTCGGTGAGCTTGGTGTCGGGGTCGAGGTAGTTGCGGGCCTCGGCGAAGTCGCTCAGCACGAGCCGGTTCAGGTCCTCGCGGACCTGGAGGCCGTGCGGGTTGGCGCAGGACGCCACGGGCAGCTGCGGGACGCTGTGGCACTTCGCCCGGTCCTCGCTCTGCTTGGTCGCGGCGGCGGTCTCGCTGGTCACCCTGCCGTCGGGGGCGAGCCGGACGAGTTCGCCGGGCGTCCCGCCGAAGCCGTTCCCGGTCCGGACCTGGCCGTCGGAGTAGGTGCAGGGTCCGGCGACGTCGGGGCCGCCGAGGTAGGAGCCGTAGGCATAGCCGTCCCGGGTCGTCCAGAACGCGTCGGGCACCGACCCGCAGGGCGTGTCCCTGCCGAGCGCGACGCCGGTGAGCCGCACCTCGGGGAGCCTGCTGACGTCGAAGACGTAGTCGGTGTCGGCGAACATGGTGCCGGCGTAGACGCGCTGGCCCTTGTGCCAGATGTACTGCATGTGGTGGGGCTCGCCCTGGGTGAGCGGGCCGATGGTGGCGGTGTTCACCACCTTGCCGTAGGTGGACGAGCCCTTGGTGGCGTCGATGACGGCCAGGAAGTCGGGCGGGACGGCGCCGGTCGCGGTGCCTGTCGCGGTGCCTGTCGTGGTGCCGGACGGGCCGTGCGAGTGCCCGCCGGGCGCGGACTTCGCGGCGGGGCTCCCCTCGGCCCCGGCCCAGGCGAGCACCCATTCGCGGCGGTGCGCGTCGCCCCGGTCGCGGACGAGGTGGTTCTCCACCCAGTAGGTCCTGCCGTCCGAGCCCTTGACCGCCGATCTGACGACGCGCACGCCCGGCCTCTCCGAGCCGCACGACGCGAGGACGAGGGCGGCGGCCAGCAGCGCTGCGGCGGCCACCGCCAGGAATGACACTCGGCGCCGGTGCGGCGCGGGGAACACGTGCACGGGATCTCCTCTGCCCCTCGGGCACGGCAACTTTAAAAAAATATAGTTCTCTCGCGCGGAAAGACAAGGGGCGCCCGCACACGGCGGCGGACGCACCCGGTCATCCGGAGCTGACCCGGTAGCGCTCGTCCGCGCGCCGGTACACCTCGGGGCTCGTCCCGACGTCGCACCACCAGCCCTTCACTTCGACGTAGCGGAGCGTCCCGGCGCGGGCGTAGTGGCGGTTGAGGTCCCAGATCTCGACCTCGCCGCGCGGCGACGGCCGCAGCGTGCGGGCGACGTCGAACGCGTCGCGGTGGTACAGGTAGCAGCCGAGGTCCATCCAGCCCGGGGCGTGCCGGTCCGGGTCCTTGTCGCCGAGCGCGGTGACGAGGCCGTCCGCCACGCTGAGCGGCGTGTACCCGGCGGTGTCGGGGGTGCGGGTCGCCACGACGAGCGCGCCGTCCGGCTGGGCGGCGAACGCGCGCACGGCGGGCCCGAGCGGCGCGTCGATGAGCACGTCGCCGCAGGCGACCAGGAACCGGTCGGTGCGCAGCAGGTGCTCGGCGCGGCCGAGCGCCGCCGCCATGCCGGCCCCGGACGGCGGCTGCCACACGTACCCGAGGCTGCGCAGGCCGAGGTCGCGGCCGTCCCGCAGGACCCGCAGGAACTCCCCGGCGTGCCGGTCGTCGATGACCACCAGCACGTCCAGCACGCCCGCCCGGACGAGCTGGTCCACGACCCGCGTGATGAGCGGCCTGCCTCCCACGGACAGGAGCTGCTTGCTGGTGCGGTCGGTCAGGGGCGCGAGCCTGGTGCCGCGCCCGCCCGCGAGCACGACCCCGGTCACCGCGCCCGCGGCTTCCGGACGCGGCGACCGTCCCGCGCTCACCGGACGTCCCCCGGGTTCGCGGGCTCCTCCGGGTTCGCCGCGTTTCCCGAGTTCGCCGGGATCGCCGGGTTCGCCGCCCGGACGTAGAGGACCGCGGACGGGATGCGGACGTCCCCGGCGCCCGTCCGGAAGCGGCCGACGGCAACCTCCACCGCCCCCCACGCCTCGCGCGCGTCAGGCGAGCCGAAGCGTTCCCGGATCCGGTCGAACAGCAATGGAGGCGCCACCGCGCGCGTGAACCGCACGTACTCGCTCGCGGAGTGGAACGTGAACGGCACCCGCGTCCCCTCGACCGACACGTCCGAGAACCCGGCGGCGCGCAGCTCGCTCGCCAGGACGGCGGGGTCGGACATGCTGAACGGGCCCGGCGTGCCCGGCGCGACGGGCGGCAGGTCCAGCACGCCGGACAGGGCGGCGAAGCCGAGCGCCATGACCGGGGCGTCCGGCGCGGGTCCCCACACGGCGGCGGCGAGCGCGCCGCCCGGCCGCAGGACGCGGCGGAGCCCGGCGAACGCCGCGACGTGGTCCACGGCGAACATCAGGCCCCACCGGCTCAGCACCACGTCGAACGAGCCGGGCGCGAACCCCTGTGCCTCCACGTCCGCCTCGGTGAACTCGACGTCCGCCGCGGCCGGGCCGAGGGCGGCGGCGCGCCGCCGGGCGATCCGCAGCATCCGAACCCCTGTGCCTCCACGTCCGCCTCGGTGAACTCGACGTCCGCCGCGGCCGGGCCGAGGGCGGCGGCGCGCCGCCGGGCGATCCGCAGCATCCGCGGGGAGATGTCGGTCGCGACGACGCGTCCGGTGCGGCCCACGCGGCGGGCGGCGCTCAGCGCGGGCTCGCCGAGGCCCGTCCCGACGTCCAGGACGCTCTGCCCGGGCCGGACGCCGCCGAGGTCCAGGAGCCGTCCGCTCACGGCCGCGGCGCCGCGTTCGAAGACCTCCCGCGCGTCGGCCCAGCCGCCGCTGAGCGCGTCCCAGGTGGCGCGCTGCGCCTCCTTGACGGCGCGCGGGTCGAGGGAGGTGCTCACCTGTCCCCTCCGTTCCGGCGCGCGTCCGCGGCCCCGGCGCGGGACGGCCCCTCCAGCCGGGCCCTCGCCGCCGCGAGGTGACCGGGCGTGGTGCCGCAGCAGCCGCCGAGGATGTCGGGGGCGTAGGCCGCGTGCCATCCGGCGAGCAGGTCGGCGAAGGCGTCCGGACCGAGCGCGGACGGCAGCGCCTCGTCCACGTGCGTCCAGCGGTGCGCGCCGTCCCGGACCTCGTTGTTCGGGTAGCAGCCGATCGGCCCGGAGCAGGCGGCGCGGAGTTCGGCGAGCGCCTTCTCGGCGTCGGCCGGGGCCGTGCAGTTGACCAGGACGGCCGCGGCGCCGTCCCGCTCGGCGGCGACCGCCGCGTCCGCCAGCCGCTCCCCCGACAGCAGCCGCCCGTCCGCCCCGCACACGAACGACACCCAGGCCCGCCCGCCCGCCGCCTGCACCTGCTCCAGCGCGATCCGCGCCTCCCGCGCGGTGTTCATGGTCTCGACGAGGACCAGGTCCACGCCGACCCGCATCAGCTCGGTGGCGAGCCAGCGGTGCTCGGCGGCCAGCTCGCCGTCCGGGGGCACCAGGTCGGGCCGGTAGCAGTCCTCGACGGGCGCCATCGACGCCGCGACCAGCGCGTTCCCGGTGCCGCGCGCGGCGCGGGCGACACCGACGGCGGCGTGCACCATCCAGGCGAGCCCCGCCTCGTCCAGCCCGATGCGGCGCAGCGCCCGCAGGTTGCAGCGGAACGTCGCGGCCGTCACCACGTCGGCGCCCGCCGCGAGGTGCGCCTCGTGGACCGCGCGCAGCGCCTCGCGGCGCGGCTCGGTGGTGAGCGCCCGGGTCGTCCACCACGGGGCGTCCAGGGGCAGTCCGCCGCGGCGCAGCTCGGTGGCGGTCGCGCCGTCCAGCCAGGTGACCGTCATGCCTCGTCCTCCGTGTCCTCGTCGCCCTCTTTGGTCGGCCGCAGCGCGGCGGCCAGGTCCTCCACCAGGTCGGCGGGGTCCTCGATGCCCGCCGAGACGCGGACCAGCCGATCGGTGATCCCGAGCGCCCGGCGGACGTCCGGGGGGACGCCCGCGTGCGTCATCAGCGCCGGCGCCTCGACCAGCGACAGGACGCCGCCGAGACTGACCGCGCAGGTGAACAGCCGGAGCCGGTCCATCAGCTTCTCCGCGTCGCCGAGGTACTCGAAGGCGAGCACGGCGCCGGGGGCCGCCATCTGCCGGGCCGCGACCCGGTGGCCGGGGTGGTCCGGCAGGCCCGGGTAGTGCACGGCCCCGACGTGCGGGGACGCGCGCAGCACGGCGACGAGCCGGGCGGCGTTGGCGACCTGCCGGCCGGTGCGCAGCGCCAGGGTCCGCAGCCCCCGGTGCACCAGGAAGCAGTCGAACGGGCTCGGGACCGCGCCCGCCGCCGTCCGGTAGGCGGTGAACGCGCGGTGCAGCCGCTCGTCGTCGCAGACCAGCGCACCGCCCAGCGCGTCGGAGTGGCCCGCGATCGACTTGGTCGTGCTGTAGAGGGTGACGTCCACGCCGAACCGCAGCGGCTGCTGGAGCGCGGGGCCGGCGAACGTGTTGTCCACCAGCACGACGGCGCCCGCCTCGTGCGCGCGTCCGGCCACGTCCGCGAGGTCCGCGATGCGCAGCGTCGGGTTGCTGGGCGTCTCCACCCACGCCATCGCGGCGGGCTCGGCGAACGCGGCGGCGACGGCGGCCGGGTCGGAGAGGTCGGCGTGCTCCACCCGGACGCCCTGCCGCTCCAGCAGGCCGAACAGGGCGCGGGTGCCGCCGTACACGTCGTCGGACGCCACCAGCCGGGCCCCGCGCGGCAGCAGCGACAGCGCCGCCATGCCCGCGGCCTGCCCGGACGCGAACGCCGCGGCGAACCGCGCGTCCTCCAGCCCCGCCAGGCACCGCTCCAGGGCCTCGCGCGTCGGGTTCTCGCCGCGTCCGTAGAAGTAGCGCGGCGGGTCCTGGACGCGCCGCTCGTAGGTCACCGCGAGATGGAGCGGCGGGACGACGTCACCGGTGCCGGGCTCGGGCTCCTGCCCCAGCCGCACGAGCCTGGTGTCGAACCGCATCCCGTCCGGGCCGGGCGCGCCGCTCACGGGCGGGACGTCCGGGGGCGGACCGTTGAGGTGCGGCGCATACGGGTCCGGCGCGTTCGGGTCCGGCGCGTTCGGGTGCGGGACGTCCGGGGGGCTCGCGGCGGCCGGGGTCACAGGAACCTCGCGGTCGGGTGCTCGGCGGTCCAGGAGCCGGGGCGGACCGTCCGCAGCAGCTCGGCCACCCGGTCGACCTCGGCGACCGTGTTGTACACCGCGAACGACAGCCGGACGGTGCCGAGCAGCCCCAGGTCGTCCAGGAAGGTGCTGGCGCAGTGCACGCCGCTGCGCACCGCCACGCCGTGCCGGTCCAGGTGGCCGCCGACGTCGTAGGGGTGGATCCCGTCCACGACGATCGAGACGATGCCGCTCGGCGTCTCCTGCGGCGCGCCGACCACGCGGACGCCGGGCACCTCCCCCAGCGCCGCGACCGCGTGCCGGACGAGCCGCTCGTCGCGGCGGCGGACCTCGTCCCAGCCGAGCTTGTCCACGTACCGCAGGGCGGCGGCCAGGCCGACCGCGCCCGCGACGTTCGGCGTGCCCGCCTCCAGTCGCGCCGGAACCGGGACGTACCGGACGGGCTCGTCCGCGCTCACGCCCTTCACGGTGCCGCCGCCGACCTGGTACGGCGGCAGCGCGGCGAGCAGGTCCCGGCGGCCGTAGAGCACGCCGACGCCCTGCGGCCCGTACACCTTGTGGCCGGAGAAGCAGTAGAAGTCGGCGTCCAGGTCGCGGACGTCCACCTGCATGTGCGGGACGGCCTGCGCGCCGTCCACCAGCACCGGGACCCCGGCGCGGTGCGCGGCGGCGACCATCTCCCGGACGGGGTTGACCGTGCCGAGGACGTTCGAGACGTGCGCGACGGCGGCCATCCGGGTGCGGGGGCCGAGCGCGGCGGCGAAGTCCCCGGCGTCCACCCGGCCGCTCGCGTCCACCGGGACGACCGCCAGCCGCGCGCCGGCGTCCTCGCAGAGCCGCCGCCACGGCAGCAGGTTGGAGTTGTGCTCCATCCCGCAGACGACCACCTCGTCGCCCGCGCCGACCCGGCCCCGGCCGAACGTCTCGGCGACCATGTTGACCGAGTCGGTGGTGCCGCCGGTGAAGACGATCTCGGCGGGGTCGGCCGCGCCGAGCGCCCGCTGCACGATCCCCCGCGCCTCCTCGTAGCGGTCGGTGGCGATCCGGGCGAGGGCGTAGTGGCCGCGTCCGATGTTGGCGTTGGCGCTCGCGTAGAAGTCGGTGAGGGCGTCCAGGACCGCGCGCGGCTTCTGCGTGGTCGCCGCGTTGTCCAGGTAGACCAGGGGCCTGCCGTCGAAGGTGGAGGCGAGGATCGGGAAGTCGGCTGCCAGGTCGGTCATGGGAGTTCCTCCTCCGCCCGCCGGAACAGCCCGGCGAACGCGTCCAGGAATCGGTCCGGGAAGGCGAGCACCTTCTGCTCCGGGTAGGGGCGGCGGCTCGGCGGGAGCGCCCGGTGGGGGCCGTGGTAGAACCAGCAGACCTGCCCGACCTGCTCGGCGAACACGACCGGCCAGGCGGCGCGCGGGTACAGCTGCATCTGGCAGCGCGCCGCGAGCAGTTCGCCCGCCGGGCCGAAGGAGTGGCCGAACATCACATGGCCGAACAGGTCGTGGACGGCGCGGAACAGGTCGTTGTGCCGCAGGTCGATCCCGTCCACCCGGACCCCGGACGGCCCGCGCAGCGGATGCCGCCCGCCGCCGGCCCCGCGCCCGCCGTCACCGCGCCCGCCGTCACCGCGTCCGGTGGGAGCGCGTCC
>NZ_QURH01000260.1 GCF_003428695.1 Actinomadura logoneensis
CGCCGACCGGAGGTGACCCACCGGTCACCTTCGGTCGGCGGGCGGTGCCGCGCAAAGTGTTCGCATATCTCATCAGACGCGTCATCGGGGCCGTCCTCATGCTGGTGATCGTCAGCATGGTGGTGTTCGGCATCTTCTTCGGTATCCCGAAGCTCGCCGGACAGAACAACGACCAGCTCGCCGCCTCCTTCGTCGGCAAGGCCCCCACGGCGGAGGCGATCCAGCAGACCAAGCAGCGGCTGAACCTCGACAAGCCCATCTGGGTCCAGTACGGCAAGTGGATCCAGGGCGTCGTCGCCGGCCAGGAGTTCAACAACGGTCCGACCGTCGAGCACTGCTCCTCGCCGTGCTTCGGCTACTCGTTCAAGAACAACCAGGCCGTCCTGCCGCAGCTGGAGGACCGCGCGCCGGCGACGCTGTCGCTCGCCGCGGGCGCCGCGGTGATCTGGCTGATCTCCGGTGTGTCCGTCGGTGTCCTGTCGGCGCTCAAGCGCGGCAGCCTGTGGGACCGCGCGGCGATGGTGGTCGCACTCGGCGGCGTCTCGCTGCCGATCTACTTCACCGGCCTGGTCGCCCTCGCGCTGTTCTCCTACAAGCTCGGCCTGCTCCCCGGCGGCGGCAGCTACGTGCCGTTCTCGCAGGACCCCGCGACATGGTTCCAGTCGCTGATCCTCCCCTGGATCACGCTGGCGTTCCTGTACGCGGCGACCTACGCGCGGCTCACCCGCGCCGGCATGCTGGAGACGCTCGGTGAGGACTACATCCGCACCGCGCGCGCCAAGGGCCTGCCGGAGCGGACGGTCATCACCAAGCACGCCCTCCGCTCCACCCTGACCCCCATCCTCACGATCTTCGGCATGGACCTCGGCCTGCTGCTCGGCGGCGCGGTGCTGACCGAGCACACCTTCGGCATCGCCGGGCTCGGCCAGCTGTCCATCGACGGCATCACCGGCAACGACCTTCCGGTGGTCCTCGGCGTGACCCTGGTCGCCGCGCTGTTCATCGTGGCGGCGAACCTGATCGTGGACCTGCTGTACGCGGTCATCGACCCGAGAGTGAGGCTGGGCTGATGAGCGACGCCAAGCGTCCCGCGGAGACCCTGAACGGCGGGCCGGCGGAGGTGACGGCCGGCTCCGCGCCGTCCACGGCCTTCCTGGAGCTGCGCGACCTGAAGATCCACTTCCCGACCGACGACGGCGTGGTCAAGTCCGTCGACGGCCTGTCGTTCAAGCTGGAACGCGGCAGGACCCTCGGCATCGTGGGCGAGTCCGGCTCGGGCAAGTCGGTGACCAGCCTGGGGATCCTGGGCCTGCACAACCGGCGCAACGCCCGCGTGTCGGGCGAGATCTGGCTGGACGGCACCGAGCTGGTCTCGGCGTCGGAGGAGCAGGTGCGGCGGCTGCGCGGCCGGAAGATGGCGATGATCTTCCAGGACCCGCTGTCGGCGATGCACCCCTTCTACACCGTCGGCGCCCAGATCATCGAGGCGTACCGGGTGCACAACGACGTGTCCAAGCAGGTCGCGCGCAAGCACGCGATCGACATGCTCGGCCGCGTCGGCATCCCCAAGCCGGACAAGCGGGTGGACGACTACCCGCACCAGTTCTCCGGCGGCATGCGCCAGCGCGCCATGATCGCGATGGCGCTGTCCTGCGACCCGGAGCTGCTGATCGCCGACGAGCCGACCACCGCGCTCGACGTGACGGTCCAGGCCCAGATCCTGGACCTGATCCGGGACCTGCAGCAGGAGTTCAACTCCGCGATCATCATGATCACCCACGACCTGGGTGTCACCGCGGAGCTGAGCGACGACGTCCTGGTCATGTACGGCGGCCGGTGCATCGAGCGGGGCACGGCCGGTGAGGTGTTCCACGAGCCGGAGCACCCCTACACCTGGGGCCTGCTCGGTTCGATGCCGCGGCTGGACCGGCTGCGCAACGAGCGGCTGCAGCCGATCCCCGGGTCTCCGCCCAGCCTGATCAACCTCCCGTCGGGGTGCGCCTTCAACCCGCGCTGCCCCTACGCCGACCAGACCGACGGGCGCAGCACCGCCGACCGGCCGGAGCTGCGGGAGACCGGGCCGGGGCACCTGGTGGCCTGCCACCTGCCGACGGACCGGCGGCGGCAGATCTTCGCCGACGAGATCCGGCCGAAGCTGTGACCGCGCGCACGGCGCACGCCGGGGCCCGACCGGCCCGGCGTCCCCGGGCCGTGGAGACCGGCGCACACCCGGGGGACCCGCTCCCCCCTAGCACGATCGCGGAGACAACGTGAGCACATCGCAGAGCCCAGCGGGCGCCGAGGGCACCGTGGCGGCGCCGGGCGCCAACGCCAAGCCCGCCCGGACGGGCGAGCCCCTGCTCGAAGTGACCGACCTGCGCAAGCACTTCCCGGTGACCGCCGGCCTGCTGCGCCGGCAGGTCGCCACCGTCAAGGCGGTCGACGGGGTGAGCTTCTCGGTCCACAAGGGCCAGACGCTCGGCCTGGTGGGGGAGTCGGGCTGCGGCAAGACCACCACCGGCCGGATGATCATGAAGTTGCTGGACTCCACGTCGGGGAAGATCGCCTTCGAGGGCCACGACATCACCCGGTACTCCCAGGCCCGGATGCGCCCGCTCCGGCGGGACATCCAGATGATCTTCCAGGACCCGTACTCGTCGCTGAACCCGCGCAAGACGGTCGGCGCGATCGTCGGGGCGCCGTTCCGGCTGCAGAACATCCAGACCGAGAACGGCGTCAAGAAGGCCGTCCAGGAGCTGCTGGAGCTGGTGGGCCTCAGCCCCGAGCACTACAACCGCTACCCGCACGAGTTCTCCGGCGGCCAGCGGCAGCGCATCGGCATCGCCCGGACGCTGGCGCTCAAGCCGAAGCTGATCGTCGCGGACGAGCCGGTGTCGGCGCTGGACGTGTCGGTGCAGGCGCAGGTGGTCAACCTGCTGGAGGACCTGCAGGACGAGCTCGACCTCACCTACGTGGTGATCGCGCACGACCTGTCGGTGGTCCGGCACATCTCCGACCGGGTCGCGGTGATGTACCTCGGCAAGCTGGTCGAGATCGCCGACCGCGACGACCTGTACGAGCGCCCCATGCACCCGTACACCAAGGCGCTGCTGTCGGCCGTGCCGATCCCGGACCCCGCCCAGCGCGACAACCGCGAGCGGATCCGGCTGCAGGGCGACGTGCCCAGCCCCCTGGACCCGCCGCCGGCCTGCCGCTTCCACACCCGCTGCTGGAAGGCGCAGGACATCTGCAAGCAGGTCGAGCCGCCGCTGGTCGAGCTGTCGCCCGGGCACATGGCCGCCTGCCACTTCCCGGAGAACACCACGGTGTCGGAGACCGACGTGGTCGCCAAGGCCGCCGTGGTCTCCCCGGAGGCCGACTGACGGGACGCGGGACGGGACGACCGGGAGCTCGTCCCGTCCCGCCCCGCCGGTGAAGGCCGACAAGCGACCGGCCCGTACGGATCACTCCGCACGGGCCGGTCGCTTTCTCTGCTGGTCCCCTGCTTCGCTCTCTCCTCCCGCCGCCGCGCCGCTCACCCCCGCGAGGGGAGAGAGAAGGCGGTACTGGAGCGGGGCGGCGGGGGAGAAGGCGGGGCTGGAGCGGGGTGGCGGGGCCCGGTTCCTGCCGGTCCCCGCCGGTCCCCGCCGGGCCCCGCCGGGGTCACTCGGTGGAGATCGCCTTCAGGACGTCCATCCGCCCGGCGCGCCACGCCGGCCACAGCGCCGCCAGGACGCCGATCACCGCCGCCACCACCAGGTAGCCCGCCAGCGTCCCCACCGGCACCGACAGCTCGCTCAGGCCCTTGTCGCGCAGCGCGTGCTGCAGCGCCGCGCCGAACGCCACCCCGATCCCGATGCCGAGCAGCGCGCCGAACACCGCGATCACCACCGACTCGGCGCGGATCATCCGGCGCAGCTGCCGCCGGCTGATCCCGATCGCCCGCAGCAGCCCGATCTCCCGGGTCCGCTCGATCACCGACAGCGCCAGCGTGTTGACCACCCCGACCGCGGCGATGACCACCGACATGATCAGCAGGATCGTCAGGAACGTCACGAACCCGTCCACCTGCTTGCGGGCGTCGGCCTTGAGCGCCGACTGGTCCTGCACCTTCACGTCCGGACGCGCCGACAGCGTCCTCTCGATCGCGGCCTTGGTCGCCGCGTCCGCCCGGTCCGCCGTCACGATGATCACATCGACGGCCGGGTCCGGCGTGTGCGCCAGGTACGCGCCCTGCGCGACCACTCGCCCGCCGAGGAACTGGTTCTTGGCGTACACGCCGCGGACGTGCAGCGTCTCGGTCCGCCCGTCCGGGAACAGCAGCGGCACCGCCGACCCCACCGACAGCGAGTCCTTCCTCGCGGTGGCCTCGTCGACCAGCATCCCGTCCCGGCCGAGCGCCCCCGACCCGGACACGAGCCTGGCGCGGGTTCCGCTCAGCATCTCCGCCGTGTCGCCCGACGTGTACCGCACGCGCTTCCCGGAGATCTTCGCGCTCCCCGAGTACATCGCGCCCGCGTCCTTCACCCCGCCGGTCGCCTTCACCCTGGCGACCAGCTCCGGCGCCAGCCCGCCCGCGCCGGTCGGCTCGACCACGTAGTCCGCGCCGAACTGCTTGTCGACCTGCGCCTCCACCGACGACCGCATCGACGACCCGAGCACGTTCACCGCCGTGATGAGCGCCAGGCCGATCATCAGCGCGGACGCCGTCGCCGCCGTCCGGCGCGGGTTGCGCAGCGCGTTCTGCCGCGCCAGCCGGCCCGGCGTCCGCAGCAGCCGCGCGAACGGCCACCCCAGCACCCGCACCACCGGCCGGCTGATCACCGGCGCGAGCAGCGCCACGCCGAGGAACACCGCGAACGCGCCCACCCCGACCGGGACCACCGCGTTCGACACGTGCCCGAACAGGCCAAGGGTGATCAGCGCCGCGCCCACCAGCGTCAGCAGCGACCCCGCCGCCAGCCGGATCCGCATCGACCGCTGCGGCATCGCCACGTCGTCGCGCATCGCCGCGACCGGCGGCACCTTCGCCGCGCGCCGCGCCGGGAAGTACGCCGACACGACCGTCACGACGATCCCGACCGTGTACGACCACAGCACCGGCGTGGCCGTGAACGTCAGCCCGCCGCCCCCGCCGGTCGTGGACTGCAGCAGCGCCGCCAGCCCGACCCCGGCGCCCAGGCCCAGCGTCGACCCGACGAAACCGACCGCGACCGCCTCGCCGATCACCGCCCGCGTCACCTGCGACCGGGCCGCGCCGATCGCCCGCAGCAGCGCCAGCTCACGGGTCCGCTGCGCCACCAGCATCGAGAACGTGTTGAAGATGATGAACGCGCCCACGAAGATCGAGATCAGCGCGAACACCAGCAGGAACGTCCGGAAGAAGCCCATGAACGACGCGACCGCCGACTTGTTCTCGTCGCGCAGCTTCGCGCCCGTCACCGCCTCGGTCCCGGACGGCAGCACCCGCGCGACCCGGTCCCTCAGCGTCGCCTCGTCCGGGCCCGTCGACCCCATCCGGATCTCGCTGAAGTAGCCCGGCCGCAGCAGCAGGCTCTGCGCCGTCGGCGTGTCGAACGCGACGATCGTGGCGCCCATCATGTCGCCGATGTCGGCGGTGCCGACCAGCGTCGCCCGCCGCGGCCCCGCCTTCACCAGCACCGTCACCTGGTCGCCCACGGCGTACCCGGCCTTCTTCGCCGACGCCCGGTCCACCACGACCTCGCCCGCCGCCGCCGGGGCGCGCCCCGACACCAGCCGCGCGACACCGTCGTCGGACCAGTTCGTGCCGAGCTGCGGCGGCCCGTTCTGCCCCGCCCCGACGACCTTGCCGTTCCGGCCGACCAGCGCCGCGTACCCGTCGACGCTGCCCACCGGGTCCTTCACGCCCGGCACCGACCGCACCAGCGCCAGCACCGACTGCGGCAGCGGCGGACGCGGCGCGCCCTCGTCACCGGAGTCCACCACCCGCGACGCCCGGACGTCCACGGCGACGTTCTCGCCGATCCGGTCGAACAGGTCGTCGAACTTGCGGTTCATCGTGTCGGTGAACACCAGCGTCCCCGCCACGAACGCCACACCGAGGATCACCGCGACGGCCGTCAGCACCAGCCGGATCTTGTGCGCGGCGAGGTTGCGCAGGGTCACCCGCGCCATCGGGACCGCACTCATCGCGCCGTGACCCCCGGCAGCTCGAAGCCCTTCATCCGCTCCAGCACCCGCTCGGCCGTCGGCTGCGCCATCGTGTCCACGATCTGCCCGTCGGTCAGGAACAGCACCTGGTCGGCGTAGGCCGCCGCGGACGGGTCGTGGGTGACCATCACGATCGTCTGGCCCATCTCCCGCACCGAGTCCCGCAGGAACGCCAGGACCTCCGCGCCCGACCGCGAGTCCAGGTTCCCGGTCGGCTCGTCCGCGAAGATGATCTCCGGGCGGGACGCCAGCGCCCGCGCGCACGCCACCCGCTGCTGCTGCCCGCCCGACAGCTCGGCCGGCCGGTGCCCCAGCCGCGACCGCAGCCCCACCGTGTCGACCACCCGGTCCAGCCACTCGGGGTCCGGACGGCGGCCCGCGATGTCCATCGGCAGCGTGATGTTCTCCAGCGCCGTCAGCGTCGGCACCAGGTTGAACGCCTGGAACACGAACCCGATCTTGTCCCGGCGCAGCCGCGTCAGCTGCTTGTCCCGCAGCGCCGTCAGCTCGGTGTCGCCGATGAACACCTCGCCCTCGGTCACCGCGTCGAGCCCCGCCATGCAGTGCATCAGCGTGGACTTCCCGGACCCCGACGGTCCCATCACCGCCGTGAACCGGCCGCGCGGGATGCCGACCGTCACGCCGTCCAGCGCGATCACCCGGGCGTCGCCCGACCCGTAGACCTTGGAGACCCGTCGCGCCCGCGCGGCGAAGTCCTCCTCCGCCCCGGGCGCGGGGGCCGCGTCGCTTGTCGAACGGGCGGAATCAGTCACGTGCACTCCTACTGTCTCGTCTGGGACGGACCGGGGGGAAAGTGATCCGGCCCACACGAAACAGTAGGAGCCGACGGGGCGGAGAGGATGACCCGCGGGAACGGACTTTCGACTCCACCCGTGGCAGGAGACGCCGCACGGCCATCGTCCGTGGGGAGTAGACACCCCTGAGACCGACCCCGGGGAAACCGATCAGGGAGGCCTCAGGACCCCGTCGGCAGGACGAAACGGACGAGCCTCCCACCGCCGCCCAGCCGCGGAGGGCTACTGCTGACCGGGGCGGCTCAGACCCGTCTCGTACGCGTACACCACGGCCTGCACCCGGTCCCGAAGCCCCAGCTTCGCCAGGACGTTCCCCACATGCGTCTTCACCGTCGTCTCGCTCACCACCAGATCGGCGGCGATCTCCGCGTTCGACTGCCCGCGCGCCACATGCGCCAGCACCTCGCGCTCACGCTCGGTCAGCGTGTCCAGACCCGGCGGGGGAGAGGCGTCCCGCACCGCGGGCAGCCGCGTCGCGAACCGGTCCAGCAGCCGCCGCGTCACGCTCGGCGCCACGATCGCGTCGCCCGCCGCCACGATCCGGATCGCCTGCACCAGGTCCTCCGGCGGCGAGTCCTTCAGCAGGAACCCGCTGGCCCCCGCCCGCACCGCCTCGATCACGTACTCGTCCAGATCGAACGTCGTCAGGATCAGCACCCGCGGATCGTGCGACGCCGCACCGTCCCGGATGATCCGCCGCGTCGCCTCGATGCCGTCCACACCCGGCATCCGGATGTCCATCAGCACCACGTCCGGCAGCAGCGACCGGGTCAGCTCCACCGCCGCGGCCCCGTCACCCGCCTCGCCCACCACCGCGAGATCCGGCTCCGCCTCCAGAATCAGCCGGAAACCCGTCCGCAGCAGCGGCTGGTCGTCCACCAGCAGCACCCGCACCGTGCTCACGCCGCCACCGTCCCGTTCATCCACGCACCCCAGATCCACCGGCCACCCTACGCGCCGTCACGCCGACAGCGGGAACCGGGCCCGCACACCGAAACCCCCGCCCACCCGGGGCCCGATCCGCAACTCGCCCCCGTACAGCGCCACCCGCTCGTACATCCCCACGAGCCCGTGCCCCGGCTTGTCCCCGTTGTCCGCCACGATCGTCGCGGTACCGCGCCCGTCGTCCTCGATCTCCACCGTCAGGTCCTCCGCCGTGTACCGCAACCGCACCCACGCCCGCGCCTGCGGACCCGCGTGCTTCAACGTGTTCGTCAACGCCTCCTGGATCAGCCGGAACGCCGCCACGTCCACCCCCGGCGACGGCGTCCGCGCCTCACCCTCGATCCACAGCTGAACCGACAGGCCCGTCTCCCGCACATGGTCCAGCAGCTCACCCAGATCGCCCAGCCCCGGCTGCGGCGCCAGCTCGCCCCGCGCGGCCTGCCCGTCCCGCTCGGTCCGCAGCACCCCCACGATCCGCCGCATCTCGCTCAGCGCCGTCCGCCCGACCTCCTCGATCGTGGACATCGCCTCCCGCGCCCCGCCCGGATCCCGGTCGATGATCCGCCGCGCCGCGCCCGCCTGCACCGTCATCACGCTCACATGGTGCGCCACCACGTCGTGCAGCTCCCGCGCGATCCGCGACCGCTCCTCGATCCGCGCCGCCCGCGCGTCCGACCCCCGCGCCCGCTCCAGCCGCGCCGCCCGGTCCTCCAGCTCGGTGAAGTACGCCCGCCGCATCCGCAGGTTCCGGCCGAGCACCCACACTCCGACCACCAGCGCGTTGTTCGTCAGGTACTCCAGCAGCGTCATCCGCATCGGGAACGCCAGCAGCAGCGCGTTGAACCCCACCAGCGCCACCACACCGCCCAGCGCGCTGTGCGCCAGCGCCCGGTGCGCCGCCACGCTGTACACGGCGATCATGTACGCCACCGAGTCGGGGACGGACGGCACGTACCCCCACAGCGACAGCAGGCACTCGCCGGCCAGCACGATCCACAACGTCGTGAGCGGGAACCGCTGCCGCAGGACCAGCGCCGACGTCACCGCCGCCACCAGCACCCCCTGCCGCGCGTCCGGCGCGGTGAACAGCCGCGCCTCCACCGCCGACCGGTCGCCCAGGAACAGCTCCGGCAACCCCACCGCGAGCAACGCGAGCGCCAGGACGGCGTCGGCCGACTGCGGCCGCGCCGCCAACCAGGCACGGAAGGTGCGAAGACCACGGATGCGGGGTGACACGCCTCAACCCTAGGAGGTCACACCAGGTCGAAGTGCCCTCCTGAGCGGGGATCCGCACTCCTCCCCAAGAAGGAGACCCGCCACGGCACCGGCCGCCCTGCCCGCCACCAGCACCGACCCGCCCGGACGAGCAGGCCGGACGAGCAGGCCGGACGAGCAGGCCGGACGAGCAGGCCGGACGGAAGGGACCGGACGGATGGGACCGGACGGAAGGGATCGGACGGGCGCGCCGGGCGGCGACCGGCGTCGACCACCGGGCGGGGGAGCGGGCGGGGAGAGGCCCGCGACGCCCCTCGGAGCGGTCAGAGGTCGTCCAGACCCGGCGCGGGCTCCGGCACCACCACGTCCCGCCGCGCCACCGGCGCCGTCGGCAGCGGCGGCGGCGTCCCGCCGAACTCCGGGCACCGCTGCCGGTGGTCGCACCAGTCGCACAACCGCGACGGACGCGCCCGCCACTCACCCGACTCCGTGGCCCGCCGGATCGCCAGCCACAGCGCCTCCACCTTCCGCTGGGTGGCCCGCAGATCCGCCTCGTCCGGCGCGTACCGCAGGACCTCCCCGTTCTTCAGGTACATCAGCTGCAGCAACCGCGGCACCTCACCCCGCAGCCGCCACAGCACCAGCGCGTAGAACTTCATCTGGAACAGCGCCCGCGCCTCGAACTCCCGGCGCGGCGCCGACCCCGTCTTGTAGTCCACGACGCGGACCTCGCCCGTCGGCGCCACGTCCAGCCGGTCGATGTACCCCCGCAGCCGCAGCCCCGAGTCGAGCACCGTCTCCACGAACAGCTCGCGCTCCGCCGGCTCCAGCCGCCGCGGATCCTCCAGCGAGAAGTACGACTCGACCATCCGCCGCGCCTCGGCCAGCCAGCCCTCGCGCTCGGCGTCGCCCGCCGCGTCCGCCTCGAACAGCGCCGCGAGCTCCGGCTCCTCCGCGCACAGCCGCTCCCACTCCGGACCCAGCAGCTCCAGCGCCGCCGCCGGGGTGCGGTCCGCCCGCGGCAGGTCGTACAGCCGCTCCAGCACCGCGTGCACCAGCGTGCCCCGCACCGCCGCCGGACTCGGCTTCTCCGGGATCCGGTCGATCACCCGGAACCGGTACAGCAGCGGACAGGTCATGAAGTCGCCCGCCCGCGACGGCGACAGCGAACCGGTCACCTCCGGGTCGACCGCCGCGGCGGGCGTCCCACCGGCGGCCTCCTCCGACTCCCCGGCGGCCTCCCCGGGCGCCCCCAGGGCGGTCCCGGCGGGCGTCTCCGCCGCCGGGGCGGCACCCGTCTCCGCCGCGCTGGTCGTCCCGTCCTCGGCCCCGGTCCTCGTCATGTCCAGCAAGGGTAGGCGACCGCACCGACGAAATCCCGCACCGCCCGCGGGCACGGAACCCCCACTCCGGGGCCGTAGCATCGACAACGTGACAGACAGCGCACCCGTGACCGACGGCGGCAGCGGCCCCACCGGCTCCGGACCGACCGGAGAACCCGGCGGTCGCCCCACCCGCGACGCCACCGGCGCGCCGTCCGGCGCCCCCGCCCACGAGACCACCGGCCCCGGCGACATCCCCGGCACGGCCACGTCCGCCGAGGCCC
>NZ_QURH01000261.1 GCF_003428695.1 Actinomadura logoneensis
GCCTCGCCCCCGGCCGCGTCCCGCCCAGACGCCGCCGTACCGGACTCGGTGAGCGCGCGGGCGAACTCGGCGGCGGCGTAGATCTCGCCCGCGCCGAGGAGTTCGCGGAGCCGGTCGGCCGGGCCGGGCTGCGGGGGACCGGCGGCGGGAGCCTGCTCGCGCAGGACGGCGAAGACCAGGCGGCGCGCGTCCGACGCGTCCACGCCCAGCTCCTCGGTCGCGTGCCGCAGCAGCGCCCGCTCGGACGCCCGCTGCCGCAGCCGCTCGCGCAGCCGGTCCACGACGTCGAACCGGATCAGGTCGGCCAGGTGCGCGCCGGGGTCCTCGCCCGGCCCGGCGCGCAGGGCCGCGAGGACGGTCTGCGCGTGCGTGGTGCTGGTGTCCCGGCTGCGCCGCGCCCACTCGGCGGCGACGGCCGCGACGGCCTCGGCGGACGGGACCAGCGGCGTGCCGTCCCGGCCCGGCGCGGCGAACCCGTCCAGCACCCGCATCGGGGCGCCCATCCGCCCCCCGAACAGGAAGTCGGCCAGGGTGCGGCGGCCGAGCACGTCCAGCGACTCGCGGACCTTGGCGTAGGCGGCGTACGGCGGCGCGGCGGGCAGCGGGTCCGGCTCGCGGACCTCGATCCGGCCCGCCGCGAGCGCGGCCAGCTCCGCGCCCGCCACCCCGGCGGTGCGGGCGATGTCCTCCAGCTCGCCGGGCGTCACCATCTGGATCAGGCCGCCCGCGTCGGCGAGCCGCGAGGCCGCGACCTCCATCCGCCGCCGGGTCCGCGCCTGTCCGCCCGCCAGGCGCTGCCGCAGCGGGCCGAGGTCGCCGCGCTCGGCGGCGGTGAAGACCGGCGCGAGCTCGCGGTGCTCGGCCTCCAGCCGGTCCACCAGCTTGCGGTACTTCAACTGGCCGCGCGCCCGCCGCCAGCACTGCCGGACCTGCTTGACCCGCGCGGCGACCGCCTCCGGCGTCGGCTGCTCGGGCAGCGCGTACCGGACGCGCAGGTCCTCCGGCGGCTGGTCGCCCGCCGCCCGCGCCGGCTCCAGCACCTCGCGCTGGTAGGCCGCGTCGAACCCCTGCCCGGACGGCCGGCCACCCGTGGTCATCGCGCGCTCAGCTCACCTTCACCCGGGACAGGGCGGTGCGCGACCGCTCGACCTCCTCCTCGGACATCCCGCCGACGTCCACCTTCAGCTCCAGCCGCTCGCCGGTCTCCTTCTCCACGGCGGTCACGTTGAGCAGCCCGGACGCGTCCAGCGCGAAGGTCACCCCGATCGGCCAGCCCGCCTGCTTGCCCTCCGGGATGCGGATCTGCCCGGTCGCGATCTCGGTGTTGTCGACCAGCTCCGCCGACTCGACCGACCCGGCCTGCTCCATCACCCGCACGTCGGCGGACGTCTGCTCGTCGTGGACGGTGTAGAAGTCCTCGGTGTGCGCGGCGGGCAGCTCGTCGTTGGCGTGCACCAGGTGCGCCACGTGCTCGGCGCCGCTGTCGCGGTCCACCACGACGATGCCGAACGCGTGCGAGGCGACCGTGCGGATCCGGCGGCCCGCGATCTGCGCCTTCTGGTCGGCCGACAGCCCGGCCCGTCCGGCCATCTCCTCGGCCTGCTCCTCCTGCCCGGCCGCCAGCAGCCGCCGGTAGGTCTCCTCGAACGCGTACAGCGCCGCGCCCTTGGCGACCGCGAGGTCGGGGTCCTGCAGCCGCGGGTTCAGGCCGAGCTCGGTGGACAGCCGCGCCGCGACGACCGGCATCTTGGTGGAGCCGCCGACCAGGACCAGGTCGTCGAAGTCGGTGACGCCCTTCTCCCGGGCGGTCTCCAGCGTCCGGCCGGTGATCTCGATCGTGCGGTCCAGCAGGTCGCGGGTGAGCTCCTCGAGCTTCTCCCGGGTGATCTCGACCGTCGCGCTGCGCCCGTCGTGCATCACCCGGACGGTGTGCGCGGTGCGGTTGGTCAGCGACTTCTTGGCGTCCTCGGCGTCCCGGCGGAGCTGCTGCTCGGACTGCCGGTCGTCCAGCGGGTCGCCCGCGTCGGGGTGCTCGGCGCGGAACCGCTCGGCCAGGTACTCCACCAGCCGGGCGTCCCAGTCCGCGCCGCCGAGCTCGTGGTCGCCGTCGGTGCAGACCACCTCGATGTGCCCGCCGCGCAGCGTGATGACCGTGGTGTCGAACGTGCCGCCGCCCAGGTCGTACACCAGGATCGTGCGGTCCTGCTCGGGGTTCAGCACGCCGTAGGTGATCGCCGCGGCGATCGGCTCGGACACGATGTCGATGACGTTCAGCCCGGCGATCCGGCCCGCCTTGCGGGTGGCGTCGCGCTCGGCCGCGCCGAAGTAGGCGGGGACGGTCACGACCACGTCGCGGGCGTCCTCGCCGGACTGGGTGCGCGCGTCGGTGACCAGCTTCAGCAGGATGAACGCCGACAGCTCCTCGGGGGTGTACTCGATCCCCTGGATCTCCCGGGCGACCTCGCGGCCCATGTCCCGCTTGACGAGGCTGACGACGTTCTCGGGCTCCAGGACCGCGGTGTCCTTCGCGGTCTGCCCGACGACCACGTTGTCCTCGCTCTCGAAGTACACCACCGACGGGGTGGTGTCGGTGCCCTCCAGGTTGCGCAGGACCGCGGGGCGTCCCACATCGTCGATGGAGGCAATGCAGGAGTAGGTGGTTCCCAGGTCGATCCCGTAGACAGCCATATCCTCTTCACCTATCGCTACCGGAGTGCGGCGGGGCACCGGCCACCGGGTCGCCGGAAGCCGGGTCGCGGGGCCGCCGGGCGCGGGCCGCCCGGAGCCGGACGTCAGCGCGCCGACCGTCGGTGACCATCGTCCCGCTCCGTCCGCCGCCGCGCATCGCTCTTGACCGACTTCGCCACCCGGACCCCGGCCTTGCGGACGACGCGGCCGCCGTTCTCGAACCCGTCCGACAGGACGGCGAGGACCGTCCCGGCGCGGTCCGGGTCGTCCGCCGGCACCGCCTCCACGGGCCGGTGCCGGGACGCGTCGTAGGGGTCGCCCGGCTCGACCTCGAACCGGACGGTCCCGGTCCGGGCCAGGGCGTCGGCGACCTCGTTCGCGCAGTCGCCGAGCAGCCGGGCGGCCCGCTCGGGTTCCGGCGGGGACGCGGCGGCCTGCCGCAGCGTGTCGTGGACCTTGTACAGGGCCGCGCGGACGGGTTCGAGCATCGCCTCGATCTCGCCGCGGCGCAGCCGCTGGTTCTCCTCGTGCAGCCGGTCGATGACCGACTCGCGGTGGGCGGCGCGGTCGGCCTCGCGGTCGAGCCGTCCGACCAGGTCGCGCAGCGCGTCGCGCATCTCCGCGACGGCCTCCCGCGCGCCCGTGTCGGCGTCGGCGCCTGTTTCCGTGCCGGTGCCGGTGCCGGTGCCGGTGTCGGTGCCGGTGTCGCCGGTCGTACGGTCGTCGGCGGTGCCGTCACCGTCCGTTTCCGTGGCCGCGGCGTCGCCGCCACTGCCGGATCCGGATGCGGCTTCGGACGCGTCGCCGCCGTCCACCTCCGCCGACGGGTCGTTCGCCGTCTCGTCGGTCTCCTCGGAGGCGGGGGGACCGGCCGCGTCCGACGGTCCGGACGGCGTCCGCTCGTCCCGCGAGCCCCCGCTGACATCCCGCTTCCGATCGCTCGACACGTTGAGTCACCTTAATGGGACGAACCTCGCAGGCAAAGGGCGCGCCTGAGCGCGCCCTGAGTTTTACCCGGCGAACTTCGGTCACGCGTCCGACGTATCCGTCGTGACGTGCGCATTGCCGCCATCCAAACGCCCGTCGCCGTCGGCGTTCGGCGCTGATGGGACCGCTCGGTGCCGCGCGTCGGCCCCGGGACCGCTTCACATGGGAGGGTCATCGAAAGAGAAAGGCGCACGAAAGTCGAAACCGGACGGCACATGTGCGCGTCTACATTCTCGGACACGGCACCCGGTCGCGGCGGCGCGGTCGCGATCGGGTGCCGTGTCCACCACGTTCGTGGCCCTGACCGGCGTGTTCAGTGCCGGGACCCGGGATCCGCCGTCGCCGCGCGCGGCCCGAGCGCCGTCCGCACCGAGCGTGACGAAAGAGCGGGCCGGTCCTTCCCGGGGCGGTGCCCGAGCGGCGTGTTGAGGGGTCGCCGTCTTTTCCCGTCGTCGTGGCCCGCGGGGTTTTTGCTGGAGAGTGTCGCGATGTGCGGGAGGACCGTCCGGGAGCTGTTCGACGGCCTCGGCGCGTTGATCGGCGAGGCGTAGCCTGGGGCGGGACGTCCCGGATTCGAGGGCCGGATGTGCGGGCCGGATGTGAGGGGTTGCGCGTGCTGCTTTCCACCGCTCGGTCGAAGGTGTGCAGGGCAGGCCGCCGCGTCGTCCAGGAAGGGCTCGTCACCGGCTCCGCCGGGAACATCAGCGTGCGCGCGGGGGACAAGGTGGTCGTGACGCCGGGCGGGGCGCAGCTCCACCGCCTCGCCGAGGCGGCGTGCCCCATCGTCGGCCTGGACGGGCGGGTCCTCAGGGGGCCGAAGGAGCCGTCGTCCGAGACGCCCATGCACCTCGCGATCTACCGCGAGACCGACGCGGGGGCGATCGTGCACACGCACTCGGCCGACTGCGTGGCGGTCTCGACCGTCCTGGACGAGCTGCCGCCGATCCACTACTACACGCTGATGCTGGGCGGGGTCGTGCGGGTCGCGGAGTACGCGACGTACGGCACGCCCGAACTGGCCCGCAACGTCCTCGCGGCCCTCCGGGGCGGACGCCGCGCCGCGCTCATGGCGAACCACGGCGCGGTCGCGCTCGGCCGCGACCTGGACGAGGCGGTCGAGAACGCGCTGCTGCTGGAGTGGCTGTGCGGCGTGTACCTGAAGGCGCGGGCGGTCGGCACGCCGCGCGCGCTGACCGACGTGCAGCTCGGCGACGCGGCGGAGCGTTTCGCCGGGCCGGGTTACGTCCCTCCCGCCTGATCGGGAATCGCCTACCCCTGTTTCCCGACCGCCCCTGCCTCTTTCCCGCGTGATCGGGGAGCTGTGTAACCTAGCGCTTGCTGGGTTGTCGCGAGAGGGGACGCCGATGTCGGAGTTCGTGCTGGTCGAGCGGCCCCGCCCGCACGTCGCGCTGGTCACGCTGAACCGACCCGAGCGGATGAACGCGATGGCGTTCGACGTGATGGTGCCCTTCCGCGACGCGCTCGCCGAGCTGTCCCACGACAACGGCGTGCGCGCGGTCGTCGTCACCGGGGCCGGACGGGGGTTCTGCTCGGGGGCCGACCAGGAGTCGCCCGGACGCATCCCCGGCATCGAGGGCCTGACCGTCTCGACGATCGCGCTGCGCTCCATGGAACTGCTCGACGACGTCGTGCGCACGCTCCGCCGGATGCGCCAGCCGGTGATCGCCGCGGTGAACGGCCCGGCGATCGGCGGCGGCCTCTGCCTCGCCCTCGCCGCCGACGTCCGGTACGCCGCGTCCGGCGCCGCCTACTTCCGCGCCGCCGGCATCAACAACGGCCTCACCGCGAGCGAGCTCGGCCTGTCCTACCTGCTGCCGCGCGCGATCGGGTCGTCCCGCGCGTTCGAGATCATGCTGTCCGGGCGCGACGTGGACGCCGCCGAGGCCGAGCGCATCGGCCTGGTCTCGCGCGCCGTCGCACCGGACGGGCTGCTGGACGCCTGCTACGCCCTCGCCGAGCGGATCACCGCGTTCAGCCGTCCGGGCGTGGAGCTCACCAAGCGGATGCTGTGGGCGGCTCTGGACGCCGGGAGCCTGGAGGCGCACATGGACCACGAGGGCCTCGGCCAGCTGTTCGTCCGGCTCACCACGCGCAACTTCGAGGAGGCGACGGCCGCCCGCAAGCAGGGCCGTCCGCCGAAGTTCGCCGACTGATCCGGCGCCCGGAGACGCGGCCGGGGGACGCGGCCGGGGGACGCGGCCGGGGGACGCGCCGTCCGCCCTCGGTCCGGAAGCCCGCGACCTGCTGTGATGTGATGGGCGGGTGCCGAGCCTCAGCCATCCGGACGCGCTCGCCCGCCTGACCGCGGCGCCCGTCGCCCGCCTCGCGACCGCGGCGCCGGACGGACGGCCGCACCTCGTTCCGATCACCTTCGCCGTGTCCGGCGGCAGTGTCTTCACGGCGGTGGACCACAAGCCCAAGCGCACCCGGGACCTGCGCCGCCTGGCGAACCTCCGGGCGAACCCGCACGCGTCCGTCCTCGCCGACCACTACGAGGACGACTGGGACCGCCTGTGGTGGGTCCGCGCGGACGGCCGCGCCCGCGTCCTCACCGACCCGGCCGCGATGGCCGCCCCGCTCGATCTGCTCGCCGCCCGGTACCCGCGCTACCGCGACCGCCGCCCCGACGGCCCGGTGATCGAGCTGGTCATCGACCGCCTCACCGGCTGGACCGCCTCGTCCTAGCCGGAGGCTTCGCGCCGGCCGGAGGCGTCGCGGCGGCCGGAGGCTTCGCGGCGGCCGGAGGCGTCGCGGCGGAAGCGGCGGCGCCACAGGCCGGCCGCGCTCACCGCGCCGAGGACGCCCGTGACGCTCAGGAAGAACGTCCCGATCGCGTTGGCGGTCGTCGATCCCCACTCCGCGCTGCCGCCCTCGGTCTGCACGAACGCGCCGACGTCGCGCACCCGGAGCCGCTGCCCGGGACTGAGGGACGCCTCGTGCGCGCCCCGCAGCTCCCTGTCGCGGGCGTTGGGGCGGACGTCGGCCCCGTCGCCGTTCCCGTCCGCGATGAAGACGCCGTACCAGGAGCACGTCCTGGAGCAGCGCCGGACGTCCACGACGAACACACCGGGCCGTCCCTTCCCGGCGGCGGCCCGGCTGGTGGCGTCGCCCTGCGTGACGGCCTCGCGCAGGCAGAGGACCGCGCCCGCGAACATCGCCGCGGTCAGCGCCACGCTCAGCACCAGGGCACCCCACGGCCTGCGCGCCGTCACCGGCGCGCCCGTCTTCCGGCGGGCCTTCACGGCCGCGCCTTCGGCGGTGCGCCGGAACGCCTATGCCAGGTCATCGGACGGCGTCCGCTCCCAGGCGTCCGCGACGGCCCGGAGCCGGTCGGCGTACTCGATGCGGGACGCCCACTCGGCGGGCCAGGCGTCCATGCCCAGATGCGCTCCCGCGAACGCCCCGGCGAGGCAGGCGATCGAGTCGGAGTCGCCGGAGCTGGCCGCGCCGCGCCAGATCGCCGACACCGCGTCCTCGGGGAACAGCAGGAAGCAGTAGAGCCCGGTTGCGAACGCCTCCTCGGCGACCCAGCCCGCGCCCGTGACCTCGCACGGGTCGGCGTCGCGGTCGGGCGAGCGGAGCGCCGCGTCCAGCCGGTCGAGGACGGCCAGGCACTCGTCCCAGCCGCGCGCGATGAACGCCTCGGCGGACGGGTCGTGCGCGTGCGTCCAGAGCGAGCCGAGCCACGCCTCCCGGTACACCGTGCGCTGCTCGGTCGCGTGCCGGCGGAGCGCGGACGGGAGGTCGGCCGGGTCCATGCCGTCCGCGAGCCGGCGGGTCGCCAGGGCCGTCAGCTCGCTCGCGGCGAGTCCGGTCGGGTGCCCGTGCGTGAGCGCCGCCTGGAGCTGCGCGGCTCCCGCGAGCTGGTCGTCGCTGAGGCCCGGCGCGAGCCCGACCGGCGTGACGCGCATGTTCGCGCCGCAGCCCTTGGAGCCGATGAGCGTCGCGCGCTCCCACGGCAGCCCGCGGTCGAGGCCCTGGCACGCGCGCAGGCAGGTGCCGCCGGGCGCGCGGTTGTTCTCCGGGTCGTGCAGCCAGTCGATGAACCGGCGCCGCCACATCGGCGTGACCAGCGAGGCGTCGAACGGCGGGTTGCGCAGCGCGTCCACCAGGCCCTCGGCCACGGCCAGGGCCATCTGGGTGTCGTCGGTGACCAGCGCGGGCGTCCGCTCGAAGTCGCGCGGACCGTCGACCCCGTACCGCTGGTGGATCTGCTTCATGGTGAGGAACTCGGTGGGAGCGCCCAGCGCGTCCCCGTACGCCAACCCGAAAAGACTTCCGCTCACACGATTCACGAGTGTCATTGTGCCCCGGACGCGTACGTTCCGGGCGTCACGCCGTAGCAGCGGACGAACCATCGGTGCAGGTGGCTCTGGTCGGCGAAGCCCGCGCGCGCCGCCGCCTCCGCCGGGGGCGTCCCGGCGCGCAGCAGTTCGCGCGCCACGCGGAGCCGGAGCTGGCGCTGGTAGTCGCTGGGAGCCATGCCGTAGACGCGGCGGAACGCCCGGTAGAGCGCGAAGCGGCTGCTTCCGGCGGCCCGGGCGAGCTCGTCGGCCGTCACGTCCGCGAGGGGGTCGTCGTGCAGGAGGTCGCGGGCGCGCGCGACCACGCCGTCCACCTGGCGGCCCGGCTCGGGGCGGCGGCCGG
>NZ_QURH01000269.1 GCF_003428695.1 Actinomadura logoneensis
AGCGCGGCGGCGCTGGCGCGGCTGTTGACGACCACCGACCGGGCGAGGCGCAGCGGCGCGGCCAGGGCGGCGCGCACCGGGGCGGGCACGCCGTCCTCGGCCTCGTGCACGTGGCAGAGCGCCGGAACGCGGGCGAGCCGGGCCGCGACCAGCCACAACGGGATCGTCACCGTGTTGACGTAGAGGGCGGCGGCGCGCTCGCGGCGCAGGAGCCGCCAGGCCGCGGGCAGCGCGCGGGCCGTTCCGAGGGCGAGCCGCACCATGCCCGCGGGGGTCATACAAGACTTGCGCAGGACGGGTACGGGCAGCACCTCCACCCGGGCGCCCGCGTCCCGAAGCGCCTGCGAGAGCGGGCCTTCGGCGGGTAGCGTCACAAGGACGCTCCGGTCACGGGCGAGACCCCGGACGGATTCGACGAGCATCCGGTCGGAGCCGTAGAGGTCCGGTGACGGATGCGCCAGCACCACCACAGGTCTGGTTTCCCGCTCCCCCACACTTCCCCTTCCGCCGCACCTGCCGGGCTTTGATAGAACAGACACACCCGTAACGCTCACATTAACTCTGGTTTAACCCTGGACGCGCGAGGTCCGTCCGGCCTCCCCACCGGGCCCGGACAGCCGCAGGGACCGCAATCGAACCATCGGAGGCTCCCCCCGTGCGCATCGCCATGATCGGCACCCGAGGTGTTCCGGCACGCTACGGCGGCTTCGAGACCGCCATCGAGGAGATCGGCCGCAGGCTCGCGGACGCGGGGCACGAGGTCACGGTCTACTGCCGGGGTGAGCGTCATCCGGACAGCACCTATCTCGGGATGCGGCTCGTCCACCTCCCCGCCGTGAAGAAGAAGGTCGCCGAGACGCTGAGCCACACCGCCCTGTCGGTCACGCACACCGCGGGCCGCCGGCTGACCGGGCGCGGCCCGGACGCGGCGCTGGTGTTCAACGCGGCGAACGCGCCCCTGCTGCCCGTGCTGCGGGCCCTGCGCGTCCCGGTCGCCACGCACGTGGACGGCCTGGAGTGGAAGCGCACCAAGTGGAGCGGCGCGGGCCGGCGCTACTACCTGGCCGTCGAGCGGCTGGCCGTCCGCTGGTCGGACGCGCTGATCGCCGACGCGGTCGGCATCCGCGACTACTACCGGGAGAAGTTCGGCGCGGAGTCGGTCTTCATCCCCTACGGCGCGACGATCCTGGACGGCGCCGACACCGGCAAGCTCGCCGAGGCGGGCTACCGTCCCGGCGGGTTCCACCTGGTCGTGGCCCGGTTCGAGCCGGAGAACCACGTCCACCTCGCGGTCGAGGGGTACCGGCGCAGCGCGGCCCGCAAGCCGCTGGTCGTCGTCGGGTCGGCCCCCTACGCGGACGAGTACACCGCGCGCGTGCGCGAGCTCGCCGGCGACGACCCCCGCATCACCTTCCTCGGCGGCGTCTGGGACCAGGACCTCCTGGACTCCCTGTACGCGGGCGCGCTCACCTACGTCCACGGCCACTCGGTGGGCGGGACGAACCCGTCCCTGCTGCGCGCGATGGGCGCGGGCGCGTCCGTGCTCGCCTACGACGTGAACTTCAACCGCGAGGTCCTCGGCGAGGACGCGGGCCGCTTCTTCGCCGACCCGGAGTCGCTGGCGCGCGAGATCGAGGCCGCCGAGGCCGACCCGGGGCACGCCGCCGACCGCGGCGAGGAGGCCCGCAAGCGCGCCGCCGAGCGCTACGTCTGGGACGACATCGCCCGCGACTACGAGCGGCTCTGCGAGGACCTCGCGGCCCGCCGCCACACCCGCCGCACCGTCCGCCCCAAGAGATGACGGCCGCGGACGCCGCGTCGCCGCGAGGCGCCTTCGTGCCCGCGCCGGGGGCCGGGAACGTTCTCATCCCGACGTCGTCGCGCCGCGCGGCGCTCGCCGGGGTCTCCCTGCTGACGAAGTCGAAGCCGGCGGCGGTGGCCGCGCAGTGGGCGCTGTACGGCGCGGTGGCGGTCGCCGGGCCGCGCCTGCTGCCCGGACCGCGCACGGTCTGGGAGGCGCCCGGCGGGCCCGCCCTGTGGCGGGACGTCGCGGACGGCGTCGGCGGGTTCGACGGCGTCGCGGTGTACCGGCGTCCGCAGGCGTCCCGGGCGGGCGTCGCGGCCGTCCTGCTGCGCGGCGGACGTCCCGTCGGGTTCCTGAAGGTGCGCCCGGACGCGGACGAGCTCGACCGGGAGGAGCGGGCGCTGCGCGCGTTCGCGAACGGCTGCTCCCCGGCCTTCCGCGTCCCGGTCGTGCTGGGCCGCGGCGCGGCGGCGGGCGGCCACTGGATGGTCATCGAGGCGATGCCGCCGCGTCCGGCGCGTCCCGCCCGGCGGCCCGACCTCGCCGGTGTCGTCGAGGCCGTCCAGGAGGCATTGGCGCCCGTCCTGCCGCGCGAGCGGGCCACGGAGGAGACCGCGGAGGACGTCGGCGACGAGAGCGGCCGGACGCCGGACGCCGTCCCCGGGCACTGGCTGCCGATGCACGGCGACCTCACCGCGTGGAACCTGCGCGTCTGCGGGCGCGGGCTGCCGTGGCTGATCGACTGGGAGGACGCCGCCTGGGCCCCTCCGCACGCCGACCTGGTGTACTACCGCGCGACCGCGAGCGCCGCCCTCGGCGCCCCGCTCGGAACGCTGCCGCCCGACGTGTCGGAGGCCGCCGCCTTCTGGGCCGGACGCGTCGCGCGCCGCTCCGGCGGAGACCACGACGCGGCCCTCAACAAGCGCCTGCTGGACATCCTCCGCACGCTCTGACGCGCACTCCGCACCTCTCACGACGGTGAAGCCGCCGCCCCGGACGAGACCGGGACGGCGGCTTCACCCCACGTGCCGCGAGAACCGCGTCAGCGCCGCTTGACGGCCTTGGAGGCCGCGGTGGTGTAGGTGTTCCCCAGCGCGTCCCGCACGCGGATCTTGTAGGTGTGCGAGCCCTTCGGCGCGGACGTGTCGGTGAAGCTCAGCGACGGCGTCTGCCAGAACGTCGACGTCCTGGTCACCTTGCCGATCGGCTTCGTCGCACCGTCCCGCAGGACCTCGTAGGTGAGGGCGGCGTTGTCCATGTCCCAGGTGGCCGTCCAGCGCACGGTGATCCGGCCGTACGAGGACGAGGCGCGCGGCGCGCCCATCGCGCGCGGGCCCGCCTTGTTCGGGGCCTTGGCCCGGACCGCGAACCGCACGAGCCCCTGCTGCGCCTTGCCGTTCACGCTCGGGAACTCGCCGCCGAGCGCCACGATGTTCGCGTTCCCCGTGATCGCCCAGGCCCCCTGGTACTGCTTGGTGAACGTTCCGGACGCCAGCGTCGGGAACCAGTGCAGCAGGGTCGGGGTCGGCTGCTTGCGGTACTCGCTGTTCTCGCTCGGTTCTCCCCGGTCGCGGCCGGTGGGAACGGCGGTCTCGGCGAGGGTGCGGTGCCAGGTGGGCGGGGTGGTCTCCCGGAACGCGCCGAGGGACGTGCAGTCGTGCGCGTGCGAGACGCTGTAGACCGTCTTGCCCAGGGGCAGGATGGAGTAGGTCGCGCCGTAGCAGTTGTCCAGCCAGACCAGGTCGCCGCCGTCCGCCTTGGCGGCGAACCGGCCGTCGAACCAGTGGTGGCCCTCGCCGTCGGCCGCGCCGAACACCGTGTCGCCCTGCACCTGCAGGTCGGTGACGTAGGAGAACTCGTCGCCCTCCCGCGCCGGGATCGGACGGCTGCGCCACGGTGCGAGCGCGCCGTTGGAGGCGTGGACCGCGCCGACGCCGACCCGCTTCTGGCCGTCGAGGGTCTGGAAGCGCCCGCCGACCAGGACGGTCTTCCCGCCCGGGCCGAGCGCGAGCGCGAACACCTCGTCGTCGTCCGCGGTCGGACGCCAGGAGTCGATGTTCGCGCCGTCGGCCGCCCGCACCGCGGCGAGCCGCGTCCGGGCCTTGCCGTTGACATGGAAGAAGTTGCCGCCGAAGTACACCGTGCTACCGGTCGCCGCGATGGCGCGGACCTTGTTGGACACCACCGGCTTGAACGCGTCGACGAGCTTGCCGGTCTTGGTGTCGAACGCGGCGAGGCGGCTGTGCGGCTTGCCGTCCACGGTGGTGAACTCGCCGCCGACGTAGACCCGCTTGCCGTCCGGTGACGCCACCACGCGCAGCCCCTGGCCGTTCAGCCTGTGGTTGAACGACGTGACGAGGTTGCCGGTGCTCAGGCTGAACGCCAGCAGGTTCTGCCGGGTGACCTCCTTGGCGTTGCCCGGCTTGGTGCCCGGCGGACGGGCCTTGCTGAAGTTGCCGGTCGCGTAGACCGTGTCGCCGACGGTCGCCATGCTCCAGACGACGCCGTCCACCTGCCAGGTCGGCAGCGCGTCGGCGCTCATCGTCGCGGGCGTCCCCGCGGGGGGCGCGGTGTCGGCGGTGGCGGAGCCGACCGGGACGAACGCCGCGCCCAGCAGCGCGGCGCCTCCGGCGAGCGCGGCGCCGGTGCGGCGGACCCCGCGGCCGGACATCCCGGACCGGTGGGTCCGGCGGTTCCGGCGGGTGGACATATCTGGTCGCGTGTGAGCCCTCACGAATCGCTTCCCTCGTGCCCCGGAGACTTCGGTGGCCCCTCGGGCCACCACGGTCAGTGGGCGATCGTAGTACTTGTCCGCATTCGGCTCGGGGCATCCCGGTGAAGAAGCAGCAAAGAGGGCGAGTCCCCCGGAAGGGGACCCGCCCTCGGACGCGGAGGGACGCCCGGAAACGGCCGGAGGCCGTCCCGGGCACCGCTCAGGGGGCCAGACGGTCCGCGCGCAGGTCGTCCAGCGAGAGCCGCACGGGAACGGCCGTGTTCTTGGCAGTGTAGGCCCGGACGCCCACGCCGCCCGCGCGTTGCAGCGCGGCCGTCGTGTCGGTCGCGGTCAGCTGCCACGCGGCCGGCTCGGACTGGCCGGCGATCCAGACCTTCGCGCGCAGGGACGTCGGGGCGGTCCCGACGGCCTGGACGCGCACCCGCAGCCGGGTCCACGCCTTGAACGTGATGCCCGCCACCGCCTTCTCACTGCCGATCGCCGTCTCGGTCCCGGCCGCGTTCGTCCGGCTGAGCCGCAGGTAGACCTTGCCCGCCGCCATCCGGACCCGGGCCCGGTACTCACCCGCGCCGGAGATCGTGCGGGGCGTGCCGTAGGCCGCGACGCCCCCGCCGGAGGGGTTCCGGTCGGCGGAGACCTGGAAGGTCAGGTCGTTGCTCGTGGACGACACCGCCTTCAGCCCGGCCCCGCCGAGCGCGCCGGCCTTGGGCATCTTGATCCAGCCGACGCCGCCACTGGTGGAGAACGTGCCGCCGTAGGTCGTCCAGGCGCCGCCCGGCGTGGTGGAGCCCCAGCCGGTCGCGACGGTCCGGGTGAACGAGTCGGTGACCAGGTTCTGCGGCTTGACCGCGACGGACCCGGTGTACTCGGTCGAGACGTCCTTGTCGTCGGTGACCTTCAGCTTGACCGTGTAGCTCCCGGCCGCCTGGTACAGGTGGACGGGCTTCACGCCGGTGCCGGTCGTCTTGTCGCCGAAGTCCCAGCTGTAGGACTTGATCGTGCCGTCGGAGTCGGCCGACTCGGCCGCGTCGAACGTGCAGGAGAGCTGCGCGCAGGCCGGCTTGAACGTCGCGACCGGCGGCACGTTCGGCTTCTCCAGCCCGGACCCGATCGCGAAGTGCCGGTGCAGGTCGGCGGAGGACAGCGCGGACGGGTAGTACGCCACCTCGTCGATGGCGCCCTTGAAGTACGCGCTGCTCGGCGCCGACGGCCAGCCGGAGAGGTTGTCGCCGCCGATGCGCCAGTAGCCGTCGAAGTTCTGCCCGAACGTGGTGTCCGGGTCGGCGGCCTGCTGCTCGCCGTCCACGAACAGCTTCATGCCCGCGGTGGGGCTCAGCGTCCCGGCGACGTGGTGCCACTTGCCGTCGTTGAGCCCGGACTTGCTGCGCACCGTCTTGGCCTTGCCGTCGTACACGCCGAACATCACCGCGCCGTCGTCGGTCATGTACAGGTGCCGGTCGTAGGACGAGCTGTTGCCGGACGTCCGGTCACCGAGCCCGATGATCTTCCCGCCGGAGGAGGACGTGGTCTTGACCCACGCCTCCACGGTCAGATCGTCCGGGTTGGGTGTGAGCGCGCCCCCGGCCGTCCCGCCGGACGAGCCGTCGAAGGTCCCGGCGGTGTCGTCGTCTCCGGCGATCGCGCCCTGCGCCGTCCGGTCCACGCCGGAGCCGGCGGCCAGGTCGCCGCCGCCCGCGTAGTCCATGACCTTCCCGGACGCCTCGTCCAGCCGCCAGTAGCCCGCCGGGCCGTCGGCCGCGACGAGGTCCGGGTACGAGCCGACCTTGCCGTCGCCGGGCCTGGCCGCGTTGGACACCGCGCTGCGGGTCGAGTTGCCGGACGGGTCCTTGACCTTGACGTAGTAGGTGTGGTCGACGCCGGGCGCGGCCGTCTTGTCGACGAACGCGACCGTCGGGCGCTTCCAGAACGTCGCGGTCCGGGTGATCGAGCCGACCGGTTTGTCGCCGCCGTCCCGGTACACGTCGTAGGTGAGCGCGGGGTCGTCCATGTCCCACGTGGCCTGCCAGCTCACGCGGACCCGGCCGCCGGGCAGCGGCGTCGCGGTCGGCGCGGCCGGGTTGGCGAACCCGTCCGGACGCGGCGCGGACTTGTTCGGCGCCTTGGCCCGGCTCGCGAACCGGACGAGGCCCTGCTGCGCGTTGCCGTTCACGCTCGGGAACTCGCCGCCGAGCGCGATGTAGTCGTCGTTGCCGGTGATCGCCCAGGCGGCCTGCCCCTGGCCGGTGAACGTGCCGGCCAGCAGGGTCGGGAACCAGTGCATCAGGCTCGGGATCGGCTGCCGGTCGTAGTTGCTGTTGCTGCCCGGCGCGGAGTGGTCGACGCCGGTCGCGTCGGCGGTCTCGGCGAGCGTCCGGTGCCAGGTGACGGGTTTGGTCTCGCGGAAGTCACCCGTCGAGGTGCAGTCGTGCGCGTGCGAGACGCTGTAGATGGTCTTGCCGCGCGGCAGCATCGAGTAGGTCGCGCCGTAGCAGTTGTCCAGCCAGACGAGCCTGCCGTCGTCGGCCTTGGCGGCGAACCGGCCGTCGAACCAGTGGTGGCCCTCGCCGTCGGCCGCGCCGAACACCGTGTCGCCCTGCACCTGCAGGTCGGTGACGTAGGAGAAGGACTCCCCCTGCCGCGACGGGATGGGCCGCGCCTCGAACGGCAGCGTCGCGCCGCTCGTCGGGTCGATCTGGCCGACGCCGACGTGCGGCTCGCCGTTCAGCGTCTGGAACCGCCCGCCGACCAGGACGCCGCCCTTGGGCGCGATGGCGAGGGCGAACACCTCGTCGTCGTCCGCCTTCGGCGTCCAGGCCACGTTCGAGCCGTCGGACGCCTTGACCGCCGCGAGCCGCGTGCGGCCCTGGCCGTTGACGTTGAAGAAGTTGCCGCCGAAGTAGACGGTCGAGTCGGTCGCGGCGATGCCGCGCACGACGTTGGACACGTCCGGCTTGAAGGCGTCCACGAGCGCGCCGGTGGCGGTGTCGAAGGCCGCCAGGCGGGTGTGCGGCTTGCCGTCCACGGCGGTGAACTCGCCGCCGACGTAGACCCGCTTGCCGTCCGGCGACGCCACCACGCGCAGCCCCTGGCCGTTCAGCGTGTGGTCGAAGGACTTCACCAGGTCGCCGGTGCTCAGGCTGAACGCCAGCAGGTTCGCCCGGTCCACCTCCTGCTGCCCGGGGCCCGCGCCCGGCGGGCGCGCCTTGGTGAACTTGCCGGTCGCGTAGACCGTGTCGCCGACGGTCGCCATGCTCCAGACGACGCCGTTGACCTGCCAGGTCGGAAGCGGGTCCGCGCTGACGGTGGGCGGGGTGGCGGCCGAGTCGGCGGCGGTGCTCGCCACGGTGGCGGAGTGGTGCGGGTCGGCGAGGACGAACGCGCCCCCGACGGCGGTCACCAGGGCGACGCCGCCGGCGAGCGCGGCGCTGCGCCGCGACAGGCGGGGGGTCGCTCTCCGGGACGGGCGCGCGGGGAGTCGTCGCTTCAGACGAACATTCACAAGCTGGGATCCTCCGCAAGAAGGGAGCGGGGCGTGACAACAGCCCCAGAAGTAACCGTTAGGTTAACGACAACCGGGAGGAAGGCCGCCGACAACGGTGGCAATGCGCCTTAATCGTGACCGGCGCTCCCACCCGTCCGCCTAGACTCGTACGACCTCTCCGACCATGGCTCGCGGCCATGGCACGCCCCCGACCTGCGAGGAGTCCCCAATGACCGTCCCGCGTGCACTCCGCGCGGCCCCGGTCGCGGTGCTGGCCGTGGCGCTGGCGCTGACCGGCTGCTCATCGGAGAAGAAGAAGGACGCCAAGCCGGGAGCGCCGCCCCCGCCGCCCACCGAGCAGCCGGAGACGCAGACCAACGCCGCGCCGGGCGCGAAGGCCGTCGCGGTGTCGGGCGGGCTGAAGAAGCCGGTCACCTACAGCGACAAGGTCACGGTCGCGGTGAGCGGCGTCCGGTACGTGAAGAACACCAAGAAGGGGCCGGGCGAGGTCACCGGCCGCACCCTCACCATCTTCACGCTGAAGTTCAGCAACGGGTCGGGGCAGCCGCTCGACCTGAACGGGGTGCGGGTGGTGGCGAAGTACGGGCCGGCCAAGCGGACCGCGAGCCCGACCTCGTACGCCAACCTGAACGACTTCTATGGGGTGGTCTCACCCGGAGGGAGCAAAACCGCCTCGTACGCGTTCGACCTGCCGAGTCAGGGGTACAAGTCGGTCATGCTCGGCGTCTCGTTCGACGGCAAGCACAAGACCGCCCTCTTCACCGGCGCGATCCACCCCTAGCCCATGGGTACCAGCCGTTTGGCCCGGGTGGGAATGGCCGCCGCGCTCGCCGTCCCGCTCGGCGCGGCGGGCGTTCTCGGATGGCGTGAGGCGTCCAGGAACGAGCTGGTCGGCGACCCCCGCCCCATCAACACCGCACCCGCCGCCCAGGCCGAGGCGGGCGCGGGCTCGCTGCCCGTCGGGCACACCTCCTACAAGGTCCCGCACGGCGCCGTGATCGTCGCGCCGAACGGCGGCGACCGCGCCGCCGGGACGCCGTCCGCGCCGCTGCGCACCCTCGCCGCCGCGATCGCCCGCGCCCGCGACGGCGGCACGATCGTGCTGCGGCGCGGCGTCTACCACGAGTCCGTGACCGTCCCCGAAGGACGGCGGCTCACGATCCAGGCGCACCCCGGCGAGGCGGTGTGGCTGGACGGCAGCTCGCGCATGACCGGGTGGCGGCGGTCCGGGGCCGTGTGGACGGTGGGCTGGACCTACCACTTCGACTCCAGCCCGAGCTACACCAAGGGCTCCGAGGACGGCTCCCACCCCGCCTTCCGCTTCCTCGACCCGACCTACCCGATGGCCTCGCACCCCGAGCAGGTGTGGGTGGACGGCGTCGCGCAGCGGCAGGTCGCGTCCGCCGGGGAGGTCCGGCCGGGCACGTTCTACGTGGACGAGGGGCGCGAGCGGCTGCTGCTCGGGTCCGACCCGTCCGGCCACGAGGTGCGCGCCGCGACGCTCCAGGAGGCGGTCACGCTGCGGGGCGCGGGCTCGGTGCTGCGCGGCATCGGCGTCCGCCGGTACGCCACGTCCATCCCGCAGCTCGGCTCGGTGAAGGTGCTCGGCGCGAACTCCACGGTCGAGAACCTCACGGTCACCGACTCGGCGTCCACGGGCCTGTCGGTGGACGCCCCGCACGCGCGGCTGCGCCGGATCACCTCGCTGCGCGCCGGAATGCTCGGCATGCACGCCAACTACGCCGACGACCTGCGGATGGAGAACGTCCTCGCGCGGGGCAACAACACCGAGCACTTCCGGCCCGCGCCGGTCGCCGGCGGCATCAAGATCACCCGGTCGCGGAAGGTCGCGGTGGTCGGCGGCGTGGTCGCCGACAACCGCGGCAAGGGCCTCTGGTTCGACGAGTCCGTGCAGAACATCACCGCCACGGGCCTGCGCGTCGTCCGCAACACCGACCACGGCCTGGTGCTGGAGCTGTGCGCGCAGGCGGTGGTCGCCGACAACGTGGTGGGCGACAACGGGGCCGACGGCCTGAAGATCAACGACACCTCCGAGGTCCGGGTGTGGAACAACACCCTGACCCGCAACGGCCGCGACCTGCACATCATCCAGGACCACCGGGCCGACGACCCGTCCGCCCCGGCGCACGCCACCGGCCGGGACCCCCGCCGCCCGCCGGACCGGGCGATGACCTGGCGGATCGGCAGGATCACGATCGCCGACAACCTCATCGCGCTCGGCCGCCCCGGATCGGGCTGCCTGCTCTGCGTCGAGGACACCACGCACCTGCGCGCCGCGTCCCAGATCGGCCTCACGGTGAACGGCAACGCCTACACGCGCACCCGCTCCGGCGAACCGCGCGTGATGGTCGTCTGGCCCACCGACCGGGGCGACCCGAAGAGCTACGAGGACAAGAACGCCTTCCGCGACGCCACCGGCCAGGAACGGAGCAGGAACCCGCTGCCGCTCCCGGCCGACGTCGCCGCGCTCGTCGGCAAGCCCGCCGGGTCCGTCCACCAGGGCGCCTGGCGCTCCTGAAAGCCGCTCCCGCTCAGGAACCGCGCCCGCTCAGGGCTTGGTCCAGGGGAGCTCGCGGCCGAGGAGCTTCTCGAGGTCGGCGTTGAACGGGGCGTAGTGCTCCGCCAGGGCGCGGCGGGTGGAGTCCTTCAGCTCGGCGCTGGGCGCGGGGTTCCACACCTTGGACGCGGCCTTGGGCAGCGGCGCCGAGGGCAGGCCCAGGAACGACGCGACCCCGTCGATGGCGCTCTGCTGGTCGGCGTAGAACTCCTCGGCCACCAGGACGTGCACGCGCTCGGGCGGGAAGTGCAGCAGCCAGCGGCGCAGGTGCGGGGCGTACTCGCTCTGCGCCCGGTACGACTGCTGCTCGTGCGCGTAGCTGCGGTAGCCCGGGACGGTGCGGATCTTCTCCTCCTCGCCCGCCAGCCGGTCGGCCTCGGCGGCGAGGGCGTCCTCGAAGGTCGCCAGCTCCTCGGCGTGCTGGCGGCGGCGCTCCCGGTAGTGCGAGAACGCCCGCTCGACCGGATCGCGCAGGATGAGCAGGATCCTGGTGTCCGGGACGTCGTGCCCGGCCCGCTCGGCGGCGAGCGGGTGGAACAGGTAGTAGGGCGAGCCCTCCCCCACCACGACCGGACCGCCCGCGCGCTTGGCCGCGGCGCGCCGCGCGGCGAGGGACGGGAAGTGCGACCGGTACCAGGACTCGCCCTCGTCGTAGTGCGAGTCGAAGTAGTGGACGCCCTTGGTGTCGTTCCGCTTCGGCAGCAGCCGGGCGCTCGGGAACAGCGGCATGATCCGCGGGTGTTCGAGCAGGCCGTAGTACAGCGACGTCGAGCCGCCCCGTTTCGCCCCGATCAGCAGGAAGTCGGGACCCGGCCGGAGGGCGGCGGTCGTCATTCCGTAGCGGCGGATCAGGGTGCGGCCGGCGCCGATGACGGGTTCGGGGAGGAGGTCGCGATTCACGCTCACAGCGTAGTTGCGCGCGCGACCCCGCCTATCCTGTGGGAGCGATGCCTTCCCTCTTCCCCCGCCCGGCCGTGCCCCGCCCCGCCGTGGTCCTCGAACCGGGCCGCCGCTGGGCCGTGCTCCTGCCGCTGGCGTTGATGCTGGCCAGCGACTACAAGCTGCGCAGCCGTCCGGTGGACGAGACGGTCGGCGGCAGCCCCGACCTGACCGTCTTCGTGGAGATCGGGGTCTACGGCCTCGCCGCGCTCTACCTGTACCTGCGGTTCGGGCTCCGGCCGCCGGTCCGGCGGACGACCGGGCTGCTGTTCGCCGCGTGGGCCTTCACCGGGTACGTGGCGATGTCGGCGCTGTGGTCGCCGTTCATGGCGCTCGGCGCGGTCCGCGGCGTCCAGCTGATGATCACGATGGCGCTCGTCCAGGTGCTGGCGACCCGCGCCACGATCGCCGACCTGCACCGGCTCGCGCACGCGTTCGTGATCGTGGTGCTGGCGTCGGTCGCGATCGGCGCGGCGCACCCCTTCCCCCGGACGCCGCAGACCCTCACCCGGTTCAACTGGCTGTACGTGCACCCGGTGATCGCGGGCGTGTACCTGGGCATCGCGGTGCTGCTGGTGTTCGGGCTGCTGGTCCGGGGACGCCGGGACGGCGAGCGCGCGGTCGGCTGGCCGCCCCTGGTGTACGCGGGCGTCCTGCTGGTGCTGCTCGGAGCGCTCGTCGCGACCGGCACGCGCGGGGCGGCGGCGGGCGCGGCGGCCGGGCTGGTGGTCCTGATGGCGACCGCGCGCGGTCCGCGCGGCCGGATCGACCTGGTCGTGCTGGGCGGGGCCGTCGGCGCGGTCGGGGTGCTCGCCTTCTCCGAGAAGATCATGAACTTCGTGGCGCGCGGCGAGTCGGCCGACAAGCTGGCGTCGCTGAACTCGCGCACCGACCTGTGGTCGCTCGCGATGCGCGCCTACCGGGAGAAGCCGATCTTCGGGCACGGGCTGGGCGCCTCGCGCGGACTGTTCCTCCAGGACATCGGGCTCGGCGGCGGCCACAACGCGTTCGTCAACGCCCTCGTCGACAACGGGACGGTCGGCACGGCGCTGTTCGTGGTGCTGCTGCTGACGCTCGGCACCGTGCTGGTCACGCTCGTCCGGCGCCGCGAGCTGCGCGGCGACGCGGGCACGCTGCTCGGCATCCTGGCGTTCTTCCTGGTGGACGGCATCACCACCGAGGGCCTGGCGATGCCCGCGAACGTGTCGGGCATCTGGCTGCTGCTCCTGGTCGCGGGCGCCGAGTCGCTGCGCCGCGGCCGGCTCCGGACGACCGGCCCGCACCAGGACGGCCCGCACCAGGACGGCCCGCACTGGGACGGCCCGCACTGGGACGACTCCCCCTGGGCCGGCCCGCACCCGGACGGCCCGCACCCGCGGGTCTCAGTCGCGGACCCGCCGCCTGCCCCGCAGATAGAAACCCGCTCCCACCAGCCCTAGCAGGGCGAGCCCGGCGAGCGAGCCGGTGCCGAGCAGGCCGCCCGGCAGACCCTGTTTCGGAGGGCTGTAGTCCCCGGACGGGTCGGAGCCGCCCGTGCCGTTCTCGGGCGCCGGGGCGGTCCGTCCGGCCGACGACGGACGCGCCGTCCCGGAGAGGGGCAGCGCGAGCACGCGCGGCCGGGAGCCGTTCTCGGCGATCAGCACCCGCCGCCCGTCGGGGGCGACGGCGACCGCGTCGCCCTTCGCGCCGGTGCGCAGCACCTGGACGACCTTGTCGCGGATGCCGGCGAGCACCCGGACGTCGCCCGTGCCGCGCAGGACGACGCGTCCGTCCGGGGCGAACGCGCCGCCGCGCACCCCGAACGGCAGCCGCCGCACCCGCGTCAGCCGGTTCCCCACCCGCGAGCCGAGCGCGGCGGGCAGCGCGTACACCGACGCGGCCGTGGCCGTCCGGGTCACGACGTAGAGCCGCTGCTCGGCCGGGTCGCCGAGGACCGTGCCCGCTTCGTGCGCGCCGTCCGGGTAGCTGACCTGGTACTTCCTGGCGGTGAGCGCGGCGTCGGCGAGCTTGGCCGGTTCCGGCACGCGGTAGAGGGTGAGGGTGTCGTGCCGGGCGCCCCCGGCGTCGAGGTCGGCCAGGTAGAGGGTGCCCGCGCCGCCGTCGCCCTTGACGACGGCGAGCGTGTCCCAGCCGCGCGCGGCCGGGACGGTGAACGACGCCCTGGTCCTCCCGTCGTCGCCGACCGCGAACAGGCGGTGCCCGCGGGCGTCCAGCGTCCACCAGACGTCCGGATGGGCGATGCCGCGGGCCAGGGCGCCGGGGTCGGAGAGCCGCGCGTCCGCGGCCCGGAACGCCACCGACGGCTGCGGGGACGAGGTCGGGACCGGGGCCGGCGCGGCGGCGGCAGGGGCCGCCCCGACGCCGGAGACCAGACCGGCGGCGGCCACTGCCAGGCCCGCGACCAGGCCCGTGACTCCCGTCACGAAGCCCGCGCCCACCGCCCTCGGACCGGTGCTGGATCGCACGACGTGACCTGCCTCTCCTCGTCCGATCGTGTGGCATTCTTGCGCATGTGGAACCACTTGGCATCAAAGGGGCGTACGTCGTCTCCCCCCGCGTTCACGGCGACAGCCGAGGCTCCTTCCACGAGTGGTTCCGCGCGGACGCCCTGCGCGAGCGGCTCGGTCACGACCTGAGGCTGGAGCAGGCGAACTGCTCGGTGTCGTCCCGCGGCGTCCTGCGCGGCGTGCACTTCGCCGACGTGCCGCCGGGCCAGGCCAAGTACATCTCCTGCGTGCGCGGCGCGCTGCTCGACGTCGTGGTCGACCTGCGCGTCGGCTCGCCCACCTTCGGCCGTTCGGAGGCCGTCCGGCTGGACGAGGATAACCGGCGCTGCATGTACCTCGCCGAGGGTCTCGGACATGCCTTCCTGGCCCTCGAGGACGACACGACGGCGATCTACCTGTGCTCCGAGACCTACAATCCGCCGCGCGAGCACGGCGTCCACCCGCTCGACCCGGCCCTCGGCATCGACTGGCCGGCCGACGTCGAACCGGTGCTGTCGGAGAAGGACGCCGCCGCGCCCTCGCTCGCCGAGGCCCTGGCGTCCGGCCTCCTGCCCGACTACCAGGACTGCCTCGCCTACTACGACAAGCTGGGCTCGGCGTTCCTCTAGCCGAGCCGCGCCGCCGCACCGGCGTCCGCAGGGCTCAGCGCCGCCGACGCCTAACGCGGGTCGAGGGCGAGGTGCGGCCAGGCGGCGTGCAGCGCCTCGCGCCAGTCGCGCATCGGCTCCAGGCCCGCGCGGGCCCAGCCGTCATGCCGCAGGACGGAGTTGACCGGGCGGCGCGCCGGCCGCGGGAACCGGTCGGTCGTCGTCGGCCGGACGCGCTCCGGGTCGTGCCCGAGCAGCGTGAACACCTCGCACGCGAGCCCGTACCAGGTCGTCTCCCCCGCGTTGGTGCCGTGGTAGACCCCGTAGGGCGCGCCGGAGGCGACCAGCCGGACGATCCGGTCGGCGAGGTCGCCCGTCCAGGTGGGCTGGCCGTGCTGGTCGGCCACGACGTCCACGGTGTCGCGCTCGGCGGCGAGCCGCGCCATCGTCGCCACGAAGTTCCGGCCGTGCGCGCCGTACAGCCACGCCGTCCGGACGACGTACGAGCGGGCGTACTCCAGCGCGGCCCGCTCGCCGTACAGCTTGGAGAAGCCGTACTCGTTGATGGGCCCGGTCTCGTCGTCCTCGCCGTGCGGGCCGTGCCCCGGGAAGACGTAGTCGGACGAGATCTGCACCAGCCGGGCGCCCGTCCTCCGGCACGCCCCGGCGAGGTGGATCACCGCGCCGTGGTTGGCGTCGAAGACCCGCAGGTCCTGCTCGGCCCCGTCCACGTCCGTCCAGGCGGCGCAGTTGACCACCACGTCCGGACGGTGCGCCGCGACGGCCTCGTGCACGGCGGCCTCGTCGCAGACGTCCAGGGCCGCGCGGTCGAGGCCGGTCGCGTCCGCCCCCTCGGCCGCGAGACGGGACATCAGGTCGGCGCCGAGCATCCCCCGGGCGCCCGTGACCAGCCACTTCACCCGGCTTCTCCACTCCGCTTCCGCAGCGGCTCCCACCAGTCGCGGCGCTCGGCGTACCACCGGACGGTCTCGGCGAGCCCGTCCTCGAACGCCACGCGCGGCGCGTAGCCGAGGGCGCGGAGCCTGCGGTCGTCGAGCGAGTAGCGGCGGTCGTGGCCCTTGCGGTCCGGGACGCGTTCGACCCGGTCCCAGCCGGCGCCGAGCGCGTCGAGCAGCCGCCGCGTGAGCTCCAGGTTCGTCAGCTCGGCCGTCCCGGCGATGTGGTAGACCTCGCCGGGCTCGCCGCGCTCGGCCACGACCTGGATGCCCCGGCAGTGGTCGGCCGCGTGGATCCAGTCGCGGACGTTGCCGCCGTCCCCGTACAGCGGCACGGGCAGGCCGTCCATGAGGTTCGTGACGAACAGCGGGATGACCTTCTCGGGGTACTGGTACGGCCCGTAGTTGTTCCCGCAGCGGGTGATCGACACCGGCAGGCCGTGCGTGACGGCGTACGCCCGCGCGATCAGGTCGCCGCCCGCCTTGGACGCCGAGTACGGCGAGCGCGGCGCGAGCGGCGCGGACTCGTCCCACGAGCCCTCGTCGATGCTGCCGTACACCTCGTCCGTCGACACCTGGACGACCCGGGGCACGCCCGCGTCCAGGCACGCCTGCATGAGCGCCTGGACGCCCTGCACGTTCGTCCGGACGAACTCCCCGGCGCTCGCGATCGACCGGTCCACGTGCGACTCGGCCGCGAAGTTGACGACCACGTCGTGGCCGGGGACGACCTCGGCGAGCAGATCGGCGTCGCACACGTCCCCGTGCACGAAGTCGAACCCGCCTGCCACCGGCTCCAGGTTGGCCGGGTTGCCCGCGTACGTCAGCCGGTCGAGCACGGTCACCCGCGCCCTCGCGAACGCCGGGAACTCCCCCGACACGACGTCCCGCACGTACTGGGACCCGATGAAACCGGCCCCGCCGGTCACCAGAACTCTCATTGCCTGATCTGCACCTTGCTGTGGTCGCCGAGGACGAGTCGATGGGCGCGGGGGACGTTCGGGGCGGGGGTCACCTCGGCCTCGCGGCCGATCAGCGAGGCCTCGATCCGGCCCACGCCGTCGATGGACGCCCCGCGCAGCACGATGGAGTACTCGATCTCGCTGTCGATCACCCGGCAGTCGCGGCCGATCGAGGTGAACGGCCCCAGGTAGGAGTCGCGGACGACCGTCCCCGCGCCGACGATCACCGGCCCGACGATCCGCGACCCGGCGACCGTCGCCCCGGCCTCGACCACCACCCGGCCGATCAGCTCCGACGAGGCGTCCACCGCGCCCGCGACCGACGGCTCGACGTCCTCCAGCACCAGCCGGTTGACCTCCAGCATGTCGGTGACGTTCCCCGTGTCCTTCCAGTACCCGGAGATGACCGTGGACTCGACCCGGCCGCCCGTGTCGATCAGCCCCTGGATCGCGTCGGTGATCTCCAGCTCGTCCCGCCAGGACGGCTTCAGCCGGGCGACCGCGTCGTGCACGCGGGGGCCGAAGATGTAGACGCCGACCAGCGCCAGGTCGCTCTTGGGGTGCTCCGGCTTCTCCTCCAGCCCGACGACGCGCCCGTCCCCGTCCAGCTCCGCGACGCCGAACGCGCGCGGGTCCGAGACGCGGGTGAGCATGATCTGCGCGTCCGGGCGCTCCTGCCGGAACCGCCGGACGATCCCGTCGATCCCGCCGACGACGAAGTTGTCGCCGAGGTACATCACGAAGTCGTCGTCGCCGAGGTACTCCCGCGCGATCAGCACGGCGTGCGCGAGGCCGCGCGGGGCGTCCTGCGGGAGGTAGGTGACCTGCAGCCCGAACCGCGAGCCGTCGCCGACCGCGTCCTGGATCTCGGCGGCCGTGTCGCCGACGACGATGCCGACCTCCCGGATCCCGGCGTCCCGGATCGCCTCCAGCCCGTAGAAAAGCACGGGCTTGTTGGCCACGGGGACGAGCTGCTTGGCCGAGGTGTGCGTGATCGGCCGCAGTCGCGAACCCGATCCGCCCGCCAGGACGAGCGCCTTCACCCTCCACCCCCAGTACCGGGACGGAGCGCGACTAGACGGTTCAAAGCGGCTCCAGAGACCCCGAAGGAAACACCTTCGACATTACCGGCCCCCCGAGCACCCCCGGCCCCACTCTCCACTGACCGGAACCAGCCAACGGCCCCGGCGGCCGGACCCGGCCGCGGCACGCCCCCGCCGCGAGGACGACGGGGGCGTGCGCGGGCCGGTGACGCGGGTGAGCCGCAGAGCGGTGCGGGCTAGCGCGCGGAGATGATCATCCCGGCGGCGACGGTGTTGTTGGTGGCCTCGTCGATGAGGATGAACCCGCCGGTCAGCCGGTTGCGCGTGTAGTCGTCCACGAACAGCGGCTGGGTGACGCGCAGCCCGATCCGACCGATCTCGTTCAGGCCGAGCCCGGTCGCCTCCTCGTCCCGGTGCAGCGTGTTCACGTCGAGCCGGTAGTTCAGCTCCTTGACCATCGCGCGCGCGGTGCGGGTGGTGTGCTTGATGGTCAGCTTGGTGCGCGGCGTGAGCTGCCGGTCCGGGGTCATCCAGCAGACCATCGCCTCCAGGTCCTGCGCGACCTCGGGGCGGTTGTTCGGACGCGCGATCATGTCGCCGCGGCTGATGTCGATGTCGTCGGCGAGCCGGAGCGTCACCGACATCGGCGCGTACGCCTCGGCCACCGGGCCGTTCGGGCCGTCGATGTGGGTGATCGTCGTGGTCAGCCCGGACGGCAGGTGCACGACCTCGTCGCCCGGCTTCAGGACGCCGCCCGCGACCTGGCCCGCGTACCCGCGGTAGTCGTGCAGCTCAGGGTCGGTGCTCCGGTGCGGCCGGATCACGTACTGCACGGGGAACCGCACGTCGATGAGGTTGCGGTCGGACGCGATGTGCACGTGCTCCAGGTGGTGCAGCAGCGAGCTGCCCTCGTACCAGGGCATGTTCCCGGAGCGCTCCACCACGTTGTCGCCGTGCAGCGCCGAGATCGGCACGAACGTCAGGTCGGTGATGTCGAGCTTGGCGGCGAACGCGGTGAACTCGTCCACGATCCGCTCGTAGACGGCCCGGTCGTAGTCGACCAGGTCCATCTTGTTCACCGCGACGACCAGGTGCGGCACCTTCAGCAGCGTCGCCAGGAACGCGTGCCGCCGGGACTGCTCCACGATGCCCTTGCGCGCGTCCACCAGGATGATCGCCAGATCGGCGGTGGACGCGCCGGTCACCATGTTCCGGGTGTACTGGATGTGCCCCGGGGTGTCGGCGATGATGAACTTGCGGCGCGGCGTCGCGAAGTACCGGTACGCCACGTCGATGGTGATGCCCTGCTCGCGCTCGGCCCGCAGGCCGTCGGTGAGCAGCGCGAGGTTGGTGTACTCCTCGCCGCGGTCGGCCGAGGTCCGCTCGACCGCCTCCAGCTGGTCCTCGAAGATCGACTTGGAGTCGAACAGCAGCCGCCCGATCAGCGTCGACTTGCCGTCGTCCACCGAGCCCGCCGTCGCGAACCGCAGGATGTCCATGGGCTTCCCGCTCGCCCCCACTGCAGCGCTCACTAGAAGTACCCCTCCTTCTTGCGGTCCTCCATGGCGGCCTCCGAGGACCGGTCGTCGGCGCGGGTCTGGCCGCGCTCGGTGATCCGGGTGGCCGCGATCTCCTCGATGACCTGCTCCAGCGTCTGCGCCGCCGACTTCACCGCGCCCGTGCAGGACGCGTCGCCGACCGTGCGGTACCGGACGGTCGCCTCGAACTCCGGCTCGTCGTCGCCGCGGTTGGCGAACCCGGTCTCGGCGTCCAGCAGCATGCCGTCGCGCTCGAACACCCGGCGGGTGTGCGCGAAGTAGATGGACGGCAGCTCCAGCTCCTCGCGCCGGACGTAGTCCCAGATGTCCAGCTCGGTCCAGTTCGACAGGGGGAACACCCGCACGTGCTCGCCCTGCCGGATGCGCGTGTTGTACAGGTTCCACAGCTCGGGGCGCTGGTTCTTCGGGTCCCACTGCCCGAACTCGTCGCGGAACGACACGACGCGCTCCTTGGCGCGGGCCTTCTCCTCGTCGCGCCGGGCGCCGCCGAACGCGGCGTCGAACCGGTGCTCCTCGATCGCGTCCAGCAGCGTCGTGGTCTGCAGCCGGTTGCGGGACGCGCGGCGGCCGGTCTCCTCCGCGACGCGTCCGGCGTCGATCGACTCCTGCACGGACGCGACGACCAGGCGCAGGTTCAGCTCCGTCGCGCGCCGGTCGCGGAACTCGATGACCTCGGGGAAGTTGTGCCCGGTGTCGACGTGCATGACGGGGAACGGGATCGGCGCGGGCCAGAACGCCTTCTGCGCCAGGCGGAGCATCACCAGGCTGTCCTTGCCGCCGGAGAACAGCAGGACGGGCCGCTCGAACTCGGCGGCCACCTCGCGGATGATGTGGATCGACTCGGCTTCCAGCACGTCCAGCTGTGACAGCAGGTAATCGGAACGCTGCATGGGTGGAGACTTCCTGACGTCGGGGATGGTCATGTCGGGGGCTGGTTCATCGGGGCATCGTGTCCGACAGTTCCCGAATGCCGGTCAGCAGCGTCGACGCCCACCCGGGATGGCACACCAGGATATCCGGCAGCCTCGGATCGGCCCGGTTGTAGACCAGGGGCGACCCGTCCACGCGGGACGCGTGCGCGCCCGCCGCGAGCGCGACCGCGGCCGGCGCGGCCGAGTCCCACTCGTACTGGCCGCCCGCGTGGACGTACCCGTCCACCTCGCCGAGCAGCACCGCCGAGATCTTCGCGCCCGCCGACCCGATCGGCACGAGGTCGAGTTCCACCGGCACCCGCTCGGCGAGCTCCGCCAGGAACGCGGGTGGCCGGCTGCGGCTCACCGCGATCCGCAGCCTGCCCGGGTCGGCCGGTTCCGGCACGGCCAGCTCCTCCGCCTCGACGGGCGCGGACCCGCCGGTGCCGGCCGTCTCCGCCGTCCAGCCGGACGCGGCGGGACCGGTCGGCAGCACGGCCGCGCCGGTCGGCGTCGTGTGCAGCGTGACGCCGCGTCCGGGCAGCGCGACCGCGCCCGCCGCGAGCCGGTCGCCCGTCCACAGCGCGACGTGCACGGCCCAGTCGAGCCGTCCCTCCTCGCTGAACTCGCGGGTGCCGTCGAGCGGGTCGACGATCCAGACGCGCGGCGCGGCGAGCCGGTCGGCGAGGGCGGTGTTGGCGGTGGGCGCCGCGGACGACCCGGCGGACCGCTTGCCCGCTACCGACGCCCGGCCCTCCTCCGACAGCACCGCGTCGTCCGGACAGCGGCGCGCGAGCTCGGCCATCAGGTACTCGTGCGCCCGCAGGTCGCCGGTGTCCTTGAGCGTGCGCGCGTCAGCGAAGCCCAGCTCGTCCCGGACGGCCAGGAGCAGCCGCCCCGCCTCCGTCGCCAGCTCGGCCGCCAGTGCGTGGTCCGTCATCCCGTCGCCGCCATTCCCTACTCAGCCGATCAGTTGGGTGAAGAATCCTCTCACGGCCCCCGGGAGCGTCCTCACACCGGGTCCGCGACGGCCGTCCGCGGGCGCTGTCGGCACGCGCCGTCGGCGCGCGTTGTCGGCACGCGCCGTCGGCGCGGGAGCAGGTACGCGCCACCGGTACGCGCCGTCAGTACGCGCCGGAGCCGCGGAACACCGCCGACCACGTCTTCCACATGATCTGCAGGTCCATCGCCAGCGACCAGTTGTCCACGTACCGCAGGTCGAGCCGGACCGACTCCTCCCAGCTCAGGTCGGAGCGCCCGCTCACCTGCCAGAGCCCGGTCAGACCAGGACGGACCACCAGCCTCCGGTACACGTCGCCACCGTACCGGGCGACCTCGTCCGGCAGCGGCGGACGCGGACCGACCAGCGACATCTCGCCGCGCAGCACGTTGATGAGCTGGGGCAGCTCGTCCAGCGAGTAGCGGCGCAGCAGCCGTCCGACGGGGGTGACCCGCGGGTCCGAGCGCATCTTGAACAGGACACCGTCGTGCTCGTTCTCGTCCAGCAGCCCGGCCTTGCGGTGCTCGGCGTCCACCACCATCGTGCGGAACTTCAGCACGGTGAACGGACGCCCGCCGCGCCCGACCCGGACCTGGCGGAACAGCACCGGCCCGCGGTCGGTCGCCTTGACCGCCACCGCGACGGCCAGCAGCAGCGGGCTCAGCACGAGCAGCCCGAGGCCCGCGCCGACCTTGTCGAGCAGCGACTTGAGCGCCTTGCGGACGCCGTCCAGCTCCGGGTGCTCCACGTGCAGCAGCGGCAGCCCCGACACCGGGCGGATCGAGATGCGCGGACCCGCGACGTCCATCAGCGCGGGCGCGACCGCGAGCTCCACGTCGTCCCGCTCGATCTGCCAGGCGAGCCGGCGCAGCGCGACGCCGTCCATCTCCGGGCAGGCGAGGACGGCCACCGAGTCGGCGCCGACCCGGTCCACGACCTCGGCGACCTGGCCGAAGTCACCGGCGACCGGCACCTTGCGGACCGGGCCGCCGGTGTCGTCCGGCGGCAGGCACACCGCGACCACGTCCATGCCGTGGTACCGCTTCTGCCGGAGCAGGCGGATCAGGTCCGACAGCGCGGCCCGGTGCCCGACCGCGACGACGCGGCGCATGCACTCGCCCTTCCAGCGCCGCTTGTGCAGCCGCTTGCGCAGCCGGAACCGCGCGACCAGGCAGAGGAAGACGCCGAGCGGCAGCGCGATCGCCACGTACCCGCGGGCGATCTCGATCTTGAAGGCGTAGGACAGCATCGCGACCGACGCGACGAGCAGGAACCCGGCGCGCAGCACGCGGTGGAACTCCTCGTACCCGACGCCGGTGTAGCGCGGCCGGTACGCGCGGCAGAGGGCGAGCGCGACGAGCCAGAACACCGGCAGCATCGCGGTGAACGCGAGGTACGGCGCGTCCTCCTCGTCCGGGATGCCGGGGAACCGCACCGCGAACGCGGCGCCGGCCCCCGCCAGCATGGCCGACGCGTCCAGCGCCACCGCCGCCCGCTGGTACGCCCGCGTCCACTGCTGGACCTCGGAGCGCGCGCGGGCAGCGCCGGAGGACTCGGCTTCCGACGACCGAAGCCCGTCCATCACGGCCATGCCGACACCACCGCCTTGCCACACGTTCCCCGGACCAGGGCCCACATCCCGATGACGGCCGAATGCACCACGAGGTTCACATGCGCCCACATGTCCCCGCTGTGATGCATCCTACGGGCCGTCACGAAGCGTGGAAGACGTTCTGCGCAGCGTCCAACCCGTCGGTCAGCAACATCTCCACCGCGTCGCCGGCGCGCTCGGCGTTCAGGTCGAGCTCCTTGCGCTCGGTCGAGGAGAAGTCCTTCAGGACGAAGGCCGCGGCGTCCATCCGGCCCGGCGGACGGCCCACGCCGAAGCGGACCCGCAGGTAGTCGCGGTCGCCGAGGGACTTGGTGATCGACCGCAGGCCGTTGTGCCCGTTGTCGCCGCCGCCCTTCTTGAGGCGGATCGCCCCGTACGGAATGTCCAGTTCGTCGTGCACGACGACCGTCCGCTCGACCGGGACCTTGTAGAAGTCGCGCAGCGCCTTCACCGGGCCGCCCGACTCGTTCATGTACGAGCGCGGCTTGGCCAGGACGACGCGGGCGCCCGCGAGCCGCCCCTCCAGGACGTCCGCGCGCCCCTTGTGCGACTTGAACCTCCCGCCGACGCGTCCGCCCAGGACGTCCAGGACCATGAACCCGGCGTTGTGCCGGTTGCCGGCGTAGGACGGCCCGGGGTTGCCCAGCCCGACGACCAGCCACAGATCAGTGCTCACCACGGTTCCTCGGGGAAAAGGGCACGGCCCCCTCCGGTGCGGACGCACCGGAGGGGGCCGTGCTCAGACTGCTTGGTGCTCGGACCGCCGCGTGCTCAGACCGCTGAGCGAGCGTCAGACCGGACCGGTCGTCACTCGGCGGCGGCCTCGGCCTCGGCGGCCTCCTCGGCCTCGGCCTCGGTCGGAACCTCGGCCTCGGCGGCCTCAGCGGCCTCGCCCTCGGTGTCGCCGGCGGACGCGGACGCGTCGTTGATCTGCAGGATCATGGTCTCGGCGTCGGTGGCCAGGGTGACACCGGCGGGGAGCTTCACCGCGGAGGCGTGCACCTGGGTGCCGACCTCCAGGCCGGCCACGTCGACGTCGACGGCCTCGGGGATGTGGGTGGCCTCGGCCTCGACCGCCAGCTGGACGGTCTCCTGGGCCACGACGCCGCCGGCGACGACGTCGCCGACCACGTTCACCGGGATCTCGACGTTGACCTTCTCGCCGCGCTTCACCGCGAGCAGGTCGACGTGCTCCAGGAAGCCCTTGATCGGGTCGCGCTGGACGTCCTTCGGCAGGGCCAGCTCGGCGCCCTGGCCGGGGATGTCGATCGACAGCAGCACGTTCGGGGTCTTGAGGGCGAGCATGAGCTCGTGGCCCGGCAGCGCGATGTGCACGGGGTCGGTGCCGTGGCCGTAGAGGACGGCGGGCACCTTGCCGGCCCGGCGGGTGCGCCGCGCGGCACCCTTACCGAACTCGGTGCGCGGCTCGGCGGCGATGCGTACCTCGGACACGGCGAAAACTCCTCGTTTGTTGCGATCCACGGCCGACCGGCACGGTCGTCCGCTACGGACAGTGCGAATCAGGCGTTGCTCGATGCGTCGTGCGCCTCGAAGACTCGTTCGCGTTCCTCCGGGGAGTGCGGAACCTGCTCAGGTTCCACTGCCAGGGCCGCACTGAACCGACCCGGGGGCATACGCGGATTCACAGAGTCTAGCCGATGGCCGGAACGCCTCAGTCCAAAGCCCGCCGCATAGGCGGGCGGCTCGCGGTCCGAGCGGCGTCCGGACGTCCGGCCGCCCCTCCCGGCAGACACCCGGCAACCGGGCGAAAGCGGGCAGAAGGGGAGCGCGGTCGGGCGCGCGACCGGCCCAACACACGAGCGCCCGGCCCGCTGTGCGGACCGGGCGCTCGGACGGCGACGACTAGCTGTGGCCGCCGAACAGGCTGGTCACCGAGCCGTCGGAGAACACCTCGTGGATCGCGCGGGCGACCAGGGGGGCGATCGACAGGACGGTCAGCTTGTCGAACTGCTTGTCCTCCGGGATGGGCAGCGTGTTGGTCAGCACCACCTCGGAGATCTTCGAGTTCTTGAGCCGGTCCACGGCCGGGCCGGACAGCACGCCGTGCGTCGCGGCGACGACGACCTTGGTCGCGCCGTTCTCGAACAGCGCGTCGGCGGCCTTCACGATCGTGCCGGCGGTGTCGATCATGTCGTCGACGACCACGCAGGTGCGGCCCTCGACGTTGCCGACCACGTCGAACACCTTGACCTCGTTGGCCACGTCCGGGTCGCGCTTCTTGTGGATGATCGCCATCGGCACGCCGCCGAGCCGGTCCGACCAGCGCTCGGTGACCCGCACCCGGCCGGCGTCCGGCGCGACCACGGTGACCTGGGACAGGTCGAGCTTGTCCTCGAAGTGGTCGGCCAGCAGGTCCAGCGCGAACAGGTGGTCGACGGGGCCGTCGAAGAAGCCCTGGATCTGCGCGGTGTGCAGGTCCACGGTGATCAGCCGGTCGGCGCCCGCGGTCTTGAACAGGTCCGCCATCAGCCGGGCCGAGATCGGCTCGCGGCCGCGGTGCTTCTTGTCCTGCCGGGCGTAGCCGAAGAACGGCGCGACCACGGTGATCCGCTTGGCGGACGCGCGCTTGAGCGCGTCCACCATGATCAGCTGCTCCATGATCCACTGGTTGATCGGCGCGGTGTGGCTCTGCACCACGAACGCGTCGCTGCCGCGGACCGACTCCAGGAACCGGACGAAGGTCTCCCCGTTGGCGAAGTCGTAGGCGGAGGTCGGCGTCAGCTCGACGTCGAGATTCGCCGCGACCTCTTTGGCCAGTTCCGGGTGGGCGCGGCCGGTGAAGAGCATCAGCTTCTTCTGGCCGCTGGTCATGATCCCACTCACTTGGACGACTCCCCCTCAGAAATCGTTGCGCCGCTCACTCGCCGGCCTCGCTCTCGTCCCGCTGCGGGTTCGCGTCCCGCTCCGGACCCTCGTTCTCGCGGGCCCGCCGTGCCGCCTCGGCGTACGGGGTGCCGGCGCGCCTGCGCTCGACCCACCCCTCGATGTTGCGCTGCCGCCCGCGGGCGACGGCGATGGCGCCGTGCGGCACGTCGTTGGTGATCGCCGACCCGGCGGCGGTGGTCGCCCCGTCGCCGACCGCGACCGGCGCGATCAGCACGGTGTTGCTGCCGACGAACGCGCGGGTCCCGATCACGGTGCGGGACTTGGCGACGCCGTCGTAGTTGGCGAAGATCGTGCCCGCGCCGATGTTGGCGCCCGGGCCGATCTCGGCGTCCCCGGCGTAGGTGAGGTGCGGGACCTTCGCGCCCTCTCCGACGTGCGAGTTCTTCATCTCGACGTACGTACCCGCCTTGGCCTTGCGGTCGAGGCGGGTGCCGGGGCGCAGGTAGGCGAAGGGGCCGACGCTGGCCTCCGGGCCGATCTCGGCCTCCACGCAGACCGCGTCGACCACGCGGGCGTCCTCGCCGACGGTGGTGTCGGTGAGCGTGCAGCCGGGGCCGACCTCGGCGCCGGCGGCGAGCCGGGTGGCGCCGCGGAGCTGGGTGTTCGGGTGGACGACCGCGTCCGGCTCGGCGGTGACCTGGACGTCGACCCAGACGGACGCGGGGTCGACGACGGTCACGCCGGCGCGCATGAGCGCCTCCAGCAGGCGGTCGTTGAGCTGGCGGCGGGCCTGGGCGAGCTGGACCCGGTCGTTCACGCCCTGGGTCTCGACCCAGTCGGCGACCAGGTGGGCGCCGGCGCGGTGGCCGTCCCCGCGCAGGATCGCGACGACGTCGGTGAGGTACTCCTCGCCGCTGGCGTTGTCGGTGCTGACCCGCTTGAGCGCGTCGGCGAGCAGGGCGCCGTCGAAGGCGTACATGCCGACGTTGATCTCGCGGACCTCGCGCTCGGCGGGGGTGGCGTCCTTGTGCTCGACGATGCCGGTGACCGTGCCGTCCGCCTCCCGCAGGATGCGGCCGTAGCCGGTGGCGTCGGGCATCTCGGTGGTCAGGACGGTGACGGCGTTGCCCTCGTCCTCGTGCGTGCGCACGAGGTCGGCCAGGGTCTCGCCACGCAGGAGCGGATGGTCGCCGTTGGTGACGACCACGGTCCCGCGCAGCTCTCCGACCTGCTCCAGCGCGGTGCGGACGGCGTGGCCGGTGCCGCCCTGGCGCTCCTGGACGACCGGCACGGCGTGCGGGGCGACCCGCGTCAGGTGCTCGACGACCTGCTCGCGCCGGTGGCCGACGACCACCAGCGTCCGCTCGGGACTCAGGGCGTCCGCCGCGGCCAGGACGTGGCCGAGCATGGAACGGCCGCACAGCTCGTGCAGGACCTTGGAGGTACGGGACTTCATCCGGGAGCCCTCACCTGCGGCGAGGACGATGACGGCAGCCGGGCGGCTGGCACTCACTAGGAGGCTCCTCGGCATCGCGGACGGGTGTCGTGCCGGGAGGCGCGCCTGCGGTTCGTTACCTGCCGCCGGCCGGGTTCCGGACGGCGGCAGGGCAGGTCAGAGCGCACCCGACACCCCGAAGGATACCGTCCGGTCCGGATCTGTCAGCCAGCACCCGACGCGGGCGGAAGCCGCACAGCTCCGGCGCAAGGATTCGAACCTTGTCCAAGGGCACCAAAAACCCTTGTGCTGCCAGTTACACCACGCCGGAAGGCCCGGCGGGTCGAGTCCCGCCGATCCCGCCAAGGATACCGAAGCCGGACCCCGCCTCCGGTACCCCTTTTCTAGGCCCCGAGCCAGTCGGGCAGGGGCTCGCGGGCCTCCAGCCAGGCGGCCGGAGGGGCGTCCCGGACGCCCAGGATCCCGCCCACGATGGCCGCGGTCGTGTCGGTGTCGCCGCCCGCCGCCGCGCACACCCGGACGGCGCGCTCGTAGTCGCCGAGGTGGGTGGCGACCACCCACAGGCAGAAGGGAACGGTGTCGGCGGCGGAGATCCGCGAGCCGTTGCCCAGCTCGTGCGCGGCCTCCCGGAACGCCTCCGGCCCCGTCCGGCGCAGCAGGTCCAGCGCGCGCCGGAGCCCGCGCCGGACGTCCTCGCCCGAGCCCGGGGTGTGGTCGAGGGCGATTTCGATCACATCGCGCGGCGCGAGGCCGACGGCGGGGTCGGCCTCGGGGTCGTCGTGGGCGCCGCCGTGGGCGCCGCCGTGGGCGCCGCCGCGGGCCGCGCC
>NZ_QURH01000274.1 GCF_003428695.1 Actinomadura logoneensis
GTGGACCGGCGGCTGCGCGCCGTCGCCCGCCGCCTGCCCGGCCGCGCCGGACGCTGGCTGCTCTCGGCGGACGGCGCGCTGCTGTCGGTCCGGGCGCGGACGGTGGACGTGCTGCGCACCGGCTGGCGCGGCCTCACCCTCGGCATGGCGGCGTACCTGTTCCTCCAGGCCGCGCTGCTGTACGCGTGCCTGCTCGCGGTCGGCGCGCACGTCCAGGTCGCCGAGGCGGTCGCGGTCTTCGCGATCAACCGGATGCTGACCACGGCCGTGGTCACGCCGTCCGGCGCGGGGATCAGCGAGACCGGCACCGCGGCGCTGCTCGTCTCCTTCGGCGTCCCCGCCGGACCCGCCGCCGCGGCGACGATCCTGTACTCCTTCTACACCTACGCCGTGGAGATCCCGGCGGGCGGCGCGGCCTGGGTGACCTGGGTCCTCTTCCGCCGGACGCCGCCCGCGGACCCCGTCGCGCCGCCGCGCGCCCTGGCCCGCAAATGACCCATCGTGAAAGAATCCTTACTCCTCGTGGAGGGTGACGGGAGGCGGTTCGACCGATAAACACCACATGGGGGGAGAAGGGTTGATACCGCTCGCACGCCGGTATCGCCTGCTCTCGGAGGCGGGCCGCGGCGGGATGGGCACGGTGTGGCGCGCCCACGACCAGCTGCTCGACCGCGACGTGGCCGTCAAGGAGGTCCGCCTTCCGGCCCGGCTGACCGCCGGGGAGCGCCGGCTCGCCTGCCGCCGGATGCTCGAGGAGGCCCGCGCCACCGCCGCGCTCCGCCACCCCGGTGTCGTCGAGGTCTACGACATCGTGATGGAGGACGGCCGTCCCTGGATCATCATGGAGCTCCTGCGGGCCCGCTCGCTGCACGCGGTGCTCGCCCAGGACGGCCCGCTCCCGCCCGCGCGCGTCGCCGAGATCGGCCTCGCGCTGCTGTCGGTGCTGCGCGCCGCGCACGCCGAGGGCATCCTGCACCGCGACGTCAAGCCGTCCAACGTGCTGCTCTGCGACGACGGCCGGGTGCTGCTCACCGACTTCGGCCTGGCCGTCCACACCTCCGGCGGCGTCCACGGCGGCACCGCGACGTCCGCCGCCAAAGGAACGACCGCCGCTCAGGGAACGACGGCCGCCACCGGAGCGACCGGGGATGCCGCCGCGGACGGTGGGGGGAGCCTGCGGTGCGGCGGCGGGCTGGACGACACGCTCGTCGCCGGGATCGAGGGCTCGCCCGCCTACCTCGCGCCCGAGCGGGTGCGCGGACGGCCGTCCACCCCGGCGTCCGACCTGTGGTCGCTCGGGGCGACCCTGTACGCCGCGGTCGAGGGACGCTCACCGTTCCTGCGCTGCCACGCCCTCGCGTCGATGGTCGCGGTGCTGCTCGGGGAGTACGAGCCGCCGCGCGCGGCCCGGGCGCTCGCCCCGGTCGTGTACGGCCTGCTCCGCGAGGACCCGGCGGAGCGCCTGTCCGCGGACGCCGTGGAGCGGCTGTTGCGCGACGCGCTGCGCACCCTGCCCGCCGCGCCGGCGACGTGCGGCGCGGGGGCGGCGCCAGGCTGGTCCGCGCCACCCGGCAGAGGAGAAGCGGCCCCAGGAAGCGCCCCGAACGCCCCGGCAACCCCGAGAACCCCGAAAGCCCCGGACACCCCGGACGAGACGATCATCGCCGACGACAGCGACGAGTCCCACGACAGCGACGAGCCCTACGAGCCCGACGACAGTGCCGACCCCCGCGTCCCCCTCCAGATCCCGGCCTCGAAGCGGCCCCGGTTCGGGGCGCTGCTCGGGCTCGGCGCGGCGCTCGCCGGGGTCGCGATGCTGGGCGCGTGGTCGGCGCGCTGGAACTCGGTCAGCAAGAGCGCGTCGTCGACGGTGCGGTCGATCCCGGCCGCGTCCGACCGGACGACCGTCTACCACGCGGACGGCGCGTTCAGCGTCGAGGTCCCGGCGGCCTGGCGGCCGCACCGCGTCGCCAACGGGGTGGCCTGGTCCGATCCGTCGGACGGCGAGGGCCTGACCATCGTCCGGGCCCCCGGCGACCCGCTGGCCGGCCTGCGCGCGGACGAGCGCCGCGCGGCGGGCGCCGGGACCTACCCCGGCTACCGCCGGCTGCGGCTGGAGTCCGCGCCGGACCTCGCGCCGGGCGCGGCGGAGTGGGAGTTCACCTGGGGCAGGGACGGCGGGTCGCACGCCCTGCGCAGCCGCGTCGCCGGGTACGAGTTCTTCTACTTCACCCACGCCAGGCGCTGGACCCCCGGGGCGCGCCTCTACGACCGGATCCTGCGGTCCTTCGACCCGGAGCCCCCCGCCACCGGCGGCTGATTCCCGCGGCGGGCAGGGCGGTCGAAGGCTTGGCCGTCCGATCGAAGGCGTGGCGGGCCGATCGAAGGCCTGGCGTGGCGGGTCAGAGCGCCTGCTGCAGCCGGAGCAGGAGCTCGGCGTTGCTGCCGGTGCCCTTCATCCGCTCCAGGAGCAGCTCGATCGCCTGCTGCTTGTCCATGCCGGACATCGCGCGGCGGAGCTTCCAGTTGAGCCCCAGCTCCTCGGGGGACATGAGCAGGTCCTCGCGGCGGGTGCTGGACGCCTCGACGTCCACGGCGGGGAAGACGCGGCGGTCGGCGAGGCTCCGGTCGAGCTTCAGCTCCATGTTGCCGGTGCCCTTGAACTCCTCGAAGAACACCTCGTCCATCCGCGAGCCGGTCTCGACGAGCGCGGTGGCGAGGATGGTGAGCGACCCGCCGTTCTCGATGTTGCGGGCCGCGCCGAAGAACTTCTTCGGCGGGTACAGCGCGGTCGTCGCGACGCCGCCGGCGAGGATCCGGCTGCTGGACGGGGCCGCCAGGTTGTAGACGCGGCCGAGCCGGGTGATCGAGTCGAGCAGCATGACCACGTCGTGGCCCTGCTCGACCAGCCGCTTGGCCCGCTCGACGGCGAGCTCGGCGAGCGCGATGTGCTCCTCGGCGGGCCGGTCGAAGGTGGAGTGCACGACCTCGCCGCGGACCGAGCGCTGGAAGTCGGTGACCTCCTCCGGCCGCTCGTCGATCAGCACGATCATCAGGTGGCACTCGGGGTTGTCGGTGGTGATCGCGTTGGCCAGCGCCTTGAGGACCATGGTCTTGCCGGTCTTGGGCGGCGCGACGATCAGGCCGCGCTGGCCCTTGCCGATCGGCGACACCAGGTCGATCACGCGGGTGACCATGGCGCCGGTGTCCAGCCGCAGCCGCTCGTTCGGGAACAGCGGGGTGAGCTTGCCGAACTCGGGCCGGCCCGCGGCGGCCTCGGGGGGCTGCCCGTTGACCGACTCGACGGACGCGAGCGCCGCGTACCGCTCCCGGCCCGAGCGGGGCGGGCGGGCGGTGCCGGCGACGATGTCGCCCGGACGCAGGTGCGCGTCCCGGACCTGCGCCGGGGTCAGGTGGACGTCGTCCGGGCCGGAGAGGTAGCCGGACGTGCGGACGAAGGCCCGGCTGTCCTGGACGGCGAGGATGCCGTGGAACGGGACGACCGGGAGGGGCTGGGCGTCCTCGTCGCCGCCGGTGTCCCGGGCGGGCCCGTCGGCGTGGACGGGGGTGCGGGCCGACGCGGCGCGGGCCCGGGTCCGGCGGCGCCGGTCGGCCTGGGCGGGCACGGCGGCGTGTTCGGCCGTGGTGGTAGTGGTCATGCGGGTCCCTTCATACGGCCGCTTCTCGGGCGGCGCGTGAGCGAGAGGGCGTGTTCGGCCGTGGTGGTAGTGGTCATGCGGGTCCCTTCATACGGCCGCTTCTCGGGCGGCGCGTGAGCGAGAGGAACGAGTGAGGGAAGGAGATCGGCCTGGACTGGCAGGCGGAGAAGTCGTCGGCTCCCTGGAAGGCTGCGGGCGGCGCGTGGCCGCACAGGCTGTCACCGGGCGCTCAGAGGCCCGGGGCGGGGAACGTGCGCGCCTCCCGGGCCCGATTCACGCTGGACGCGGAACGGAACGCCGTATCGAACGGAGACGCTGATTTGACAGTACAGCACATTCCGCGTTCTGTGCATTCCCCCTCCCTGCCCCGCTTCCGGCCGGGACCCCGCCCCGGCCCCGCCCCCCGCCCGCGCCGTGACCTCCCCGGATCGCCGGCGGACCCCGCCGGGCCCGTCCGGGACGAGACTGCCACGGACCTCCGACACCCGGCGTCCGGGCGGGCGGGGGAGCTTCCGTACGATGGCGCGCGAACGGGCGGAAGGAGCGCACATGGGCGACGAGGGACGGCTGCGCGGCGACGTCGCGGACGGCGTGGGCACGATCACCATCGACCGGCCCGCCAAGCGCAACGCGATGTCGGCGGCCATGTGGCGCGAGCTGCCCGAGCTCCTGGACGGCATGGCGGGCGACCCGTCCGTGCGGGCGGTGGTGCTGACCGGCGCGGGCGGCGACTTCTGCGCGGGCGCGGACATCGCCGAGCTCGCCGACATCAACCGCCCGGACAGGGGGCACCTGTCCACGCTGGCCGAGGAGGCGCTCGCCGCGTTCCCCAAGCCGACCGTGGCCGCGATCGAGGGGTTCTGCGTCGGCGGCGGCTGCCAGCTCGCGGCGGCCTGCGACCTGCGGTTCGCCGCCGAGGACGCGCGGTTCGGGATCACCCCGGCCAAGCTCGGCATCGTCTACCCGCTGTCGGCGACGGCCCGGCTGGTCCGGCTCGTCGGGCCGTCCGCCGCCAAGTACCTGCTGTTCTCGGCCGACCTGGTGGACGCCGGGCACGCGCTGCGGATCGGGCTGCTGGACGAGACCGTCCCCGCGGGAACGGTCCACGAGCGGGTGGCCGGGTTCGCCGCGACGCTCGCCACGCGCTCGCTGCTCACCCAGTGCGCCACCAAGGACATCGTGGACGCGCTCGCCGCCGACCGCCCGGCGGAGGAGATCGCCCGGACGTGGCTGGACGAGGTGGCCGCGGGCGGCGACGTCGCCGAGGGCGTCGCGGCCTTCCTGGAGCGCCGCCCGCCCCGCTTCACCTGGACGGGCTGACCGCCGCCCCCGGGGACCGGACCGTGTGCGGTTGTGGCGGGGCACCGGCTTTGGCAGGGTGTTCGCCATGAAGCCACGTTCCGTTCGTACGAGCGTCACGCTGGCCGGGGGTGTGGCGGCGGTCGCCGTGGCCCTCGCCGGGTGCGGGGACACCAAGGCGGGCGACACGACGTCCGGGTCGTCCAAGGTGACGGCCTCACCGGAGGCCCCCGGCGAGACGGGCGGGAGCGGCAACCCCACGGGGAAGGCGACGCCCGACACCGTCCCCGGTCACGGGAAGACGGGGCAGACCGGCGGCACCGCCGCGCGCTGCACGGCCGGGGAGCTGCGGGCGGGCTGGCAGCGGCAGCCGTGGAGCAAGGACGGGCACGTCTTCGCGACGCTGATCCTGACCAACAGGTCGGGGCGTCCGTGCACGCTCGCCGCCGGGTGGGCGACCTTCGGCAAGGGCTCGTCCGGCCGGTACCAGGAGCTGCGGACGACGCGCGCCGCGATGCCCGGAGCCGGGACGACGATCACGCTGAAGCCCGGGACCTCGGCGTTCGAGGGCGTGAAGTACGACGCGACGCAGGGCTGCCCGACCATCGGCGGCTTCGGCGTGAAGGTCCACGCGGGCTGGAACGACGTCCCCGGCGGGTCCGGCCCGGTCGTGCTCTGCCCGGACTCCTTCACCGCCGGGACGATCCAGCCGACCATGAACGGCGTGAACTTCCACTCCTAGCGGACCCTCGCTCGCCCCCGGACGCCCGGTGCCGGACGCCCGGTGCCGGCGGGCCGGGGGTCAGCTGTTGAGGTAGGCGAGCACCGCCAGGACGCGCCGGTTGTCGTCGTCGGAGACGGCGAGGTCGAGCTTGGCGAAGATGTTGGCGGTGTGCTTGGTGACGGCGCGCTCGGTCACGACGAGCTGCTGCGCGATGGCCGCGTTCGAGCGGCCCTGCGCCATCAGCTCCATCACCTCGCGCTCGCGCGGGGTGAGCCGGGCGAGCGGCGAGTCGTCCCGGCCGCGCGCGACGAGCCGGGCGACGACCTCCGGGTCCATCGCGGTGCCGCCCCCGGCGACGCGCCGGACGGCGTCGACGAACTGCCCTGCGTCGAACACCCGGTCCTTCAGCAGGTAGCCGATGCCGCCCGTGCCGTCCGCGAGCAGTTCGCGGGCGTAGAGCTGCTCGACGTACTGCGACAGCACCAGGACGGGCAGGCCGGGGACCTGGCGGCGGGCCTCCAGCGCGGCCTGCAGGCCCTCGTCGGTGAAGGTCGGCGGCAGGCGCACGTCGACCACCGCCACGTCCGGGCGGTGGTCGAGCAGGGCCTTGAGCAGCGACGGCCCGTTGTCCACGGCCGCCGCGATCTCGAAGTCGTGTGCTTGGAGGAGGCTGACCAGCCCCTCGCGCAGCAGGGCCAGGTCCTCGGCGAGCACGACGCGCAACGGTGTCTCCGTCAGGGGGCGAGGAGCGCGCAGGGCAGCTCCATGGTGACGATGGTCGGGCCGCCCGGGGGAGAGCTGAGGGCGAGCACCCCGTCGAATGTACCGATCCGCCGCTCGATTCCGCGAAGTCCGGTGCCGCCGGACAGGGACGCGCCGCCCTGCCCGTCGTCGGTGACCGAGATCCGCAGCATCCCGGCCTCGTGCCGGACGTCCACCCAGGCGTGCCGCGCGCCGGAGTGCTTGGCGACGTTGGTGAGGATCTCCGAGACCGCGAAGTAGGCGGCGGACTCGACCGGGGCGTCCGGGCGTCCGGGCAGGTCCACGGCGACCTCGACGGGCAGCGGGTGGTCCAGCGCGAGCGCCTTGACCGCGTCCCCGATGCCGCGGTCGGCGAGCACCGGCGGGTGGATGCCGCGGACCAGGTCGCGCAGCTCGGACAGGGCCTTGGCGGACGACGCGCGGGTCTCGGCGAGCAGCGTCCGGGCGCGCTCGGGGTCCTTGTCGAGCAGCTGCTCGATCGCGCCGAGGCTCATGCCCATCGCGACGAGCCGGGCCTGCGCGCCGTCGTGCAGGTCGCGCTCGATGCGGCGCAGCTCGCGGGCCGAGGTGTCGACGGCGTCGGCGCGGGACTCGGCGAGGTGCCGGACGCGCAGCGCGAGCCGGGACTTCTCGGTCGGGCCGAGCAGCGACTGGGCCCAGCCGCCGTAGGCGTCCATCAGGCGCGGGCCGAAGTACAGGCCGGCGAGGCCGTAGACGGTGCCGAGCGCGGCGATCAGCGCGGCGTTGACCGGGTGGTCGGAGAAGCTGCCCTGGAGGGGGACGAAGGTGTACCAGTCGTTCCCGCCGTACTCCTTGATGATCCGGCCGAGGAAGGCGGCCAGCAGCCAGCCGTAGATCCCGTACAGCACGAGCAGGAAGGACAGGAACGCGGTGAAGGCGGAGACGATCGGGTCGAGCAGCAGGAACGCCAGGTCGCGCCAGGTCGCCGGGTCCTGCATGACCGCGAGGAAGCGCTGCAGCGGGTTGCCCTCGGGGACGGGCAGGTACGGCCGCTCGATCCTCCGGCCCGTCCAGCGGGACACCAGGCCCCGGTAGGTGTCGAGCAGGCCGCGCATCATCATCACCGCGGGCGGCACCAGGAGGATGCCGACACCCGCCCCGACCAGCGACAGCGCGACCGTCACCGCGATCGAGGCGAACATCAGCGGGAAGGACAGCAGCCAGAGCCGCATCCCCCGCAGGGGCACCACCAGGTACCGCTCGACGCCCCGCAGGTCGCTCGCGACCCCGCCCGGCCCCATGGCCGGAGCGCCGCTCGCGACCCCGCCCGGCCCCGCGGCCGTGCCCGCGGCCGGG
>NZ_QURH01000272.1 GCF_003428695.1 Actinomadura logoneensis
CGCGCCGACCCGCACGCCGCCGCGGGCCGCGCCGGGGCCGTGCGCCGCGTCCTCCACGACGCGCGTCCGGTCGAGTCCGGCGGCGGCGGCGAGCGCGGGCACGTCCACGGGGTAGCCCGCCTGGTTCTGCGTGACCATCGCGAGCGGACGCGTCCGCGCGGCGGCCTCGGCGACGGTCCGCTCGGACGGCACGAGCGTGTCCTCGTCGACGTCCACGAGCACCGGCCGCAGCCCCGCGTGCAGGATCGCGTTCACCGCGCCGCAGAACGTCAGGCTGGGAGTCAGCACCGGCGAGCCCGGCGGCAGGTCGAGCGCCCGCAGGCACAGCTCCAGCGCGGCCGTGCACGAGGCGACCGCCACCACGGTGTCCGCGCCCAGGTAGGCGGCGAAGTCCCGCTCGAACTCGGCGACCTGAGGGCCGGTCGTCACCCAGCCGGAGGTCAGCGTCTCGGTGACCCGCTCGGCGACCCCGTCCGCGAAGGACGGCACGGCGAACGGCACCTTGCCGCCCGAGCCGTTCCCGGTACCCGAGCCGTTCGCGGCGTCCGTACCGTCCGCGGCGTCCGTGCCGTTCCGGCCGTTCCCCTGCGCGGTGTGCTGGCTCATTGCGCTACCCCTTGATCTTCCGGCTGGTCGCGACGACCCCGAGCAGCGGCCAGCCGGACGCGGCGACCAGGTCGCGCACCGACTCCAGGCCCGCGACGGGCGTCACCGGCCCGGCGACGGCGACCACGCCGCACCGCACGTCGGCGGACGGATCGACGTCCTCGAACGCGTGCACCGGCGTGACCGCCCGCGCCTCCACCGGTCGCGCCTCCACCGGCCGCGCCGCCTCCAGCGGGGAGACCGGGCCGTCGGCCTCGCGGGTCATCACCGCGGGGCCGGCCGCCCGCACGACGGTGCTGGACGGCGTCTCGTCCGAGGCCGCCGCGCCCGCGTCGCGTGGTTCGCCGCCCTCGCCCTCCCCGTCCGTGGCGGACGGACGGCTCCTGCCGTTCAACCGGCTCTTGCCCCCGCCGGCCGATCCCGAGGACCCCGACGCTGACGCCGAAGCCGACGCCGAAGCCGGCGAGGGGGAAGCGACGGACGCGGACGGCACGACGCGCGTCCGGTCGCCGTACACCGCCTCGGCGAGCTGCGAGACCAGTTCGGCGGGCAGCGGTCCGCCCTGCGCCGACACGACGGTGACCTGCCCGGCCCCGGCCCGCCGCGCGGCCAGCAGGATCCTGCGGCCGAGCGCCGCCGTCTCCGCCGGGGAGCCGCCGAGCCGGCCGAGCAGCGGGACGTCCAGCCTGCGCGCCACCCGCCGCTGCCCCGGCACGGTCGGCCGGACCATCTCCGCGACGACCGCCGCGAGGATGCCGAGCACCAGCCCGCCGAGCCCGGCGACGGCGGTCATCATCACCTTCGGGTCGGTCTTCGGCGCGGCGATCGCGGGTTGCGCGATCGAGGCGTTCCCGGCCGTGCTGAGCTGCGTGCGCAGGTCGCTCCGGCTGGCCCGCAGGTCGGTGAGCTGGGTGAGGATCCGGTCGGTCGGCGGCCCCGGCGAGGCGTCCGCCTGCTGCTTCTCCAGCGCGGTGATCTGCTGGTTGATCTGGCCGAGCTGGTTCTGGATCGCGCTCTGGTTGGAGGTGTTGATGTCGTGCACCGTCTCGGTCGCGATCGACTGCGTCAGCTTCAGCGCGACGGCCGGGTCCGGGTCCTTGACCGACAGCTCGACCACGGTGGACGTGCCGAGCCCCTTCACGGTGATCTGCTTGGCCACCTTGTCGGGGTCGCGCGCCAGCCGGCCGCTCCGGATGACCTGGGCGAGCAGGTCGTGGCCGGTGGCGAACGCCTTGACGGTGCTGACCGCCGCGCTCACCCCGTTGTCCCCGGCGGCCCCGGCGGCGGCCCCGCCCGGCACCACGACCCGGGCCTGCGCGGCGGCGGGCGGCGTCCGGCCGTCCATCAGCATGTACACGGCCACGAGCGGCACCACGGTCGCGACCAGCAGCAGCGCCCAGTAGGTGCGGATCACCCGGGCGGCGACCTCGTCGAGCTCCACGGCAACGCCCCCTCGCCTGTCCTGACACCGCGAGCGTAGGAAGGGGGCATAAAGATCGAATCGCCCACAAATACGACTCGGCTACGTCGTTTGCGGGGGGCGCGCCCCGACCGCGTGCGCTGCGCGTTCACCGCATACGGGCAGGCCGGAGGCCGTCTACCGGACCGTTCCAAAGGCGCCTTCGGCTGTGCCCGGAGCGTCGCGTGCGTCCAAGGAGACACCGCGTCCAGCGGGTCCGGGAGGTGCCGCGTCAGGACGGGGCCGGGGCACCGCGCCAGGACGGGACGGGCGGGGTCAGGGGTCTTCGGAGGGGCGCATTCCGGCGCGCATCGCGAGGGTGATCGCCTCCAGCGCCGAGTGCAGGTCCAGCTTGGCGAGCAGGTTCTGCGTGTGGGTGCGGACGGTGTTGGCCGACAGGCCGAGCCGGTCGGCGATCTCCGCGCGGTTCAGGCCGTCCACCATGCACTGCAGCACCTCGCGCTCGCGCGGGGTGAGGTCGGCGAGCAGCCGGTCCGCGCCGTCCGGCTCGGGACGGCCGGACAGCAGCCGGCGCAGCACGTCGCCCAGCAGGTCGGGCGGGATCCAGCCGCCGCGCCGCGCCGCGTGCCGGACCACGCCCGCGACCCGCTCCGCCCGCTCGGTCTTCGACAGGAACCCGACCGCGCCGCGCCGCACGCAGCGCACGATCGTGTCCACCCCGTCGGCGGCGGTCAGCACGACGACCCGCACGTCCGGATGGCGCTCGCGCAGCCGGGCCAGCACGTCCAGGCCGTTCTCGGGGCCGAGGTCGAGGTCGAGCAGCACGACGTGCGGGCGCTCGGTGGCGGCCAGCGACAGCGCCTGCCGGCCCGCCGCCGCGACGGGCAGGACGACCAGGTCCGGCTCGCGGCCGAGCCGTGCCGACAGCGCCTCGGCGAAAAGCGCGTGGTCGTCCACGATGAGGACCCGGGTGGGCTGCATCCGGCCACCATCGCCGGTACCCGGCGGTAGCGGATCCCGCAAACGCTGTAGACCGGCGTCCGGCAGCGGACACGTTCCCCCGTCCCGGAGGCCACCCGCCCCACGCGCCCCGGACACCCCGTCCCACCCGCATCGGGACGTACCGCCCGCATCGGCATGCCCCGCCCGTCCCCGCGGCCCGCGTCCCGCGCCGCGTCCGGTCCCGGTCACTTGGTGAACGCGGCGTTGACCCTGTGCGCACCTATGCGGATTCTGTGCATACCGAGCCACGGGGAGCAAACTTCGGTAAGGGGAAGTCAAGTGAAGGTCCTGATCACAGGGGGCGCCGGGTTCATCGGCAGCACCGTCGCGTCGGCCTTCGCCGAGCGCGGTGTCACGCCCGTCGTGCTCGACAGCCTGGTCACCGGGCGTCCGGAGTTCACCGAGGGCAAGATCTTCTACCAGGGCGACATCGGGGACGGCGCGCTGGTGGACCGGATCTTCGCCGAGCAGCCGGACATCGCCGCCGCCGTGCACTGCGCGGCGCTGATCGTCGTGCCCGACTCGATGAGCGACCCCGCCCGCTACTACCGCGTCAACCTCACCCGGACCCTGGAGTTCGCCGAGCACCTGCGGCGCAACCGCTGCGACCGGATGGTGTTCGCGTCCACGGCGGGCATGTACCGGCCGTCCGCGGACCTGTCGGTCACCGAGGAGTCCGAGCTGGCGTCCGCGGACCTGTCGGTCACCGAGGAGTCCGAGCTGGACCCGCAGAACCCCTACACGCGCTCGAAGGCGATGGCCGAGACCGCGCTGCGCGACCTGGCGGCGGCCTACGGGCTGCGCGTGGTGTCGCTGCGCTACCTCAACCCGATCGGCGCGGACCCGAGGATGCGCACCGGCCTGCAGTCCAGCAAGCCGACGCACGCCCTCGGCAAGATGATCGAGTCGTACGAGTCGGGCGTCCCGTTCCGGATCACGGGCGTGGACTGGCCCACCCGCGACGGCACGGCGATCCGCGACTACATCCACGTGTGGGACATCGCGCGGGCGTTCGTCACGACGGTGGAGCGCTTCGACACGATCGTCCCGCCGGCGCGTCCGGCGGGCGCGCCGTCCCCCTACGAGGTCGTCAACCTCGGCACCGGGGACGGCACGACCGTCCGCGAGCTGGTGGACGCCTTCCGCGCGGTCGTCGGCGACGGCTTCCTCGTGGAGGAGGCCCCGGCCCGTCCGGGGGACGTCGTCGGCGCGTTCGTCGATCCCGCCAAGGCGTGGGAGGTGCTCGCCTGGAAGCCCGAGTTCACCATCGGCGACGCCATCCGGCACTCCCTCCAGTGGGCCGAGCACCGCCGCAGGCTCGACGTCGTCGCCTGACCCGCCGCACGTCCCTCCCGCACGTCCCCCCGCACGTCCCGCCGACCTCCGGAACGCCGCCCGCCCGGCCGCTCCGGAGCCCGGCGGGCCCGGTCGACGCCGTTCCCCGGTGCGCGGGGTCTCGATTCGACCGCGTCCCCGGTGCCGCGGCCCGATCTGCGGGACAATGGGGCGTCGATCGAGGAGGCGCGTTGAGCGGCAGTGTGGGTGGCGGCGTGCGGATCACCGTCACGAGGACGTTGACGAAGGATCAGCAGGCCCGCCGGGAGCGGCTGCTCGAGGCGGCCCGCGCGCTGGCGGACGAGGGCGGCTACCAGGCCGTCACCATGCACGACGTCGCCGACCGCGCCGGTGTCGCGCGCGCCACCGTGTACCGGTACTTCGCCACCAAGGACCACCTGCTCACCGAGGTCGCGGCCACCTGGGCGCACCGGGTGACCGCCGACATCGACGCGCTCGCGGTCGGCGCCACCCCCACCGAGCGGCTCACCTCGCTGCTGGAGCGGATCGTGGAGATCGCGTCCGGCGAGCTGACCCTGACCTCGGCGATCATCCAGGCGGTGACCTCGGACGACCCGTCGGTCGAGGACGCCCGCACGGTGCTGTTCCTGTTCGTCCGGGACCGGCTGTCCGCGGCGATCGGCGACCCGGTGCCCGACCGCGACGCCGTCGAGATCGTCCTCGGGCACACGCTGCTCGCGGCCCTGGTCGCGCTGACCTCGCTGCGCCGTCCGCTCGACGAGGTCACCTACATGGTCCGGACGTCCGGACGCCTCGTCCTGGCCGGGGCCCTCGCCTCCGAGCGCGGCGGGACGCCGGAGGCGCAGGCGGCGACCTGAGCGTCCGCCGCCGTCCCGCCCGTCGCCCGCGGCGGGACGCGGCGTCTCCCGCCCGCGTCCTCAGGTGAGGCGGAGGAGGCGGTGCAGAAGGGACGGTTCGCCCAGCGGACCGTCCAGCGTGAGCGGGACGCGGGCTCCACCGGCGGTCAGCGTGCCCGCCTTCGCGCCGCGCGGCGCCGTCTTCGGCGGCGTCCCGGCCACCCCGAGCCGGACGGTCAGGCCGGGCCAGCCGACCACCGTCACCGGCTTGGCCGCGCGCAGCGGAGCGCCGCCGCCGAGCCCGTCGTCCACCTTCGCGACCCGGCTGCCCGCGGGCGCGACCGTCGCGCTGACCAGCGCGTTCCCCGCCGCCGCGACCAGCGGCTGCGCCGCGGAGATCGCGCCCATCGCGCTCGGCGACGGCTGGTTCATCACCGCGCCGAGGATGAGCGTCTCCGCCCCGCCCACCTGGCGGCGCGCGGCGAACACGAAGTTGCCGCCGGCCTTGTCGGTGTAGCCGGTCTTCCCGCCGACCACGCCGTACTGGCCGAGCAGGACGTTGCCCGCGTTGCGCGGCCGGCCCCCGCCGTCCGGGACGAACTGGCGCAGCGCGACCGACTCGGCGAACGCGGGCAGCTTCATCGCCGCGCGCAGCAGCTTGACCTGGTCGGCGGCCGTGCTGACGGTCGCCGAGTCGTAGCCGCTCGGGTCGGTGTAGGTCGTGTTCGTCATGCCGAGCGAGCGCGCCGCGTCGTTCATCTTCTGGACGAACGCCTGGTCCGACCCCGCGTCCCAGCGGGCCAGCTCGTGCGCGACGTCGTTCGCGGAGATCACCAGCAGCGCCTCCAGCGCCTTGCGCTCGGTGAACCGCTGGTTCGCGCGGATGCCCAGCAGCGACTCGCCGCGCGCCTTGCGCTGCGGGAGCTCGGCGTAGCCCTGCGGCGTCACGGTGAAGCTCGGCCCGGCCTCACCGCTGGCCAGCGGCTTGTCGCGCAGGATCGTGTACGCGGTCATGACCTTGGCGACGCTGGCCGTGGGCGTCGGGGTCGCCGTGCCGGACGATCCCATCGTGCCCAGGCCGTCCACGTACACGGTCGCCTGCCCGGCCCTGGGCCACGGCAGCGCGGGCGCCTGCCCGGCGAAGGTGTGGCTCGCGGACGGCAGCGACAGCGCGAACGCCGGATCGGGCACCGGCCGCACGAGCTGCCCGGCGACGACACCGACGACCAGGACGAGCGCGACCACCAGCGTGACCACGAGCCCGCGCCGCTTGCGCCGGGGTTCCTCGGCGTGCGGGGGAGCGTCCGACCGGGGGGACATCCGCGCGTCCTGCTGCGGATACGCCTGGTAGCCCGCCTCGTGGGCCTCCCGCTGATGCTGCTGCTGGGGGTGCTGCTGGGGGTGCTGCTGGGGGTGCTGCTGGGGCTGTTGGTGGGGCTGGACGCCGACCGCGTACTGGGACGGGTTGAGCGGCATGTCCGCGCGCGTGACCTCGGTGCCGAAGGGCCGGGCCTGGGCCTGCGCGCGCGCCTGGGCCTCGGCCTGCGCCTGCGCGCTGAACCGGGGCACGATCGGCTGCTCCTCGCCCGGCCGCGGCCCCGCCGGCGCGTAGGGCGGCGGAGCGGCGTGCGCGGCGGGCGGCACCCGGTGCCCCCCGCTCGTCCGGGGCGTGACCGGCTGCTGCCCGCTGGTCCGAGGGTCGACGGGCCGCTGCCCGCTGGTCTGGGGGTCGACGGGCTGCTGCCCGCCGGTCTGCGGCATGACCGGCTGCTGCCCACTGCTCCGAGGGGTGACCGGCTGCTGCCCGCTGCTTCGGGGATCGGCCGGACGGCCCTCCCCACGCAGCGGCCTGGCCGGACGCCAGTCGTCCTCAGCCGGTGCGGCCGGACGCGGCTCCCCGGCGCCCGGCCCCGCCAGGTACCGGTCCCCGGTGTGCGGCCCGGCCGGACGACGCTCCTCGCCGCGACCTCCGTTCGGCCGCCGTCCGCCCTCGGGCCGCTGCTCGAACCGCCGGGGAGCCTCTGGCCGCTGCTCCTCCCCGAGCGGCCCGCGCGGCGGCTGCGGCTCCTCAAACGGCCGACCGGGCCGCCGCTGCTCCCCGAACGCCCCGCCGGGCCGCTGGCGAGCGTCGCGCGGCGCGGTCGGGCGCTGCTGCTCGTCGCCGCGCGGTGGGCCGAAGGGCTGGTCCTCGCCCTGCGGACGGACCGGGCGCTGCTCGTCCTGGCGCGTGCCGCCGGAGCGGTGTCGTGCCTCACGTGGAGTGCCGGGTCGCTGGTCTTCGGGGTTCGGGCGCGCGTGGGCGCTCTCGCGCGGAGCGAGCGGGTGCGAGCCGCTGTCGGACGGCGAGAGCGGGTGGGAGCCGCTGTCGGACGGCGAGAGCGGGCGCGGGCTGTCCCCGCGCGGGGTGGTCGGGTGGGAGCCGCTGCCGTGCGGCGTCGCCTCGTGGCGTCCGCTCGCGCGGGGGCCGGGCTCGTCGGAACCGCTGGACGGGGCCTCGTCGGGGGCGCTGGGCCGGGGCTCGGCGGCGTGCCGGCCGCCCCTGCGGGGAGCCGCCTCGTCCGGACCGCCG
>NZ_QURH01000023.1 GCF_003428695.1 Actinomadura logoneensis
CTGCGCCGCCGCGTCCGGCGGGCCGTCGCCGACGCCGTCCACCAGGCCACCGAGCTCCGGCACCGGCCGCGCGCCTGCGCGGCGCTGCTGCTGGCGACGCTCGGCACCCCGCTCGCGCTCGGCACGGCGTTCTCGGTCAGCGTGATCGCGGCTCCGGGCGGTCCCGGGTTCCGGCACGCCGGGACGCTGCTGCTGGTCTACCTCGTCGGCTCCGCGGCCGGGACGGCCGTGCCGCTGCCCGCCGGGACGGGCGCGAACGAGGCGGCCCTCATCGGCACGCTCGTCGCGGCCGGGATCGCCGGGTCGGCGGCCGTGCAGGGCGTCCTGCTCTTCCGCGCCGTGACGTTCTGGGCGCCCGTCCCGTTCGGCGTCCTCGCGGCCCGCCGCCTGCGCCGCGGCGGCGCCCTCTGACGCGTGGGCGGGTGAAGGAGGCTCAGCGGCGGTTCCTCGGGCGGAAGACGCCCACCAGGACGCGCAGCGCGAGGATCGAGCAGATCACGAGCATCCCGTAGCCGAGGAACTGGTACAGCGTGATCGAGCGGGTCATCGCCGGGCCGCTCTTCAGGCCGAGCAGCACCACCGCCATGATCCCGGCCGTGGACGCCAGCATCGTCAGCAGGAACTGGTGGAGCAGGCTGGTGGCGATCGCGCGGTCGCGCTCGTCGGAGAACAACCGGATGCCCACGGTGAGCCGCCCGCCCTCGATCGCGGACGTGATCCGGTCCAGTCGGCGGGGGAGGCGGCGCAGCGTCGGCAGCATCGCCACCAGCTCGTCGGCCGCCGCGTCCTTCAGCGCCCCGGGACGCAGCCGCTCGGCCAGGTGCGCGGTGCCGAACGCGCGCGCCTCGCCGACCAGGTCGAAGCCGGGCGCGAGCTCGGTGAGGCCGCCCTCGATCGTCCCGAGCGCGCGGAACACCGCCGCGAACTCCGGCGGGACGGCCAGCGCGAACCGCGTCATCACCCGGAACAGCTCGGTGAACATCGCCGGGTCCGGCCGCTGCCCGGAGGCCAGGTGCCGCGCCATGAACGCGCCGAGCGCGCGTTCCAGCGCCTGCTCGTCCAGCTCGTCCGGACGGGCCGTCACCTCGAGCAGCGCGTCGGTGAGCGCCACGGGGTCGGCGCGGTTCACCGCCAGCAGGATCCGGCCGAGGGACGCGCGCAGCTCCCCGTCCAGCCGTCCGACGGACCCGAAGTCGATCATCCCGAGCCGGCCGTCGTCGAGCAGCATCAGGTTCCCGGGGTGCGGGTCGGCGTGGAACACCCCGTCCAGCATGATCTGCCGCAGCACCTCGTCCAGCAGGTCGCGGGCGAGCGCGGCGCGGTCCAGGCCGCGCCGGTCGATCAGCGGTTCCGCCTGGGTCAGCGGCACGCCCGGGAGCCGTTCCATGACCAGGACGCGCGCGGTGCACAGGTCCTCGTACGGGCGCGGGATGCGGACCCGGCCGTCCTGGCGGGTGCGGCTCGCGTCGTCCTGCGGCGCGCGGCGGCTGGTGTCGGCGGGGATCCGGCTGCTGCTGTAGTGGTGCCCCCAGGAACTGGCGTGCGCGGACGAGACGGCCGCCATGTTCCGCGTCTCGATGCGGAAGTCGAGCTCCTCGCGGAGCGCCGACGCGAACCCGTCCGCGAGCTCCACCAGGCCGAGGGAGCCGCCCCAGTCGGCGCGGACGTGCAGCGTCCGGGCCAGGCGGCGGACGATGTCGAGGTCGCGTTCCACGACGGCGCGCACGCCCGGCCGCTGCACCTTGACGACGACCGCCTCGCCCGTCCGCAGCCGCGCCGCGTGGACCTGCGCGACGGACGCGGCGGCGATCGGCTCGCGGTCGAACTCGGCGAACACCTCGTCGGCCGGCGCGCCCAGCTCCTCGCGCAGCACGCGCTCGACGTCCTCCCACGGCACCGGCGCGGCACGGTCGCGCAGCCGGCCCAGCTCGGTGACGAACTCCTCGGGCAGCAGGTCGCGCCGGGTCGACAGCACCTGGCCGAGCTTCACGAACGTGACGCCGCCGCGGTCGAGCGCGGTGACCAGCGACCGGGCCAGGTGACGCGTGCGCGACTCGTCCTCCGGACGTGCCCGCCCGCGCAGGTAGGGGCCGAGCCCGGCCCGGACGAAGATGCGGGTGATCTGCCAGTAGCGGCGCGTGCGCGCGGCTCGTGCGCGCACGGACCGCACCCACAGCAGCGGCGACGGCACCGACCCGGTCGGGACGAACGCCTCCCACACCACCAGGACGAGCATCGCGACGAGCAGCGCGCAACCCCAGCCGAGGACGGTGAACCAGATCGTCGCCGTGAAGTTCGGACGGTCCGGGTCGAGTCCGCGCATCAGCCCCTTGAGGACGGGACTCGCCACGGCCTCCCCTGCCGCCGCCGCCAGGACCGTTCTGACGAAGGAGAACCGGGTGTTGAGCAGGCGCCGGGCACCGAACGCCAGCAGCCCGGTGATCAGCGTGGACCCCAGGACGAAACCGATCCAGAACGTCATGATCGAACCGTAGTTCCCGGGATTGTCCCGGATATCCCCCGTGCGGCCTATCGCCGTCCCCCGGACGGCCGAAACCCGCGCGCGGGAACGCACGGAACGGCGTCGCGGGGGAAGGGATGGGAACGGCTCAGGGCGTGAGGGGCTCGGTCGCGGACGCGTCCGCCGGCACGACACCCTCCGGCACGGCACCCTCCGGCACGACACCCTCCGGGACGGGACGTCCGGTAGCCGGGACGTGCCCGCGCCGCAGCAGCAGGAACAGCGGGACGGCCAGCACCATCACGGTGACGTGCCCGACCGCCGCGACCTCGAGCCGTCCGAGCCCCACGAACAGGTACGGCCAGAGCCCCCACATCCCGACCGCCGCGATCGGACGCCACCACCACGTCCCGAACAGGACCACCAGGACGAGGCCCGGCACGAGGACGAACGAGGGACCGGTGTCGAGCTGGTGCCGCGCCGCCTCGGGAAGCGCCGCGTGCGCGAGCCGCCAGGCGACGACGCCCTCGCTGACCAGCGTCCCCAGCAGGTGCAGGAGGACGAACAGCAGGACGGTCCGCCGGTTGCCCAGCAGCGCGTTGACGGGCAGCACGGCCACCACCGCCAACCCCACCCACACCACCGGATACGAGTCCGGGACCAGCGCGGAGGCGGCCAGCGACCCCACCGGGTGGTGGGACAGGTTGGCCACGTTGGTGCTCACCCATCCGACCACGCGCGCCTTGTGCTCGGGGGACAGCGACCAGACCACGGCCTCGGCGACGGCGAGCGCCGCGACGTACGCCCAGGTGGCGGCTCTCGTCCTCAGCACGACTCCATAGTGCACCGTCGTCATGGTGCACCGTCGTTCCTCATCCGCGGGTAAACGAGGCGGGCCGGGGGCGGAGGAAACGCGAGCGGCGGGGAAAAGCGAGCGGCCCGGCGCTCTCGGGGAGGAGAGGCGCCGGGCCGCGTCCGGAGGTCCGTACGGCTCGGACGCCGGAGTCCGAGCGGAGCGCGCCGGGGGAGCCGCTGGGGCGGGAGGTCAGCCGCCGAGGGCGGCGGTGGTGACGGGCTGGCCGAGCTTGCCGCCGGTCACCCACTTCTCGAACGGCATCTGGAAGTAACCCCAGCCGTTGGTCCAGGGCAGCTCGCGGCCGGTGCCGTTGATGATCACCATGTCGCCCCGGTAGGACCAGTTCATGAACCACTGCGCGTCGGCGGAGGGGGAGCGGACGCAGCCGTGCGAGCAGTTGCGGTTGCCCAGGCAGGACGGGTCGTCCATGTTCTGGTGGATGTACTCACCGCTGTTGGAGATGCGCGTGGCCCACGGCACCTTCTCGTCGTAGTAGCCGGGGTCGCCCTTCTTCTTGCCGGGAGCGATCATGCGCTCCAGCCGGACGTGGTCCATGGTCAGGTGGACGCCGCTGGTGGTCTTCAGGTGGTCGACGCCGTCGCTCTGCACCTCGCCGCCGGTGCCGAGGCTGACGCCCCACGTCCGGACGACCTTGCCGTTCTTCTTCACGGTGAGCTTGTGCGTCCGGTTGTTGACCGTGATGACGTGCGAGTCGCCGATCTTGAACTTGCGGGTGACGTCCTTGTCGCCGTAGACCGAGTCGCCGATCTTCAGGCCCGCGTAGTGCACGTTCAGCTCGACGCGCTGGTTCGGCTTCCACGCGGTCTTCGGCCGGAACACCAGCGAGGGCAGCCCGTTGAAGGACTCGCCCGCGTCCAGCCACCGCCACGCGCCCACCGTCGGGTACGTGGACTTGACCTCGATGGCCTTCTCGATGGCCTCCTTGGCCTTGTCCGGGACCTCCTTGTTGAACTGGATGAAGATCGGCATGCCGGTGCCGACCTTCTCGCCCGGACTCGGGATGACGTTGTTGATCGTCGTCCGGGCGGTGTCGTTCACCGTCCGGAACGAGCTCGTCGCGGTCACCGTCTTGCCCTTGCCGGACGCCGCGACCGCCTGCACGGTGTACCGGCCGCCCGGGATCAGCGTCCAGGACGACTTCCAGGTCTTCTTGTCGGCGGACATCGTGCCGGGGACGTCGGCGTCCTTCAGCTTGACCAGCACCTGGCTCAGCGTCCCGCCGGTCGCGGTCACCGTCACGCCCGCGTCCGGCTTCGCCTTGGCCGACCCGTTCGCCGGCGTGATCGAGATCGCCGGGGCGCCTTCCTCATGACCGGCGTTCTTGGCGTTCCCGCCTCCGCCGCCGCCGCACGCCGTCGCCAGTCCCAGGACCAGCGCCACCACCAGGGCCTTACCTCGCACGGTTCTCCCTCATCAGCCCGCAATCCGCAGAAAGCACATTAGCGACAAGAACGCCGGTGCTTCTCCCGCATTCCCGGGTCGGCCGTTTTCCCCTGTCGGCCCGACCGCGAGGGCCTGCGCCCCGGCTTCGTCGTCCACCCGGTGGGAGGACGTCGATCAGTAGGACGCCGGAAACCTCCCGGGAGTTCGCATCCTCCCCAGAAGACCCGGTGGCCCGCCCTCTCGGAGACTCGTACGGGAACGTCCCGACTTCGCCCGTTCCGTGCAGCATCGGGGGCGGCGCGTGCGGTCGGCTGGAGGTCATGGACGGTGAGGACGACCGGTTGCGGGAGAACGACGGTCGGTGGGCGGCCACCGATCCATCGGTCCAGGGGTACCGGCGCCCGCCGGTCCGGCGGTACGGGACGGAGGAACGCCCCGACACGTCCGTCCTCGGCGTTCCCGAGATCACGTCGCGGAACGCACACCGGCGTTGGTGTGTTCCTCACCATCAAGTATTGCGGATTCAACTTGGCGTCGCACTCCCGTCCGGAGATGCTGCTTGAAGTCGAGCAGTCAGCGAGAAGTCAGGAGGACCGCGGTGGACCAGTACGAGCCCTACTGCCTCGCCGATCTGTTCTTCTACGACAAGCTCGGCGAAAAGCAGAACGAGGCGTCGGACTTCTCGTTCTCCACCCGGCCGGTCCCCGAGAACTGGATCCGCCACGAGTCGGACGTCTGGATGTACCACGCCCCGCGCGGAGAGGGCACGCTCCCCTCCCAGGGCTGGAAGATCCACGTGTCCGCCCGGTTGGACGACGCCGAGCGCGCCCTGGGCGTGATCTGGGACTACTGCGTCCCGCGCGGCATCGTCTTCAAGTACCTGCGCGGACGCTCCGTCCTGCTCATGCGCAACTCCAAGGCCGCCTCCCGGGGCGCCAGCGGCAAACTCGTCACCATTTACCCGCGTGACGAGAACGAATGCGAAGTCATCCTCAAAGAACTGGACGAGCTGCTCGACGGCATCGAGGGCCCGTACATTCTGAGCGATCTCCGCTATGCCGACGGACCGCTGTTCGTGCGCTACGGAGGATTCGCCGAACGCCGCTGTGCCGGCAAGGACGGCGAGCTCGTCCCTGCCATCGAGAACGGCGACGGAGAACTCGTCCCGGACGTCCGGGGAGCGACGTTCTCGGTGCCCGAATGGGTGACGCTGCCGCCCTTCCTCGAACCGCACCTGGAGGCGCGCAACTCCGTCCGCGTGGACGAGATGCCCTACGACTTCGAGAGCGTCCTTCACTTCTCGAACGGCGGCGGCGTCTACCTCGCCCGCGACCGCGCCACCGGCGAGCGCGTGGTGCTGAAGGAGGCCCGGCCGCACGCGGGGCTCGACGTGATCGGACGCGACGCGGTGACGCGCCTGCGGCACGAGCGCGACATCCTCGAACGCCTCTCCGGGCTGGACGTCGTGCCGGCGCTCCGCGACTACTTCACCCTCGGCGAGCACCACTTCCTGGTCGAGGAGTTCGTGGACGGCAACCCGCTGCAACGACAGCTCGTCCAGCGGTACCCGCTCACGAAGGCGGACTGCGACGACGCGCGGCTCGCCGAGTACACCGAGTGGGCGCTCGGGATGCTCGGCAAGGTCGAGGACGCCGTCCGGCAGCTGCACGAGCGCGGCGTGGTCTTCGGCGACCTGCATCCCAACAACATCCTGGTGACGTCGTCCGGACGACTCTGCCTCATCGACTTCGAGGTCGCGGTCCCCGCCGAGGAACAGGCAGGGACGACCCTCGCCAACCCGGCGTTCCTCGCGCCGCGCGACCGGCGCGGGCTCGACGTGGACCGGTACGCGCTCGCCTGCATGCGGTACTACCTGTTCGCCCCGCAGACCACGATCACCCTGCTGATGCACCGGCGCAAGGCCGAGCAGCTCGCGGACCTGATCGCCGAGGCGTTCCCGGTGCCGCGCGCCGCCTTCGACGACGCGGTGGCCGTCCTGCTCGACCCGGAGGCCGATCCGGAGCCGTCCCCGCTGACCACGCTTCCGCTCCCGGGCCGGGCGCCCTGGCCGGACGTCCGGGACGCGCTGCACCGCGCGATCCTGGCCTCCGCCACGCCCGGCCGGGACGACCGCCTCTATCCCGGGGACCCCGCCCAGTTCCGCGACGGCGGCGCGGTCAACATCGCGCACGGCGCCGCCGGCGTGCTCTACGCCCTGGCCGAGACCGGCGCGGACGTCCCGCCGGAGCACGTGGACTGGCTGGCCGCACGCGCGCTGAGCCCCGACGTGGGCACGCCGCTCGGCTTCTACGACGGCCTGCACGGAGTCGCCCACGTCCTGCACCGCCTCGGCCGACGCCAGGACGCCCTGGATCTCGCCGACATCTGCCTGCGCGAGAAGTGGGACCGGCTCAGCCTGAACCTCTGCTCCGGCCTGGCGGGCGCCGGCCTCAACCTCCTGCACCTGGGGGCGGCCACGGGCGAGAGCGCGCTCACCGACGCCGCGTCCCGCATGGTCGAACTCTGCGCCGAGCGGATCGGCGGCCCGGAGGACGTCCCGGAACTCAGCGGCGGCGACCATCCGCGCGCCGGACTGATGCACGGCTCGTCCGGACCGGCGCTGCTGTTCCTGCACGCCTACGAGCGCGGCGGCCCCGCGACGCTGCTCGACCGCGCCGCCGACGCCCTCCGCCAGGACCTGCGCCGGTGCATGCTCGCCGAGGACGGCTCGCTCCAGGTGAACCAGGGCTGGCGCAGCCTGCCCTACCTGGACGAGGGGTCCGTCGGCATCGGGCTCGTCGTCGCCCGCTACCTGCGGCACCGCCGCGACGAGGAGTTCGAACGCGCGCTCACCCGGCTCGCCCGGGTCACCGAATCCGGCTACTTCGTCCAGTCCGGGCTGTTCGCGGGCCGCGCGGGCATCATCGCCGCCCTCGCCGCCGGACTGCACGCCCGGCCCGAGACGCACCCCGACCCGAGGCTGGACGCGCAGATCCGCGGCCTGCGGTGGCACGCCATGCCCTACGGCGGCGGCCTCGCGTTCACCGGCGACCAGCTCATGCGGCTGTCGATGGACTTCGCGACCGGGACGTCCGGGGTGCTGCTCGCCCTCGCGTCCGCGCTGGACGAGCGGCGGCCGACGCTGCCCTTCCTCGACGCCCCCGCAGTGCCCGAGACCCCGAGCGCGGCGGAAAACGCGTCCGCGCCCGAGACCGCCCCCGGCGGCCTCGACCACACGACCACACCCGCCACACCCGCCACACCCGCCACACCCGCCACACCCGCCACACCCGCCGACGGCCCGTCCGTCGCCCCGGCCGGCTCGTCCGGCCTCATAGTCGGCCCTTCCGGCCGCGTAGGGAGCCTGGCCAAGGACAGCCCTCACACGTGAACCGGAACGGTCTGAACCAGTCCACCCACGGAAGGGGAAGGAGGTGTAGCACCCACCATGGCACTTCTCGACCTGCAGGGCCTCCAGGCCCCCACCGCCTCCGGCGGCGCCAGCGGCGGCAGCGGTCTGACCGTCGCCACCTGCGCTTCGCACACGCCGAGCAACCTGAGCCTCGCGCTCTGCCACTGAGCTCCGGCACCCGGGCATGACGTTCCGGGTGGCCGCCGGTGAGGCGGCCACCCGGAGCACGGGCCCACAACCGCCGCGTGCGGTGCGGTCACACCCGCGCCGCACGCGGCGCTCACGTACCGGCGGGAAGGAGGACCGATGCGGACGGCGGCAGACCGGCTCGTGACGCGGACCGCGCGCGACGGCGGCGTCTGGACGGCCCTCCTGGTCCTGGGCGCGCTCGGCGGAGCCGCCCTCCAACTGCTCCTGCCCTACGCCACCGGACGCGCCCTCGACGGCCTGACCTCGGCGGACACCGTCCCCGACCGGTGGACGACCGTCGCGGCGGCCACCGTCGCGGGCATCGCGGCGTGCGAGGTCCTGACGGCGTGGGCGACCGGGGTCACCGGCGCCGAGGCGTCGGCCCGGCTGCGGCGCGCGCTGCTCGACCGCGTCCTCGGCGCGGGACCGGCGATCACGCGCCGGCACCCCGAGGGCGACCTCGCGACCCGCATCGGCCTCAACACCGAGGAACTCGGCCAGGCGCCGGCGGCGCTCGTCACCGCCGCCGCCCTGCTCATCCCGACCGCCGGCGGGCTGGTCGCCCTGGCGCTCATCGACCTGTGGCTGCTGGGCGCGCTCGTCGCCGGACTGGTGGCGATCACGCTCGTCCTGCGCGGCTTCCTGCGCGCGACGACCGTCCACGCGGCCGGCTACCAGCGCACCCAGAGCGACATCGCGGGGCGCCTGAGCGACGCCCTGACCGGCATCCGCACGATCGCCGCCGCCGGAACCGCCGACCTGGAGACCCGCCGCGTCCTCGCGCCGCTGCCGACGCTCCGCGACCACGGGTTGCGGCTGTGGCGCGCCAACGCGCGCGCGGGCGTGCAGGCGGGACTCGCCGTCCCGCTGCTGGAGGTGGCGGTCCTCGCCGTCGGCGGCTGGCGGCTCGCCTCCGGCGGCCTCACCCTCGGCGCCCTGTACGCCGCCGCCCGCTACGCCGTGCTCGGCGCGGGCCTGTCGGGCGCGCTCGGCCAGATCGGACAGCTCGCCCGCTCGCGCTCGGCCGCCGTCCGGGTCGACGACGTCCTCGGGGTGCCCGTCGTCCGGTACGGCGCGCGCGCCCTCCCGCCGCACGGTTCCGGAACGCTGGAGTTCCGCGACGTCACCCTCCGCACCCCGGACGGCGAAGGACTCCGCGACGTCCACTTCACGATCCCCGGCGGCGGGGCCACCGCCGTCGTCGGACGCTCCGGCGCGGGCAAGTCCCTGCTCGCCTCTCTCGCCGGACGCCTGCTCGACCCCGACCAGGGGACCGTCCTCCTGGACGGCGTCCCACTGTCCGAGCTGACCCACGCCGAACTGCGGCGGGCCGTCGGTTACGCCTTCGAACGTCCCGTCCTGCTAGGGGAGACCGTCACCGACGCGGTAGGGCTCGGGCTTCCCTCGCTCTCTTCGCGCGCGCACGAGAACCGGGTACGGGACGCGGCCCGCGCCGCCCGCGCGGACGCCTTCCTCCAACGACTGCCCTCCGGCTACGCCACCGCCTTGGCGGACGCTCCGATGTCCGGCGGCGAACGCCAACGCCTGGGCATCGCTCGCGCGCTCGCACAAGGGGAACGGGTGCTCGTCCTGGACGACGCGACGTCCAGCCTCGACACCGTCACCGAACGCGAGATCGGCGCGGCCCTGACCACCGCGGCGGACGGCCGCACCCGCCTCCTCGTCGCCCACCGCGCCGCCACCGCCGCCGAGGCCGACCAGGTGCTCTGGCTGGACGGCGGACGCGTCCGCGCCCAGGCCCCCCACCACGACCTGTGGCGCGACCATCCGGACTACCGGGCGCTGTTCGCGGAGTCCCCGTCCCCCGAGCCGTCGTCCCCCGAGCCGTCCGAGGCGCAGGCATGACCGCCGTCTCCGCGACGACGAAGCCCCGCGAGGAGGCGGCCGAACGCGAGGTGCCCGTGGTCGGGGTGCGGCGATTCGTCGTTCAGGCGCTGGTCGCCGAGCCGCGGGCGCTGCTGCGGGTGCTCGCCTGGTCCGTCGTGGAGTCCGCGCCCGCGCTGTTCGTCGGGCAGGCGGTGGCCCGCTCGATCGGCGACGGGTTCGCAGCACACCGCCCCTGGACCGGAACCGCGTGGCTCGCCGGACTCGCCCTGGTCTGGGCGGTCGCGGCGGTCGGCGCGCGCCAGGTCGTGCTGGCCGTGGCATCGATCGTGGAACCGTTCCGCGACCGGCTGCTGACCGTCGCCGTCGCCGGGACGCTGCGGAACGCGGCCCGCGCCGGACGCCCGCCCGGAGCGGCGTCGGTCGCCCGCGTGAACCTCCAGGTCGAGCTGGCCCGGGACGCCCTCGCCGCGCTGGTCACGGTCGTGCGCTCGTTCGCGTTCACGGCCGTCAGCGTGGTCGTCGGCCTGGCCGCCCTCGAACCGCTCGTCCTGCCCTGGGTGCTGCCGCCGTTCCTCGCGGGCCTGCTGCTGTTCGGGGCGTCGCTGCCCGCGCTCGCCCGCCGCCAGCGCGCGTACCTGCTCGCGGACGAGCGGACCGTCGCCGCGACGGCCGAGATGGCCGGCGGACTCCGCGACGTCGCCGCCTGCGGGGCAGAGGACCGGATCGGGCGCGCGGTCCGCGCCCGCGTGGACGACCAGGCGGCGGCCGGACGCGCCCTGGCGCGGGTCACCGCACTGCGCACGGTCGCGCTGACCGTCGGCGGCTGGGCCCCGGTCGTCCTGCTCCTGGTCGCCGTCCCCTGGCTGGGACGGCACGGTGTCGGCGCGGCCCTGGTGATCGGCGCGCTCACCTACCTGACCCAGTCGCTCGTCCCCGCCTTCGGCGGCCTGGTGCGCGGCCTCGGCGTCAGCGCCGTCCGGCTCGGCGTCGCCGTCGACCGCGTCCTCACCACCACCACCGACGCCGACGGCCGACCCGCACCCGCGCCCGCCGCCGACGCCGCGCCCGCCGCCGCGCCCG
>NZ_QURH01000265.1 GCF_003428695.1 Actinomadura logoneensis
CGTCCGCCCGCCCGGCGTTCGTGCCCCCCTGCGCGGCGTTCGCGTCGACCTGCGCCGGCGCGGCGTCCGCCCGCCCGGCGGTCGCGGTCGCCGGGCCGGTCTTCTCGTCCGGGGGGACGGCTCGGCCTGCGGGATCCGCGGTCACGGGACCTCCCCATGTTGTCGGTCAAGCGTTAGCTTGGTTTCGCGCCGAGCGTAGATCCGTCCCCGCCCGCCGGTCAACGCCCCGCGCTCGGCCGGACCCCGCCGACGCCCGGTGGACGAAGCGCTCGGCCGCCGCGTGGACGAGTGCGCCCCGCCGCCTGGGGCGCGGCACCCGCTTCAGGCGGCGAGCTGCGGCGCGGCGGGGAACGGGATGCCGGTCAGCTTTTCGCTGAGCGCCAGCAGTCGGGCCCTGTCCTGCTCGTCGTAGGCCTGGTGATGGGCTCGCGCGGGACGGGCCCGGTTGAAATAGGTCCCGGTGACCTCGGCGAGGGCCGGGTCGCCGACCAGGCGGGCGGTGTTGGCCACTCCTTCCTCCAGGGTGCTCTGCACCGCGAACAGCCCCTCGACGATCTTGGTGGGCATGTAGGAGGCGGGGTGCAGGGCGTTGACGGTGACGCCCCGCCCGCGCAGCAGCTCGGCGTGCTCGAAGGTGAGCATGATCTGCGCGAGTTTGGCCTGGCAGTAGGCCTGGACGCCGTCCCAGCGGTGGTCCAGCATCACGTCCTGGAAGTCCAGGGGCGCCTGCCCGGCGGAGCTGACGTTGACCACGCGCGCCCGGGAGGACAGGGCCAGCAGCGGGGTGAGCAGGCAGCTGAGCGTGTAGGTGGCCAGGTAGTCGACCTGGAAGGTCAGCTCCAGCCCGTCGGCGCTGCGCTGCGGTGCGCGTTCGACACCGATGCCGGCGTTGTTGACCAGGACGTCCAGCCGGTCGCGGGCGGCCACCCGCTCGCCCAGCGCCCGGATCTGGTCCAGCTCGGCGAAGTCGGCGGTCTCGAACGTGAGCCGCTGGTTGCCGGTCCGGTCGCGCAGCTCGTCCAGCAGGTCCCGGCCCTTGACGGGGTTGCGGCCGTGCAGGATCAGCGTCGCCCCCTCGGCGGCGAGCCGGTGGGCCAGGGCGCGGCCGAGCCCGTCGGTGGCTCCGGTGATCAGGATGGTCTGGTCGCTCAGCGGGGCGGTGTCGGAAGTGGACATGCTTCTTGCCTTTCCTGGAACAGGACGTACGGCGGAATCGGAACGGACCGGTCAGACGACGGGACGGCCGCTGGCGGTGGTGTCGGGGACGTCCTCGCGCAGGTCCCAGTGCTCGGCGATCTTCCCGTCGGCGATGCGGAACACGTCCACCACGGCGATGCCCTGGTGGCCGGGCTGCGCCGTGAACAGTGCTGGGACATGACGTTCTCCTGGTTTCTCGTGTTCTTGTTTCGATCAGTGGTGGGTCGCGGCGGAGGTCCCGACAGGAGCCTTCGCCGAGGGCTCGAGGGGAGTCTTCGCCGAGGTCTCGACGGAGGCCGCGCTGGAGGTCGGGGCGTGGGTGCCGAGCGGGCTCGGCCGGCCGGTCGAGCGGGTGGAGAGCATGTGGGCGCCGACCGCCAGGGTCAGCGGCAGCAGCGGGAGTGCCGACAGTCCCCGGGCGCCGAGGGCGGGCAGGAGGCCGCTGCCGAGCAGGCTGCCCAGGCTCATGCCCAGGTACAGCGCCGAGGCGTTGAGGGCCAGCAGGACCCCGCGCTGCTCGGGCAGCAGCTCGACCAGCCGGGTCTGCTGCGGCGCCATGAACACGGTGTTGAAGAAGGCCCAGAAGGCGAACACCCCGATCCCGGCCGGCAGGACGCCCGGCGCGGCCGTCAGCGCGGCGAAGGTGGCGATGAGCCCGGCCAGCGCGGCGGCGATGGTCCGCGCCCCGCCCAGCCGCGTGTACAGCCGCGGGCCGACGGCGTTGCCGACCATTCCCACCGCGCCGAACACCAGCAGCGTCAGCGACACCATGCCGGTGGCGGCGCCGAACCGGGCCGCCAGGTAGGCCCCGGCGACCCCGTACACGGTGAACTGCGCGGTCAGCACCAGCAGCGTGGTCGAGATGATCGGCACGACTCCGGGGGCCCGCAGCGTGCGGACGAACCCGCGCGCGGTCGGTGCGGGGCCCGCCGCCACCGGAGGCAGCGACCCGGCCAGCAGCGCCATCACCGCGGCCGTCAGTACCGCCACCGCGGCCAGCGTCCAGCGCCAGCCGACCGTCGTGCCCGCCGCCGAGGCCAGCGGCACCCCCAGGACGGTGGCGGCGGTCATCCCGCCGAACACCACCGCCAGCGCCCGCGGTCGCTGCTCGGCCGGGACGATCATCGAGCCGGTGGCCGAGGCGACCGGTCCGAAGACCGCCGCGCCCAGTCCGGCGACCACCCGGGCGGCGACCAGGGTCGCGAAGGTCGGGGCGAGCGCGCTGCCGAGCCCGCCGGCCAGCATCAGGGCCAGGCCGATCAGCAGGACCCGCCTGCGGTCCATGCGTCCGAGCGCGACCGCGGTCAGCGGCGCGGCCAGGGCGAACACCAGCGAGAAGACGGTGACCAGGGTTCCGATGGTGGCGGGGCGGACGTGCAGGTCCGCGGCGATCGGGGCGCCGAGGCCGACCACGGCCAGCGACGCGGTCCCCAGGGTGAAGTAGCCCAGTGCCAGCGTCACCAGTGCCGGGGTTGAGGAACGAGTTCTCACCACGCACTCCCTTTCGCTACGGTCCGGTGCGTATTGGAATTAGAATACGGCACGGTCCGTATGTCAAGTACGCTCGGCCCATGACCGGACGACCCCGCGACCCCGCCGTCGACGACGCCATCCGCCAGGCCACCCTCGAACTGGTCGCCGACCAGGGCTACCGGGGGGTGAGCATGGAGGGGATCGCCGCCCGCAGCGGCGTGTCCAAACAGGCCGTGTACCGCCGCTACTCCAGCAAGGGCGAGGTCATCCTCGACGCCCTGGCCGCCTACGCGCGCACCCGCCTGCCCAACCCCGACACCGGCGACCTGCGCGAGGACCTGCTGACCCTGCTGGAGGAGACCTTCGCCGCCCAGCGCGGCGTGCCCGGCGCGCTCAACCAGGCCCTGGCCGCCGAGGCCCTCCAGGACGCGGACTTCGCCCGCCGCGTCACCGAGACCCTGATCCGGTCCCGCCGCGCCGCCGTCGGCGAGATCCTCGACCGCGCCCGGAGCCGCGGCGAGGTCACCTATCCGGACAACGACATCCTCATCGACCTGGTCTTCGGGCCGATGTGGTACGGGCTGGTCTTCGACGCCACCAAGCTCACCGACGCCTACGCGGCCGAACTGGCCACCGCCGTCACCACCCTGGCCACAAGCCCGCCGAACTAGGGCGTGTCGCGACGCCGCCCGCCCCACCGCGCGGCGGACGCCGACTCTCGGACACGCCCTAGGGTGGGGCCATGGTGGTCGGATGGCCCCGGGGGCGGGCGGCGGACGTCGCGATCGCCGCCGGCGTCCTGGTGGTGGTGACGGCGGGCAGCGCGCAGTCGCTGTACGCGCCCCGCACGGAGTCCTGGACGGTCACGGCGGTCGGCTGGGGCCTCATCCTCGCCGTGTGCGGCTCGCTGGTCGCGCGGCGCCGCCACCCGGTGCCCGTCGCCGTGTTCACGCTGGTCACGAGCATCGTCTACTACCTGCTGAGCGACTACGACGGGCCGCTGCTGGTGGCGTTCATCGTGGCGCTCTACACGGTCGCCGAGTCGGGCCGTCCGCGCGTCGCGGCCGGGATCGGCTCGATCGCCGTCGGCCTCGTCGGGTTCGGGACGATGGCGGGCAACGGCGACGTGAACGGCATCGCGCTGTTCATGCTCGCGGGCTGGCTGGTCGCCGTCGTCGTCATCGGGTGGCTGCGGCACACGACCGCCGCGCACGCCCGCGCGGTCGAGCAGCGCGCCGCCACCGAGGAGCGGCTGCGCATCGCGCGCGAACTGCACGACGTCGTCGGCCACCACCTGTCGCTGATCAGCGTCCAGTCGGCGGCGGCGCTGCGCCGCTACGGCAAGGACAGGCGGCGCGGCGAGGAGATGGCCGAGGAGTCGCTGGCCGCGATCCGCGAGACGAGCACCGAGGCGCTGCGCGAGCTGCGGGTGATGCTCGGCGTCCTGCGGCAGGACGGGGAGGACGCCCCGACCGCCCCCGCGCAGGGCCTCGACAGCCTCGGCGACCTGGTCGAACGCGCCCGGTCCGCCGGGCTGCGGGTGCGGGCGGACGTGTCGGGGCCGGGCCGTCCGCCCACCGAGGTCGGGCTCGCGGCGTACCGGATCGTCCAGGAGGCGCTGACCAACGTCGTCCGGCACGCCCGCGCGAGCAGCGTGGACGTCCGCGTCGAGCGCGCCGTCGACGCGGTCACCATCGAGGTCGTCGACGACGGCCCCGCCGCCGCCCACCCCCTGCCGCCCCGCCCGCCGGACGCGTCCGATGACCGGTGGACGGCGGAGCCGCAGCCCGAGACGCACCCGGCGAAGGCGGCGTCCGGCAGCGGGATCGGCGGGATGCGGGAGCGCGCCCGCGCGCTCGGCGGCGAGCTGGAGGCGGGCCCCGGCCCGGACGGCGGCTTCCGCGTGCGCGCCCGCCTGCCCCACGAGAAGAGGACTGCATGATCAGGGTTCTGCTGGCCGACGACCAGCGGCTGGTGCGCGCGGGGTTCCGCTCCATCCTCTCCGACGAGGACGACATCGAGGTGGTCGGCGAGGCCGGGGACGGCGCGCAGGCGGTCGAGGGCGTCCGCGCGCTGCGCCCCCACGTCGTGCTCATGGACATCCGCATGCCCGGCACCGACGGCCTGGAGGCGGCCCGGACGATCACCGCCGACCCGCGCCTGGCGGACGTCCGCGTGGTCATCCTGACCACCTTCGACCTGGACGAGTACGTCTACGGCGCGCTGCGCGCGGGGGCCAGCGGCTTCCTGCTGAAGGACACCGAGCCGGAGGAGCTGATCCAGGCCGTGCGGGTCGTCCACCGCGGCGACGCCCTGATCACCCCGCGCATCACCCGCCGCCTGATCGGGGAGTTCGCCGGACGGGTCCGCGCGCCCGACCCCGGTCCGCGGCTGGGCGCCCTCACCGACCGCGAGCGCGAGGTGCTGCGGCTGGCCGCCGCCGGGCTGAGCAACGACGAGATCGCCGCCCACCTCGTGCTGAGCCCCACCACCGCCAAGACCCACATCAGCCGCATCATGACCAAGCTCGCCGCCCGCGACCGCGCCCAGCTGGTCGTCCTGGCCTACGAGTCCGGCCTGGTCAGCCCGGGGTGGCTCGCCGACTGAGCGCACGGATCTCCTGTCGGCGGTGGGCTCGTCCACCGGGGGTCGTCGGGGCCGAACATGCCCGCGTGCCAGAGGCGGCGGATGTGCTCGGTGAGCGGCGGCCCGAGCGCGCGCAGCGCCTCGGGATCGCCCGCCGCGACGGCGGGCGTCACCATCGCGCTGGTCGCGGCGACGATCACCTGGCAGGTGTAGCGGCCCGCCTCGTCCCGCGCCCCGATCAGGTCCGCGAAGACCCCGGCGAGGCTGCCCTGCAGGGCCGTCCGGCGCTGCACGGCCTCGGGACCGGCCGCGAACACCTCGACCAGGAACAGCCGCGCGTACGGCAGCTCCCGGGCGAGGACGTCCAGGTACGCGGCGAGCGCGTGCTCGACCGCCGCCAGCCGATCCTCGGCCGTCCCGCCGGAGCGGGCTCCACCGGTGCCCTTGGCGTCGGCGTCGCCGGGGGAGGCGGTGTCCTGGTACCGCCCGAGGGCCTGCATTACGTGCGCCACCAGGATCTCGCCCGCCCGCTCGAACGCGCCCATGAAGCAGTCGAGCTTGGAGTCGAACAACCGGTAGAAGCTCTGGCGGGACACGACCGCGCGCCGCAGCACGTCCTCGACCGACGTCCGGACGTAACCGCGCTCGGCCATCGCCTCCGCCATCGCCGCGTACAGCCGGTCGCGGTGGATGCGCTCGACCTCTTCGGGGGCGAGGGCGTGCCGTCCCCGGGGCAGGCGGCGCGGCGCGGCGCGGCGCGTCCGTTCCTCGGCTGACTGGGGCATCCGCCCACGATAGGGCACCGGCGGCGCAGCCCCGAGCAGCTGCCCGGCCGCCCGTCCGGAGCGCCCGTCCGGAGCGCCCGTGCGGAGCGCCCGTCCGCGTGCCCGTCGGCATGCCCGTCAGCCGTCCGGCTCGTCATCGACGAGATGGGTGAGCTTGTCCGGGTTGCTGACGGCGTAGATGCCCTCGACGTGCTCGCCGTCGGCGGCCATGTCGAGCACCATGACGGCGAACGGCGCGTCGCCCTCGAAGAGCACCGCGGACGGGTCCCCGTTGACGGTCCGGTAGCGGACGTCCAGGTCCTCCGGACGCCGGCGGACCGACCCGGCGATGAACCGGGCGACCTTGTCGCGGCCCTCGACCGGACGCAGCGCCGCCCGCCGGACGCCGCCGCCGTCGGACCACATGGTCACGTCCGGCGCGAGGATCCGCATCAGCGCGGCCAGGTCGCCGCCCAGCGCGGCGGAGAGGAACCGCTCGGTCGCCTCGCGCTGCGTGCGCGGGTCCACGCTCCGGCGCGTCCGCCGTGCCTGGACGTGCAGCTTCGCGCGGTGCGCCACCTGCCGGACGGACGCGGGCGACCGGTCCAGGATCTCCGCGATCTCGGTGTGCGGGTAGCCGAACACCTCGTGCAGGATGAACACCGCCCGGCTCAGCGGCGTCAGCGTCTCCAGCACGACCAGCATCGCCAGCGACACGGCCTCGCCCCGCGCCACGTCCTCGGCGGCGTCCTCCCCGACCGCCGCCGCCGCGCCGGACCCCGCTCCGAAGCCGGTCCCGGCCGCGCCGACCAGCGGTTCCGGCAGCCACGGCCCCGGATACGTCTCGCGCCGCCGCGCGACCGCCGCCTGCCGCGCGAGCGCGGTGTTCACCGCGATCCGGACCAGGTACGCGCGCGGCTTCTCCACGCCGTCCAGGCCGTGCGCGGCCCAGGCCAGCCAGGTGTCCTGGAGGACGTCCTCGGTGTCGGCGACGCTCCCCAGCAGGTTGTAGACGATCGAGAACAGCAGCTCGCGATGGGCGGCGTAGATCTCGGTGGCCTCGTCCGCCACCCGCCCCGCAACGCCGTCCGCCTGGAAACTTGCGGCCCTGTCCACCACCGGCCTTGCGGCGTCGCCCGCCTGGGGCCTTGCGGCGTCGTCCGGGGCCGCCCCTTCGGCCTCGTCCGGCGCGGGGTTCACGGAGTCCTCCGCCGGCGGCCCGGCGGGGGCGGGCCGCGGCGAGGGCGTGTCGTCGTCCTCGGTGGGCGGGGGCGGGATGTGGTGGGGCATGGGTCCTCCTGTTCGCCGCCTCCCTGAGGTGCGAAGACCCCCGAAGTGTGACATCCCCGGCGGAATTGAGATTCGTCTCTCAGACCCGTCACGTTCTCGCCGTCCGCCGCCTCCTGGATCGCGTAACCCACCGAAGACGGAGGCGAACCCCAGATGTCCGACAGTCCGTTCCTGGCCACGCGCCGGGGCAAGTTCACGTTGGCGCTGCTGTGCGGCGTCGCGTTCCTCGACTTCATCGACGCGTCCATCGTCAACATCGCGCTGCCCGCGATGCAGCGCGCCCTCGGCTTCTCGGTCGCGGGCCTGCAGTGGGTGCCCAGCGGCTACCTGCTCACCTACGGCGGGTTCATGCTGCTCGGCGGACGCGTCGCCGACCTGCTGGGCCGCCGCCGGGTGCTGGTCGCCGGGACGGTCCTGTTCGGCGCGGCGTCCGCGGCGGGCGGGTTCGCGCAGACCGCGTCCGTCATGGTCGCCGCGCGGATGGTGCAGGGCCTCGGCGCGGCGGCGATGCTGCCCGCCGCGCTGTCGCTGCTCACGACGTCCTTCCGGGAGGGCCCGGAGCGCAACCGGGCGTTCGCCGTCTGGGGCGGCATGGCGGGCGCCGCGTCCGGCGCGGGCGTGCTGCTCGGCGGGGTCCTCACCGACGGTCTCGGCTGGCGCTGGGTGATGCTGGTGAACGTCCCGGTCGTCGTCGCCCTCCTGGTCGTCGTCCCGCTGCTGCTGCCCGACGACCGCCGGACGGCCCGCCTCCGCGAGTTCGACGCGCCGGGCGCGCTGCTGGTCACGGGCGCGATGCTGCTGCTGGTGTTCACGCTGGTCAAGGCCCCGGACGTCGGCTGGGGCGCCGTCCGGACGGTCGGCGGCCTCGCCGGTTCGGCCGTCCTGCTGACGCTGTTCGTGCTCAACGAGACGCGGTCGGCGCATCCGCTGCTGCCGCTGGACACCCTGCGCATCCGCGGCCTGGCGGCAGCCAACGTCACCCAGCTGCTGGTGCTGGCGGGCGGGGCCGCGATGTTCTTCTTCGTCAGCCTCTACATGGAGAGCGTCCTGCACTACTCGCCGCTGCGGACCGGTTCGGCCTACCTGCCGCTGTGCGCGTGCGTCGGCGTGGCGGCGGGCGTCACCTCCAAGCTCCTGCCCCGGTTCGGGACGCGACCGCTGATCGTGGTCGGCGCGCTGATCGGCTCGGCCGGGCTGTTCCTGCTCTCCCGTGTCCCCGTCGGCGGCTCCTACGTGACGGACCTGCTGCCCGGCCTGCTGGTGGTCGCGCTCGGCCTCGGCGTGGTGTTCGTGTCCGTCACCGCTGCGGCGAACTCCGGCGTCCCGGCGAACCGGGCGGGCGTCGCGGCGGCGCTGCTCAACTCGTCCCAGCAGCTGGGGACGGCGCTCGGCCTGGCCATCATGGCGGTGCTCGCCGCCGACCGCACCGGCCACCTCCTCAAACTGGGGACGGACGTCCCGCACGCGACCACGGAGGGCTTCCAGCGCGCGCTGCTCGCGGGCGCCCTGTTCACCGTCGCGGCGGCGGTCGTCGGCCTCGGCGTCCGCAACAGCCGGGGCGACGAGGCCGCGGCGTCCCTCGCCCCGGCGCCGGCGGCGGCACCGGCCGACACCACCGTGTGACCCCTCGCGGACGCGCCGTCAACACGTCGGCAGAACGCGCCGCCCACGCACCCGGAGCACGCGCCGTCCACACGCCCGGGGGGCGCATGTCCACGCCCCCGGAGGACGCATGTCCACGCCCCCGGAGGACGCATGTCCACGCCCCCGGAGGACGCGGTCCACGTGGCGGACGAGGGGTGACGTCCGCCACGATGGGGGCCGATCGAACACATGCGCCCCGGACGGCGTCCAACGATGTGTTCCGCCGACGCCCAGACACCCCTCGGAGACCTCATGCCGAACGTTGACCGCCGCCGCGCCCTCGGGCTGCTGGCCGCCGGAGCGGCGGGCATCGCCGCCGCGGCGGCCCCGGACCTGTGGCACGACGGCCCGTCGCGCTCGGCGCGCG
>NZ_QURH01000290.1 GCF_003428695.1 Actinomadura logoneensis
CGGCGACCCGCGGTTCGGCGGCGAACGCCCCGGCGCGGACGGGCCCCACGGCGGCGCGGAGGGCGCGCACGGCCGCACGCAGGGCGCGCACGGCACGCACGGAGCGGACGGCGCGCGGGCGCATTCGTCCGGACGGAGGCGGGTCCTGTGACGGGACGCCACGGAAGAAGGGATTCGCGATGACCACGCACGCCGGCCGGTGGCCGGCTTCGCGCACGTCCGCGTCGGCGCAGGCGTCGGCGGGGAAGGGGACGGCGGCGGCGCGCGCGGCGCGCTCGGCGTTCCGGCCGCGCCGCATCGTCACCTCGCTGGTCGCGGCCGTGCTGCTGACCGCCGCCGGGACGATCACCGCCATCGAGGTGGTCTCGGGGGTGGCCGGGCATCCGGCCCGGCTCGTGCCGTACACGCGGGTGGCGGACTGGATGCGGCACACGTCCTGGACCCACTGGGGCGTGCTCGCGATCAGCGCCGGACTGGTGCTGGTCGGCCTGTGGTTCCTGCTGGCGGGGCTGATCCCCGGACGGCCCAGGGTGGTCCCGCTGCGCGGCGACGACCGGGACCTGGCGATGGCGGTCACGCGCGGCGGGTTCCGCAACGCCCTGGCCGCCGCGGCCGAGGACGTCCAGGACGCGTCGCGCGCGCAGGTCACGCTGAGGCGGCACCGGGTGAAGGTGTACGTCCACTGCCCGGCGCACGCGGTGGACGCGGTGTCCGAGCAGGTCAGGCGATCGGTCGCGGGCCGGCTGGAGGAGATCCGGCCGCTGGCGAGGTACAAGGTCGTGGTGAAGCCGCTGACCAGGAAGGGATGAGCGATGGACCGCCATGCCGCGCGCCTCAACCGCGTCCTGCTCGTCCTGACCGGGCTGCTGCTGGCGGCCGCAGGGGGAGCGGGCCTCGCGCTCGGGCTGCGCGCGTTCGGGAGCGCGCGGGCGCACCAGCCCGTCCTCAGCGGGCAGACGCGGCACTTCGCGACGGCGCACGGCTGGTACTGGCCCGTCGTCGCCGCCCTGGCCGTCCTCCTCGCGATCATCGGCATCGCCTGGCTGCTCGCGCAGGGCCGCTCCGACCGCATCGGCGGCGTCGTCCTCGACGAGGACGAGCACACCGGGAGGACCATCGTCCCCGCCGGGACGGTCGCGACGGCCCTCCAGGACGACATCGAGCGGGTCCCCGGCGTCCACGCGGCGCGGGTGCGGCTGTCGGGGAAGCCGTCCGCGCCGGCGGTGCGCGTGAACGTCGCCTACGACCGCCGCGCCGACCTGCTCGAACTGCGCGACCGCATCCGCGACTCGGCGTTCGCGCGGCTGCGGCACACGCTGGAGCTGGAGCGCGTGCCCGCCGTCGTCCGCCTGCGCCTGGTCACCGGGGACGAACGCCGCACCGTCGAGTGACTCCGCCCCATGCAGCGCCCGCCCCCGGGCTGATGACGGCGCGTCCGGTTTGCGCGATGATGCGCTGCCATGAGCGAAGAGATGGCAGGGAACGTGGCGGCGTTCGAGCAGACCGTCCGATCGACGATCGCCCTGGCGGAGACGTTCGGCGAGGCGGACTGGGACCGGCCGACCGAGCTGCCCGGGTGGACGGTCAAGGACATCGTGTCGCACCTGGTCGGCGTCGAGACGCTGATGGTGGGCGAGGACCCCGCGCCCGGCCACACGCTCCCGGAGGACCCGCCGCACGTGCGCAACGACCTCGGCCGGGCGATGGAGCCCGCGGTGGACCACCGGCGCGGCACGCCCGGCCCGCGGGTGCTGGCGGAGCTGCGCGCCGTCCTGGACCGGCGGATGGAACTGCTCCCGGCGATCGACCCCGACCGGCCCGCGATGCTCCCCATCGGCCGCGAGGGCACCTACACCGAGCTGATGGCGTTCCGCGCGTTCGACTGCTGGGCGCACGAGCAGGACATCCGGCGCGCCGTCGGACGTCCGGGCAACCTGGACGCTCCGGCGGCCGAGCGGACCCTCCGGATCGTCGAGCGCGGCCTGCCGATGATCGTCGCCAAGCGCGCCGCCGCGGCTCCCGGAACGTCCGTGACGTTCGAGGTCACCGGTCCTGTCGCGTTCACCCGGCACGTCACCGTCGGCCCGGACGGGCACGGCGCGTTCGCCGAGGCGCCCGGGGAGGACGCGACCGTGCTGCGGATGGACTGGGAGACCTTCCTGTGCCTGGTGACCGGACGCCGGGGCGCGGCGGAGGTGACGGTGGAGGTCCATGGGGACGAGGTGCTCGCCGGACGCGTCCTCGGGGCGATGGCTCTGGCACCTTGACGACAGCTTTGTCCGTGTCATCCCCAAAATCACCCATCTGGTGTCTAACGTAAGGGGTACCCGCTGACGTCGAAGGCGAAGTGGAGGTGCGCGCGCTTGCTTGAACACCAGGTGACCGTCGGCTCCCCGCGGGAGCCCTTCGACCGAGGGAGGCGCATTCTGGACCACTTCTCGACGGGCCCCTTCCACTGAGCGGCCCGAGCGGACCGGAGGCCGTGCCCAACCGCCATGACCTCCGGGACGCGACCCGTATTTCGCACTGTCCGGACGCCCGGGACGACCTCGTCGCCCCGGGCGTTCCCGCGTGTGACGCGGCCCACGGCCGCAGTGGGTTGGAAAATCCAACTGACGGCGCCACTCTTGGGTTGGGAAATCCAACCGAGGAGGCAGAACCATGCGTGACGCGGTGATCGTCGAAGCCGTCCGGACCCCGATCGGCAGGGGCAAGCCGAACGGCGCGCTGCACGGGGACCACCCGGTGGACCTCCTCGCGCGCACCCTGAAGGCGCTGGTCGAGCGCGCGGGCGTCGACCCGTCCGCCGTGGACGACGTGATCGGCGGCGTCGTGACCCAGGCCGGCGAGCAGGCCCTCAACCTCACCCGCAACGCCGTCCTCGCCGCCGGGTTCCCCGAGTCCGTCCCCGCCACGACCGTGGACCGGCAGTGCGGCTCGTCCCAGCAGGCCCTGCACTTCGCCGCACAGGGCGTGATCTCCGGCGCCTACGACGTGGCGATCGCGTGCGGCGTCGAGTCGATGTCCCGCGTCCCGATGGGCTCGGCCGTCCTGCCCGGCAGCGACCCGTTCGGCCCGATGCTGGGCGAGCGCTACCCGGAGGGCCTGGTCGGCCAGGGCATCAGCGCCGAGCTGATCGCCGCCCGCTGGAAGCTGTCCCGCGCCGAGCTGGACGCCTTCGCGACCGACTCCCACCGCCGCGCCGCCGCCGCCTGGGAGGAGGGCGCCTTCGACCGCGAACTGGCCTGGCCCGGACGCGACGAGTCGGTGCGTCCGGCCACCACCCCCGAGGTCCTCGCCGGCCTGAAGCCCGCCTACTACTACGAGGCGGCGGCCGAGCGCTTCCCGGAGATCGGGTGGAACATCACGGCGGGCAACGCGTCCCCGATCAACGACGGCGCCGCCGCCGTGCTGGTGATGAGCCGCGAGGCCGCCGAACGCCTCGGCGTCCGCCCCCGCGCCCGCTTCCACACCTTCGCCGTCGCGGGCGACGACCCGCTGCTGATGCTCACCGCGATCATCCCCGCGACCGCCAAGGCCCTGTCCCGCTCCGGCCTGGGCGTCGACGACATCGACCTGTTCGAGGTGAACGAGGCGTTCTCGCCGGTCGTCCTCGCCTGGCTCCGCGAGACCGGCGCCGACCCGGCCAGGACCAACGTCCGGGGTGGCGCCATCGCCCTCGGCCACCCGCTCGGCGCGAGCGGCGCCCGCATCATGACGACCCTCCTGCACGCCCTGGAGGACACCGGCGGACGCTTCGGCCTCCAGACCATGTGCGAGGCGGGCGGCCTGGCGAACGCCACCATCATCGAACGCCTCTGACCTCTGAGGGGACGCTCGTTCGTAACGCGCGGCCTGCCCCCCGGAGGCCGCCGCGCGGCCCCGGACCTGACCGGAAGGGAAATAGCATGAGGGGCATGCCGCCGAAGGAGGCCGACCCGAGGCCCTGCTCGATCGCCGACACCATGGAACTGATCGGCGAACGCTGGTCGATCCTGGTCGTCCGCGAACTCCTGCACGGCGTCCGGCGCTTCGACGGCATCGCCCACAACACCGGCGCGTCCCGGGACATCCTGACGGCGCGCCTGCGCAAACTCGAACGCTCGGGGATCCTCTACCGCGAGCGGTACAGCGACCGTCCGGTCCGGTACGAGTACCACCTCACCGAGGCCGGACGCGAGCTGGGCGACGTCCTGATGCTGCTGGTCAAGTGGGGCGACCGCCACATCAACCAGGACGACCCGCCCGTCGTGTGGACCCACTCCTGCGGCGCCGACCTCGTCCCCGAGGTCGTCTGCGCCGCCTGCGGCAAGCCCGCTCGCGAGGGCGCCCACTCCCCCCACGGCCGAGGCGTCCGCCCCACCTCCTAACGGAACCGGCTCTCGGCCTCCAGAAGGACGTCGGCGAGGAGTTCGGCGGACGAGGCGCTGACGAGCACGACACCCGTCGCACGCCAGACCGACCGGTCGTCCACGAAGACCTCCCAGTCCGGAAAGGCGTCGCGCAGCAGGCGCAGGAGCAGCGCGCGCCCGGTCACCCGGCGTCCAGCACGGCGAACACGACCTTGCCGCCACCCCCACGCGCGCGGACGCCCCAGGCCAGGGTCATCAGCTCGACCATGGCCAGCCCCCGCCCGGACGTCTCGTCCAGGGTGAGCGGCTGGACGACGGGCTGAGCGTCCGAGCCGTCCTCCACCTCGATCACCGGCCCCGCGTCCGAGAGCATCACCCGCACGGTGATCGGGTCACCCGGGTCACAGGCGTGCCGCAGCGCGTTGGTGACGAGCTCGGTGACGACCGTCCTCGCGAGATAGGCCAGGTCGGACGAGTAGTGGTGCGCGCCGAACCACCCGCCCACGAACTCCCGCACCTCCTTGACGGACTCCTCGCACGCCTCCACCACGACCCCGGCCGCCGCAGCCACGCACTGATCGTTTTCCCTGGTCATGTACGTCCCTCGCGATTTCCCTCACGCAGAGTTGCTGAATGTGACTCATCCAGCCACGAGGTGGCGTAGCGTTACGCGTCAACCGCACGGTGTGAACAACACAGTGACGTTCACTGTCGCGTCGCTGCCATCAGGAGAGGACGAGATGCCCCCACAGAAGAACGTCCCCGAGTTGATCGCCTTCGGCGAAGAAGTGAAGCGCCTGCGCCTCTCCGCAGGACTCAAGCAGCGAGAACTCGCCACGCTCACCAATGTCGCGCGCACGTACATCACCCAGGTCGAGCTGGGCAATACACGGTGCCGTCGCGACTTCGCCCAGCGGCTCGATCGTGCACTGCACAGTGGGACGGCGGTCATCACGGCATGGGACGACCTGCTCCAAGCGATCAAGGCGGCCCGGTATCCGGCGGCCTTCGGCAACTACCCGCACGCCGAGGCAACGGCGAGTTCACTGCGCTCGTTCGAGCAGCGCATCGTCGACGGCCTGTTCCAGACCGAGGCGTACGCGCGCGTCCTGCTCAAGGACGAGGACGACGTGCGGGCGCGCATGCAGCGGCAGAGTCTCCTGACCCGCACCCCTCCGCCGTCCATCTACTCCGTACTGGACGAGAGCGTCCTCTACCGCAAGGTCGGTTCGAACGAGATCATGCGTGAACAGCTCCAATTCCTGTACGAGTTGTCGCAGGCGGAAAACATCTGCCTCCAGATACTTCCGCCGATCTACGTCCGCAACCTGTGGACATCCTTTGGGGTGGCTACGCAAGCTGATCAAAAGCAGCTAGTGTACACAAAAAAGGCGTATGGCGGAGAGACGTCAAAGGACCCGGAAGATCTCGCCATGGTGTGCGAGACCTTCTCGCGTTTGCAGGCGATGTCCCTCAACGTCGTCGAGTCGCGCACGCGGATCAGAGAGGTGATTGAGGAGAGATGGACCTGAGCCGAGTGGTGTGGCGTAAGGCTTCCCGCAGTGACGAAATCGGCGACAAGTGCGTCGAGGTCGCCAGCATGCCTGGCTGGGCGGCACTGCGAGACAGCAAGAATCCTGAGGGCGGAGTTCTCCAGCTCGGCCCGGTCGGCCTCCGTGATCTCGTGGACTCCGTGAAGCGGAGGGGGTGACCAACGATGCCTCAGAGCTGGCGCGAGTGGCGGCGCAGCAGCCACAGCGGTCCCAATGGCGGCGAGTGCGTGGAGGTCAGTGCCGCCCCTGGCGCGTGGCGTAAGGCTTCCCGCAGCAATGAGATCGGCGACAACTGTGTTGAGGTGGCCGACGCGTCCAGTGCTGTTGCGCTTCGGGACAGTAAGGACCCTGACGGTGGGGTTCTTGTGTTGAGCCGGAAAGGGTTCGGGGCCGTGCTTGCGGCGGTCAGGGGGCGGTAGCGCCCTGGCCGCCGGTCAGCACTCGATGACGTTGACGGCGAGGCCGCCTCGGCTGGTCTCCTTGTACTTGTCGAGCATGTCGCGGCCCGTGTCCTTCATGGTCTTGATGGCGCGGTCCAGCGAGACGAAGTGCTTGCCGTCGCCGCGCAGGGAGATGCGGGCGGCGCTGATCGCCTTGATCGCGCCGACGGCGTTGCGCTCGATGCAGGGGACCTGGACGAGGCCGCCGACCGGGTCGCAGGTGAGGCCCAGGTTGTGCTCGATGCCGATCTCGGCGGCGTTCTCGACCTGCTCGGGGGACCCGCCGAGGACCTCGGCGAGGCCCGCGGCGGCCATCGAGCAGGCCGAGCCGACCTCGCCCTGGCAGCCGACCTCGGCGCCGGAGATGCTGGCGTTCTGCTTGAACAGGACGCCGACCGCCCCGGCGGTCAGCAGGAAGCGCACGACGCCCTCGTCGTCCGCGCCCGGGACGAACCGGTCGTAGTAGTGCAGGACGGCCGGGATGATGCCCGCCGCGCCGTTGGTGGGGGCCGTGACGATCCGGCCGCCTGCGGCGTTCTCCTCGTTCACCGCGAGGGCGAACAGGGTCACCCAGTCCATCGCGTGCAGCGGGTCGGTGGCCTTCTCGGCGACCAGCTTGCGGTGCAGCCGGGGCGCGCGGCGCGGCACCTTCAGGCCGCCGGGGAGCAGGCCCTCGCGGGAGCAGCCGCGGTCCACGCAGGCGCGCATGACGTGCCACAGCTCGACCAGCCCGGCCCGGATCTCGGCCTCGGAGCGGCCGAACGCCTTCTCGTTCTCCAGCATCAGCGCGGAGACCGACAGGCCCGTCTCGTGGCAGAGCTCCAGCAGCTCGGCGGCCGAGTCGAAGCGGTAGGGCAGGACGGTGTCGTCGGCCTTGATGCGGTCCGCGCCGGTCGCGTTCTCGTCCACGACGAACCCGCCGCCGACCGAGTAGTAGACCTTGGCGCGCAGCTCCTCGCCGTCGGCGTCGAACGCGGTGAAGCGCATGCCGTTCGGGTGGCCCGGCAGGGAGATCTTGCGCTCGAACACCAGGTGCTCGCCGACCACGAACGGCACCTGGTGCGAGCCGAACAGGTTCAGGGTCTTCGTCTCGCGGACGCGCGCCAGCCGCTCGTCCACGGTGTCCACGTCCACCAGTTCGGGCTTGTCGCCCTCCAGGCCGAGCATGACGGCCTTGTCGCTGCCGTGGCCCTTGCCGGTCAGGCCGAGCGAGCCGTACAGCACCGCCTGGACGGACGCCGTCCGCGCCAGCAGGCCGTCCTGCTCGAGGCCGCGCGCGAACCGGTGCGCGGCGGCCATCGGGCCCCCGGTGTGCGAGGACGACGGCCCGATGCCGATCTTGAAAAGGTCGAAGACGCTGATAGCCATGAAGGTTCTGCTACTCCGTTGTAGCGCGTGCGCGCCCCCGCCCGCCGTGGGCGGACGGGGGCGCGTCGATCACAGGTTCGGGTACAGCGGGTGCTTGTCGGCCAGGGCCTTCACCCGCGCGGCCAGCGCCGCCCGGTCGAACGACGGCTGCAGCGCCAGCGCGATGACGTCCGCGACCTCGCGGAAGTCGTCGGCGCCGAAGCCGCGGGTGGCCAGGGCCGGGGTGCCGATCCGCAGCCCGGACGTCACCATCGGCGGACGCGGGTCGTTCGGGACGGCGTTCCGGTTCACGGTGATGCCGATGTCGTGCAGGCGGTCCTCGGCGTCCCGGCCGGTCAGCTCGGAGTCGACCAGGTCGACCAGGACCAGGTGGACGTCCGTGCCGCCGGTCAGCACCTTCACGCCGGCCTTCGCCGCGTCGTCGCCGAGCAGCCGCTCGGCCAGGATGCGGGCGCCCTCCAGGGTGCGGCGCTGCCGGTCGGCGAACTCCTCCGACGCCGCGACCTTGAGCGCGACCGCCTTGGCGGCGATCACGTGCTCCAGCGGGCCGCCCTGCATGCCGGGGAACACGGCCGAGTTGATCTTCTTGCCGTACTCCTCCTTCGCCAGGATCAGGCCGCCGCGCGGACCGCCGAGGGTCTTGTGCGTGGTCGTCGTGACGATGTGGGCGTGCGGGACGGGCGAGGGGTGCAGCCCGGCGGCGACCAGGCCCGCGAAGTGGGCCATGTCCACCATGAGCAGCGCGTCAACCGAGTCGGCGATCTCGCGGAACCGGGCGAAGTCGAGCTGCCGCGGGTAGGCCGACCAGCCCGCCACGATCATCTTCGGCCGGTGCTCCCCGGCGAGGCGCGCGACCTCGTCCATGTCCACCCGGCCGTCGTCCTCGCGGACGTGGTAGGGCACCACGTTGAGGACCTTGCCGGAGTAGTTGAGCCGCATGCCGTGGGTCAGGTGGCCGCCGTGCGCCAGGTCCAGGCCCAGGATCGTGTCGCCGTGCTCCAGCAGCGCGAAGTACACGGCCGTGTTGGCCTGCGCGCCCGAGTGCGGCTGGACGTTGGCGAACTCGGCGCCGAACAGGGCCTTGGCCCGGTCGATGGCGAGCTGCTCGGTGACGTCCACGTACTCGCAGCCGCCGTAGTAGCGGCGGCCCGGGTAGCCCTCGGCGTACTTGTTGGTGAGGACCGTCCCCTGGGCCTCCAGCACCGCGACCGGCGTGAAGTTCTCCGAGGCGATCATCTCGAGGGTCGACTGCTGGCGGTGCAGCTCGTCGGCGACCGCGGCGGCGACCTCCGGATCGACCTCCGCCAGCGGCGCGTCGTGCGACGACGGGTGCGAGGACGGGTTCGACGTGGGGGAGGCCACGGTCAGGACTCCTCGGTGAGCTTGTTGTAGGCGTCGGCGTCCAGCAGGTCGCCGGGCTCGTCGGTGATCCTGACCTTGAAGATCCAGCCCTCGCCGTACGGGTCGTCGTTGATCACCTTGGGCTCGTCGATGACCGACGCGTTGATCGCGGTGATCTCGCCGGTGACCGGGGAGTAGAGCTCGCTGACGGACTTGGTGGACTCCACCTCGCCGCAGCTCTCGCCGGCCTCGACCGTCTCGCCCTCGCCCGGCTGGAGCTCGAGGAAGACGATCTCGCCGAGGGCGTCGGCGGCGTGCTGGGTGATGCCGACGGTGACGATGCCGTCCTCGTTGTCGAGGCCGGCGACCCACTCGTGCTCTTCGCTGTAACGGAGCTGCTCCGGAACGCTCACGGTTGTTCTCTCTCCAGGGTTTCAGGAACGCTTGTAGAAAGGCAGGGCGACGACGTCGACCGGCTCGTGCCGGCCGCGGACGTCCACGGCCAGCTCGGACGTGCCCTCGGGGACCGAGGCGTCCAGGTAGGCCATGGCGATCGGCCTGCCCAGTGTGGGCGACGGAGCGCCGCTGGTCACCACCCCGCACGGCGTGCCGTCCGGGCCGACGACCGCGTACCCCTTGCGGGGCGCCCTCCGCCCGCGGGCCACCAGTCCCACGAGCCTACGGCCTGCGGCGGCCTCCGCACGCGCGGCCAGCGCCGACCGCCCGACGAAGTCCCCGTTCTTCTCGAACTTCACCACCCGGCCGAGCCCCGCCTCGAACGGCGTGGTCTCGGTGGTCAGCTCGTTGCCGTAGAGCGGCATCCCGGCCTCCAGGCGCAGGGTGTCGCGCGCCGACAGCCCTGCCGGCACGACCCCCTCGACCTCGGCCAGGGTGTTCCACAGCTTCACCGCGTCGGCGGCGGCGACGAACAGCTCGAAGCCGTCCTCGCCGGTGTAGCCGGTGCGGGCGATCAGCGCGTCCGCCCCGGCCACCACGCCGGACAGGATGGCGTAGTACTTCAGGTCCGCGAGCGGCGCGTCGGTGAAGCGCAGCAGGATGTCCTGCGCGTCCGGGCCCTGGAGCGCGATCAGCGCGTAGGCGGCGGACCGGTCGTCCACCTCGGCCTCGAAGCCCTCGGCGCGCGCGGTCAGCGCGTCCAGGACGACCGAGACGTTGGCGGCGTTGGCCACGACCAGGTAGGTCTCGGCGGCCAGCCGGTAGACGATCAGGTCGTCCAGGACGCCGCCGTCCTCCCGGCAGATCATGGTGTAGCGGGCCTTGCCGACGGCCATCGGGGAGATGTTGCCGACCAGCGCGGCGTCCAGGGCGGCGGCGGCCTGCGGCCCGGTGACGAAGATCTCGCCCATGTGGGAGAGGTCGAACAGCCCGGCGGCGGTCCGGACGGCCTTGTGCTCGGCGGTCTCGCTCGCGTACCGGAGCGGCATGAGGTAGCCCGCGAAGTCGACGAGGTTCGCGCCCAGCGCGGCGTGGACGTCGTAGAGCGGCGTCTTCTTCGGAGTCGGATCGGCGGACATGGGTCTGGCTCCTTGGTCGCGGGGCGCGCGTGGACTTCCCGTCAATGGTCCCACTCGCGCACCGGGCGGCTCGGTGCCTCCCCCTCTGTCATCGGGCCTGAGAGTTTCACCCCGGGGCGCGGGGCTTTCACCTTCGGCGGAGGGCGCGGGACGCCCTCGCTTTCCAGAGGTCGCCTGGTCCGCGCGGTCCGTGGGGCCTGAGAGGTTCCGGGGAGGAGTTGCTCCTTCGGCGGCCACCGCTGGCGACGGGGGCACTCTCCCGCGCGGGATCAACGGCTGCCCGCAATGTACCAGCGCGCCCAGACCGCCTACCAGCCGAGTTGTTCCCTTTGTCCACCGGGGAGGATGTCGATCTAGAGGGGGGTCACGTAGGCGCCCGAGATGCCGCCGTCCACCAGGAACTCCGACGCGGTGACGAAGGACGCGTCGTCCGAGCCCAGGAACGCGACCGCCGCCGCGATCTCCTCCGGCTCGGCGAAGCGCCCGGCGGGGATGTGGACGAGCCGCCGGGCCGCCTTCTCCGGGTCCTTGGCGAACAGCTCCCGCAGCAGCGGCGTCGAGACCGGGCCGGGGCAGAGGGCGTTGACGCGGATGCCCTCGCGGGCGAACTGGACGCCCAGCTCCCGCGACATCGCCAGCACGCCGCCCTTGGACGCGGTATAGGAGATCTGCGAGGTCGCCGCGCCCATCACCGCGACGAACGACGCCGTGTTGATGATCGACCCCTTCCCCTGCTCCCGCATGTACGGGATCACGTGCTTGCAGCACAGGTAGACGCTGGTCAGGTTGACCTCCTGGACGCGGCGCCAGGCGTCCAGGCCGGTCTCCAGGATCGAGTCGTCGTCCGGCGGGGAGATGCCCGCGTTGTTGAACGCGACGTCGATCCGGCCGTAGGCGTCGTGGGCGGCCCGGAACAGCGCCCGCACGTCGTCCTCCGACGTGACGTCGGTCCGGACGAACAGCCCGCCGGTCTCCTCGGCCGCCTTCCGGCCGCCGGCCTCGTCCAGGTCGGCGACGACGACCCGCGCGCCCTCGGCGGCGAGCCGCCGGACGGTGGCCAGGCCGATGCCGCTCGCGCCGCCGGTGACGACGGCGGTGCGGCCCTCGAATCGCTGCACGCTACTCCTCCGTGGAGACGAAGACGTTCTTGGTGTCGGTGAAGGCGGCCAGGGCGTCCGGGCCCAGCTCGCGGCCGAGGCCGGACTGCTTGAAGCCGCCGAACGGGGTCCAGAAGCGGACCGAGGAATGGGAGTTGACCGACAGGTTCCCCGCCTCGACCGCCCGGGACATCCGGAAGGCGCGGCCGACGTCGCGAGTCCAGATCGACCCGGACAGGCCGTACGGGGTGTCGTTGGCGATCCGGACGGCGTCGGCCTCGTCCTCGAACGGGACGACGACCGCGACCGGCCCGAAGACCTCCTCGCGCCAGGCGGGCAGGTCGGTCACGCCGTCCCCGGCCAGGACGGTCGGCGGGTACCAGAACCCCTTGCCGGACGGGGCCCGGCCGCGGATCGCCACCAGCGGGCCGTCCGGGACGTAGCCGGCGACGCGGGCCCGGTGCGCGCCGGTGATCAGCGGCCCGACCTGCGTCCCCTCGTCCAGGGGATCACCCACGGCGACGGCCTGGACGGCCGGTTCGAGCAGTTCCATGAACCGGTCGTAGGCGGGGCGCTGGACGAGGATGCGGGAGCGGGCGCAGCAGTCCTGCCCGGCGTTGTCGAAGACCGCGCCGGGGGCCGTGGCGGCGGCCTTCTCCAGGTCGGCGTCCGCGAAGACGATGTTGGCGCTCTTGCCGCCGAGTTCGAGGGTGAGCCGCTTGACGCCCGCCGCGCACGCCGCCATCAGCTCCCGCCCGACGCGGGTGGAGCCGGTGAAGGCGATCTTCGCGACGTCCGGGTGCTCGGCGAGCCGCCGTCCCACGACGGGGCCCTCGCCGGGCAGGACGGTCACCACGTCGGCGGGCAGGCCGGCCTCCAGCGCCAGCTCCCCGACGCGCAGCGCGGTCAGCGGCGTCGCCTCGGCGGGCTTGACGATCACCGTGTTCCCGGCCGCCAGCGCCGGGGCCAGGCCCCAGCCGAGGATCGGCATCGGGAAGTTCCACGGGACGATCAGCCCGACCACGCCCAGCGGCTCGTGGAACGTGACGTCCAGCCCGCCCGGCACCGGGATCTGCCGCCCGGTCAGCCGCTCGGGCGCGGCGGAGTAGTAGTGCAGGACGTCGCGGAGGTTCCCGGCCTCCCAGCGGGCCTGCGCGACCGGGTGGCCGGCCTCGGCCACCTCCAGGCCGGCGAGCTCCCCGGCGTGGTCGTCCACCAGCTCGGCGAAGCGCCGCAGCAGCCGCGCCCGGTCGCCGGGGGAGACCCGCCGCCAGCCGTCGAACGCGCGCCGCGCCCGCCGGACGGCCAGGTCGGTCTCGGGGACCGACGCCATCGCCACGGACGTGATGATCTCCTCGGTCGCGGGGTTGACCAGGTCCAAGCGCGCACCTCTCCCGTCCGAACCGGCGTTCGCGGGCAACGGCGGGCCCCTTTCCTCGGTGAAGTCACAGTCGGAGTCGCGGGCTTCGCAGTCGCGGGCTGCGGAGTCACATGTCTCGGAGTCACATCGCTCGCGGTCACAGGCGTTCGAAGCCGCGGAACAACTCCCAGTCGGTGACGGCCCGGTCGAAGGCGTCCAGCTCCACGCGGGCGTAGTTGGCGTAGTGCTCCACGACCTCCTTGCCGAAGGCGTCGGCCGCGGCGGCGCTCGCCGACCAGCGGGCGGCGGCGTCGCGCAGCGACCGGGGGACCGCGGGCGCGTCGGAGGCGTAGGCGTTGCCCGTGTACGGCTCGTCCAGCGGCAGGCCGTGGTCGATGCCGTGCAGCCCGGCCGCGACCATCCCGGCGACGGCCAGGTAGGGGTTCACGTCGCCGCCGGGCGTCCGGTTCTCGATCCGCAGGGACGGCCCGTGCCCGACCAGGCGCAGCGCGCAGGTCCGGTTGTCCGGCCCCCACTTGATCGCGGTCGGCGCGAACGAGCCGGGCTGGTACCGCTTGTAGGAGTTGATCGTCGGCGCGTAGAGCAGGGTGAGGTCCGGCATCAGGGCCTGCTGGCCGGCGACGAAGGCCCGGCCGAGGTCCGACAGGCCGTGCTCGCCGTCCGGCGAGGCGAGGACGGGCCGCCCGTCGGCGTCCCGCAGCGACAGGTGGATGTGGCAGGAGTTGCCCTCGCGCTCGTTCGGCTTGGCCATGAACGTGACCGCCATGCCCTCCTGCGCGGCGATCTCCTTGGCGCCGGTCTTGTACAGGACGTGGTTGTCGCAGGTCGTCAGCGCGTCGGCGTAGCGGAAGGCGATCTCGTGCTGCCCGAGGTTGCACTCGCCCTTGGCGGACTCGACGTACATGCCCGCGCCCTCCATCGCGAGCCGGATCCGCCGCAGCAGCGGCTCGACCCGCGCCCCGCCGAGCAGCGAGTAGTCCACGTTGTACTGGTTCGCCGGGGTGAGGTCGCGGTACCCGCGGTTCCAGGCGTCCTCGTAGCTGTCGGTGTAGACGACGAACTCCAGCTCGGTGCCCGCGAACGCCGTCCAGCCGCGCTCGGCGAGCCGGTCGAGCTGGCGGCGCAGGATCTGCCGGGGGGACGCCGCGACGTCCGAGCCGTCCGGCCGGCCGACGTCGGCGTGCACGAGCGCCGCGCCCTCCTGCCACGGCAGCCGCCGCAGCGTCGCCAGGTCGGGCCGCATCACGAAGTCGCCGTACCCGCGCTCCCAGGACGACATCGCGTAGCCGTCCACGGTGTTCATGTCCACGTCCACGGCGAGCAGGTAGTCGCAGCCCTCCGAGCCGTGCCGGGCGACCTCGTCCAGGAAGTACCGCGCCGACAGCCGCTTGCCCTGGAGCCGCCCCTGCATGTCCGCGATCGCGATGGCGACGGTGTCGATCCGTCCGGCGGCGGCCTCGTCGCGCAGCTCGTCCAGGTCCATGCGGGCGCTCACCCGATCCCCTTCAGCTCGTCCTCGATGGCGGCCAGCTCCTCGGCGCTGCCCTGCACCTTCGGCCCGGTGAACCAGCGGCGCGCCGACAGCACCCACCACAGCGCCGCGCCGCCGAGGACGGCCGCGAGCGCGACCGGCGCGTAGTTGAAGCTGTCGGTGGTGATCGGATCGGCGGGCGGCAGCATGAACAGCACCGAGATCAGCACGACCCACAGCACCGCGACCGTCCCGATCGGACGGCTCCAGCGGCCGAGGTGCCACGGGCCGCGCTCGAACGCGTCGCCCTGCCGCAGCCGCAGGAACGTCGGGATCACGTAGGCGATGTAGAGCCCGATCACGGCGACGGACGTGACGGCGAGGTAGGCGGTGTAGTTCCACAGCGCGGGCAGCGCCAGCACGAACGCGCAGGCCGCGGCGAGCCAGATCGCGTTGGTGGGGGTGCGGGTGCGCGCGTTGATGCGGTGCCAGACGCCGGAGAGGGGCAGCGCGCCGTCCCGCGAGAACGCGTAGATCATCCGGGAGTTGGCGGTCACCGAGGCCATCCCGCAGAAGAACTGCGCGCCGAACGAGATGATGATCAGCACGTCCCCGAGGGACCGCCCGGTCGCGGACGTGAAGATCTGGGCGGGCCCCTCGGCGGCGGCCTTGGCGTAGTCGCCGATCGCGAACGTCATGCCGAGCAGCAGCAGCCAGCCCGCCACGATCGAGATCAGCACCGAGTTCACGATGCCGCGCGGCCCCGAGCGGGCCGCGTCGTGCGTCTCCTCGGTCATGTGCGCGGACGCGTCGTACCCCGTCAGCGTGTACTGCGACAGCAGCAACCCGATCAGCGCGGCGTAGAACCCGTACTGCCAGCCCGTCTGGTTCACGAACTTCGTGAACACGAACCCCGCGCTCTGGTGGTGGGACGGCTTGAACGCCAGCACCCCGAGGACGACCGCGACCCCGATGACGTGCCACCACACGCTGACGCCGTTCAGCAGCGCCACCAGCCGGACCCCGAACTGGTTGACGAGGGCGTGCACGACCAGCAGCACCGCGAACAGCAGGAACGTGTGGCCGGGCGACACCGCGTACCCGAACCGGTCGTCCAGCAGCGGGTTCAGGAAGGCGGCCGAGCCGTAGACGATCCCGGCCGTTACCGCGACCTGCCCGGTGAAGTTGAACCAGCCGGTGAACCAGGACCAGGCCGCGGCGTTGCGCGGGGCGAGCTTGGCGGCCCAGTAGTACAGGCCGCCCGCGGTCGGGTAGCTGGAGCAGACCTCGGCCATCGCGAGCGCGACCAGCAGCGTCATCACGCCGACGGCGGGCCAGCCCCAGGTGATCACCACCGGGCCGCCGCCCTTGAGGCCGATCGTGTAGGAGGTGAGGCAGCCGGTGAGCACCGAGATGATCGTGAACGAGACCGCGAAGTTGGCGAAGCCGGACATGGACCGCCGCAGCTCCTGGGCGTACCCCAGCTCGTGCAGGCGTCGTTCGTCGTCGGAGAGGGTCGGGGCGTGTTCGTCGAGGCTCACGGCGCCTCCTCGCGCGGGGTCGGCGCCCGTCGGTAAACGGGCTAATGTCAGACCATTAATGATTCTGCGGGGCGTCCCGTCAAGGGGCGGGGACCGAAGAATCCGCCGGTACCGTGGGGCCTGTGGAGGAGATCGCGACCGGCCGCACGCCGCCGGACGACCGCCCGCGCACGGCCCCGGACGACCCCGCGCCGGACGGCCCCGCGCGGACGCCGGGGGGTGACACGGCGCGGACGCCGCTCAGCGAGGCGGTGTTCCGGCCGGTCCGCGCGGGCAACGCGTTCGAGGAGACCGTCGAGCGGCTGCTCCAGGCGATCAAGCTCGGCGTGGTGGACCGGGGCGAGCGGCTGCCGCCCGAGCGCGAGCTGGCGCCGCTGCTCGGCGTCAGCCGGGTCACGCTGCGCGAGGCGATCCGCGTCCTCGCGCAGGAGGGGTACGTGGAGTCCCGGCGCGGACGGGCGGGCGGCACCTTCGTCACCTACCGGCGACCGCGCCCGAAGCGGACCGACCTGCGCCGCGCGCTCATCGCGATGGGCGACGACCTGCACGACACCCTGACCTTCCGGCTCGCCGTCGAGACCGGCGCGGCGCAGATCGCCGCGTCCACGCCCCTGACCGCCGGGCGGCGCGCCCTGCTCCGCGCCCGGCTGGACGACCTCAACGCCGCCGGGCCGGACGACTACCGGCGCCTCGACACCCTCTTCCACCTGACCATCGCCGAGCTGACCGGCTCGCCCACGCTCGTGGCCGCCTGCGCGGACGCGCGGATGCGGGTCACCGACCTGCTGAACGCGATCCCCGTGCTGGACGCCAACATCGCGCACGCCGCCGCGCAGCACGAGGCCATCGCCGGGGCCGTCCTCGCCGGCGATCCCGCCGCCGCCCGCCGGGCCGTCGCCGAGCACCTGGACGGCACCGCCGCCCTCCTGCGCGGCTTCCTCGCCTGACCACCTCGCGGTGCCTCGCCTGATCACCGCGGTGCCTCGCCTGACCGCCGCGGTGCCTCGCCTGACCGCCGCGGTGCCTCGCCTGACCGCCGCGGTGCCTCGCCTGACCGCCGCGGTGCCTCGCCTGACCGCCGCGGTGCCTCGCCTGACCGCCGCGGTGCCTCGCCTGATCAACGCGGTGCGGGGGCCGGGGATGTCCCCACCCGGCGGGGTATGGCGTTGTACGGGGTCGGCCACGGCCTTCTGACGTACCCTGGGTGGGTTGCTGGAGATCACCGGGAGGACGGGGAAGCGTGTTCTGGTTGGCGGGGGTGCTCATCCTGTTCTTCGGCCTGCTCGTGTCGATCGCCCTGCACGAGTTGGGCCACATGAGCTTCGCCAAGCTGTTCGGCGTGCGCGTGCCGCAGTTCATGGTGGGGTTCGGCCCGACGATGTGGTCCTTCCGGCGCGGTGAGACCGAGTACGGCGTCAAGTGGATCCCGCTCGGCGGCTACATCCGCATGATCGGGATGCTGCCGCCGCGCCGCGGCGACGCGCCCGGCCAGGTGCGGCAGGTGTCCACCGGCCCGTGGCAGGGGCTCATCGAGAACGCCCGCGGCGCGGCGCTGGAGGAGGTCCGGCCCGGCGACGAGGACCGGGTGTTCTACTCCAAGAAGTGGTGGCAGAAGCTGCTGATCATGTTCGGCGGCCCGGCCATGAACCTCGTCCTGGCGGTGCTGTTCTTCTCGATCCTGCTGATGGGGATCGGGCGGCAGACCCCGCAGCCGGTGGTCCAGTCGGTGTCCAAGTGCGTGGTGAGCGCGGGCCAGACCGTCACCGAGTGCCCCCCGAGCGCGCCGCTCACGCCCGCCGCGCAGGCCGGGCTGCGGGCCGGCGACCGGATCACCGCGTTCGACGGCCACAAGATCACCTCGTACGGCCAGCTGCAGCGGCTGATCCGCGACTCGGCGGGCCGGACGGTCACCCTCGACATCCGCCGCGACGGGCACGACATCCGCGCCACGGCCCCGATCATCCGCAACAAGATGGTCGATCTGGACAACGTCGACAAGACCGTCGAGGTCGGCTTCCTCGGCATCACGCCCACCGAGCCGTTCGTCCGGACGGGCCCGGGCGCGGTCGCCAGCACCATGGGCGACATGACCGGGCGCACCGTCCAGGCGCTGGTGAACATGCCGCAGAAGATGGTCGGCATCTGGAAGGCGGCGTTCAGCGACGAGAAGCGCGACCCGAACGGCCCGGTCGGCGTCGTCGGGGTGAGCCGGATGGGCGGCGAGGTCGCCGCGTCCAAGAACCTCACCACCCTGCAGAAGGTCAGCGCGTTCATCGGGCTGCTCGGCTCGCTGAACCTCGCCGTCGGCCTGTTCAACCTCATCCCGCTGCTGCCGCTGGACGGCGGCCACATGGCGGGCGCGCTGCTGGAGGCGCTGAAGAAGGGCTTCGCGCGGCTGACCCGCCGTCCCGACCCCGGCTACGTGGACGTCGCCAAGGCGCTGCCGGTGACCTACGTGATGGCGGCCGTGCTGATCGTCATGGGCGGCCTGCTGATCTACGCCGACCTGGTCAACCCCATCAAGCTCAGCGGCTGACCCGCGCGCCGCGCGGGACGTGGGGACCGCGGGCCCGCCGCCCATCCGCGCCGGACCCGCGGCCGTCCACCCGTCCTACCCGCGACGGTCAGATCCCAACGGGCATCTCGCCGGTCTTCACGAAGTCGCGCAGCGCCGCCAGGTAGGGGGCGATGTCCAGGCCCTGCTCGGCCAGCCACGCGTCCGAGCAGTAGGTGTGCCGGTACCGCTCCGCGCCGTCGCAGATCAGGGTGACCACGCTGCCGCGCTGCCCGGTGCGGCGCATCTCGGCGATCAGCTCGCACACGCCCCACATGTTCGTGCCGGTGGAGCCGCCGGTGTTGCGGCCGGTCACCTCGTTCGTCCAGCGCATCGCCGCGACCGACGCCGCGTCCGGCACCTGGATCATGCGGTCGATCACGGTCGGCAGGAAGGACGGCTCGACCCGCGGCCGGCCGATGCCCTCGATCCGCGAGCCGGGCGCGGTGCGGGAGGTGTCGCCGTCCTGGAACGCGCCGAAGAACGCCGAGCCCTCCGGGTCCACCACCGCGACCCGCGTCTGGAACCGCCGGTACCGGACGTACCGCCCGATCGTCGCGGACGTGCCGCCCGTCCCCGCGCCGACCACGATCCAGGCGGGCTCGGGGTAGCGCTCCAGCTCGAGCTGCTCGAAGATCGACGCGGCGATGTTGTTGTTGGCCCGCCAGTCGGTGGCCCGCTCGGCGTAGGTGAACTGGTCCATGAAGTGCCCGCCGCACTCGGCGGCCAGCCGCCGCGACTCGGCGTAGATCGTCGTCGGGTCCTCCACCAGGTGCGGGCGGCCCCCGTAGAACTCGATCAGCTCGATCTTCTCCGGGCTGGTGGACGCGGGCATCACCGCGACGAACGGCAGCCCGAGCAGCCGCGCGAAGTACGCCTCCGACACCGCCGTCGAGCCGGACGACGCCTCGATGATCGTCGTGCCCTCCCGGATCCAGCCGTTCGCCAGGCCGTAGAGGAACAGCGAGCGGGCCAGCCGGTGCTTCAGCGACCCGGTCGGGTGGACCGACTCGTCCTTGAGGTACAGGTCGATGCCCCACTCCGGCGGGAGCGGGAAGACGTGCAGGTGCGTGTCCGCACTGCGGTTGGCGTCGGCCTCGACCTTCCGGACCGCCTCGGCGATCCAGACCCGGCAGACCGGGTCGACGTGCTCCACGTTGCGGCTCACGGTGCGCTCCCCTCGGATGTGATCTTCATTGATCATCCTGCCGTCTCACGATATCGCCGCAGATCACGGGGCATGATGGGGATACGGGGGGTGCATGGCCGACTTCTTCACGCGGCGGATCGTCGAGACCGGGCGGCTGCCGCTGTTCTGCTTCTTCGTGGCGTTCATCGTCACGTTCGTCTTCACCCGGGTCAACGTCCGGCTGATCCGCGCGAACGTGCGCTGGTGGTTCCGCAACGTCAAGGCCGGTGACGTGCACATCCACCACGTGGTGTTCGGCGTGGTGCTGATGCTGCTCGGCGGCGTCGCGGGGTTCGCGCTGCCGGAGGCGCGGGCGTGGCCGAACGTCGTCGCCGCGGGCGTCTTCGGCATGGGCGCGGCCCTGGTGCTGGACGAGTTCGCGCTCATCCTGCACCTGCAGGACGTCTACTGGACGGAGAAGGGCCGCGCCTCGGTGGACGCGGTGTTCGTCGCGATCGCCGTGACCGGGCTGCTGCTGCTCGGCGTCCACCCGCTCGGGCTGACCGGCATCCAGCAGCCCCAGCCGAGCGAGGACGTCACCCGCCCGGTGCTGCTGGTGGTCTACGTGGCGTCGGTGACCGCGAACCTCGGGCTCGCGGTGGTCGCGCTGCTCAAGGGCAAGATCTGGACCGGCCTGCTCGGCCTGTTCGTGCCCGCGCTGCTGGTGTTCGGCGCGATCCGGGTGGCGCGGCCCGGCTCGCCCTGGTCGCGCTGGCTGTACGCGCCGGGCTCGCGCAAGTACCGGCGGGCCGTCCGGCGCGAGGAGCGCTACCGGCGGCCGATCATCCGCGCCAAGATCTGGATCCAGGAGTTCATCGCCGGACGGCACGACCTCATCCCGCCCGAGGCGCGCCGCCGCCGCTCCGCCACCGGCCGCACCGGCGACCCCGCCGTCTCCGACCGCCGCCCCCGCCGCCGCCCCCCACCCTGACCCCACCGCCCCCGGCCCTGAGGCCGCTGCGCGCCGTTCAGCCTGTCGGCTGCGGCCTGGGGTCAGTCGGAGACCTCGGGGGCCAGGGCTCGGACGGTCTCGATGGTGTCGGCCTCGGCGGCGCTCTTGTCGGGGCGGTAGCGCAGAACGCGGGCGAACCGCAGCGCCAGCCCGGCCGGGTACCGGGGGCTCGTCTGGAGGCCGTCGAAGGCGATCTCGACGACGAGCTCGGGCCGGACGTGGACGATGTGCGCGTCCTCCCGGACGGCGAGCGCGCGCAGCTTCTCGGTCTGCCAGGCGAGCAGTTCGTCGGTGAGGCCCTTGAAGGTCTTGCCGAGCATCACGAACCCGCCGGTCTCCGGGTCGCGCGCGCCGAGGTGCAGGTTGGACAGGTAGCCGCGGCGGCGGCCGTTGCCCCACTCGACGGCCAGCACGACCAGGTCGAGGGTGTGCCGCGGCTTCACCTTGATCCAGCCCGCGCCGCGCCGTCCGGCCGCGTAGGGCGTGCCGGGGGCCTTCACCACGACGCCCTCGTGCCCGAGCGCGAGCGCGTCCGCGAAGACCTTCTCGGCCTCGGCGACGTCCGCGGTGACCGTGCGGGGCATCAGCAGCGCCGCCGGGACCGCCCCGATGAGCGCCGCGTGCCGGTCGGCGTCGGGACGGTCGAGCAGGTCGACGCCGTCCAGCCGCAGCACGTCGAACAGGAACAGCGACAGCGGGACCCGCGGGCCGTCGCCGCGGGTGCGGGTGGCCGTCCGCGCGGCGGTGACCTGGAAGGGGTGCGGGCGGCCGTCGTCGCGCAGCGCGATCAGCTCGCCGTCGAACACCGCGTCCCGGACGGGCAGCTCGCGCACCGCGGCGGTGACCTCCGGCAGCCGGTCCGTGATCTCGTCGAGGGTGCGGGTGAACACCCGCGCCTCGCCGTCGCGGACGTGGATCTGGGCGCGGATGCCGTCGAGCTTCCACTCCACCGCCGCCGGTCCGTCGATCTTGGCGAGCGCGTCGGCGACCGTCGGCGCGGACGCGGCGAGCATCGGCCGCACCGGACGCCCGACCTCCAGCACGAACGCGCGCAGCGCGGCCGGCCCGCCGCCCGCGGCCTCGTCCGCGAGCGC
>NZ_QURH01000268.1 GCF_003428695.1 Actinomadura logoneensis
CCGCCCGCGTCCCGCCGCCCCACCGGAGCGGAGGCCGCGGACGACCCGTCGGCGCGCGACCGGGGCGCGGGCGATCCGCGCGCCCTCGCGCTCGTGCTCGCGCTGGTCGCCGTCGCGACGCAGCTGGAGACTCCGGTGCAGAACCTGGTGAGCCGCCGCATCGAGGCCCGCGCCGACGCGCACGCCCTCGACCTCACCCGCGACCCGAGGACCTTCGCGACCATGCAGCGCGAGCTGTCGGTGCGCAACATCTCCACGCTCACGCCGGACGTCGTGGAGACCCAGCTCTGGTCCGACCACCCGACCGGGCCCGAGCGCATCGCCATGGCGCGCGACTGGGCGCGGACGCACCACGTCCCCGAGCCGCCCCCGCTCGCCCGGCCGTGACGCCCCGGCCGTGACGCGCCGCACGGGCCGGAGAACGGCCTGACCGGACGCAGCACGCCCCTCGGCTACGCCCGCCATCCGCTGCACCGCTCAACGCGGCAGGGCCGTCCAGTGAGTGATCACCGGACGGCCCGTACCGTCTCTCCGCCGAAGCGGCGGCCCGGTCAGTGGCCCGGCGGCCCCGCGCCCTGGGCCGTGGGCACCCCCGCAGGAGCCGGACGCGGACCGCTCCGGCCCGTGGGCTCAGCGCCCGGAGCCACCGGCGCCCGGTTCGGCTGCGCCGGAGACACGTTCGGAGCCACGGGAGCCGCGCTCGGCGTCGCGGACGGCACGGCGCTCGGAATCGCGCTCGGCGCCGGAGTCGGGACCGCGCTGGGCGCCGCGCTCGGAACCCCGCTCGGAGCCGCGCTCGGCGCCGGGGCCTCGCCCGCCGCCTTCGCGACGTCGTCCGGGCTGGCCTGCACCGGCGCGCTGCCCTGCGGCCCGACGCTCAGGGCCTGCTTGAAGGCGCTGCCCTGCACCCACTTCTGCCACGGCTCCTGCCAGTAGCCCCAGCCGTTGTCGGGCTCCAGTTCGCGGGACGTCCCGGTGATGCGCACCGGGTCGCCGCGGTAGGAGAGGTTGTAGAAGAAGCGCGCGTTCTCCGGGCTGGCGTTCACGCAGCCGTGGCTGACGTTGGAGTTGCCCTGGTCGCCGACCGACCACGGCGCGCTGTGCACGTACTCGCCGCTGTTGGAGATCCGGACGGCCGCGTACACCGTCTCGCGGTAGTACCCCGGGCAGCCCGGCCCGCATCCCGTCGTCGACGAGTCCATGATGACCGGGTCGTCCTTCTCCATGGTGAGGTGGACGCCGTTGGTGGTGGTGTACTTCTCCACCCCGCCGCGGCCCATGCTCACCGGGATCTTGCGGACGAGCCGCCCGTTGCTCCGGACGTACATCATGTGCGTCACGGCGCTCGCCTTGCTGATGTGGGAGTCGCCGACGCGGAAGTCGGCCCGCACGTCCTTGGCGCCCCAGTAGCCCTTCCCGGCCCGTACACCGCTCAGGTGCGCGCGGAACGACACCTTGGTGTGCGCCGGCCAGTACTGCTTCGTCCGGAACACGACGGTCTGGTCGTCGAACCAGTGCCAGGCGCCCTCGACCGGGTTCGCGGACGTGACCTCCAGCGACCGCTCGACCGCCCGCCGGTCTCCGACGCCCTGCCCGAACCGCAGGATGATCGGGATGCCGACGCCCACGGTCTCCTTGTCGTAGGGCGCCTCGAGCGACGCCTCCAGCGCCTTGCGCACCTTGGCGATGGTGAAGTCGGTGGTGACCGTCCTGGTGCGCCCGTCATGGCCCAGCGCGGTCGCGGTGACCGAGTAGTCCGTGCCTGGATCGAGCCCCCAGCGCGACTTCCATCGCGTCCGGTCGGGGCTCAGATCGCCCACCACCGGATTTCCCTTGTGCCGGACGGTCACGTTCTCGACCGTCCCCCGGTCCGCGGCGATCTCGATCGCCGTGTCCGGCCGCAGCGCGTCACCGCCGCTCGCGGGCGACACGTCCAGCCGCACCGCGGTGTCCCTGCCCAGTTCCGCCCCGCCGCCCGAGCAGCCCGTCAGCCCCGCGGCGGCCAGCGCGGCCGCCACCGTCGCCCCGACGAGTCCCAGTGTGGCCCGGCGGCGGCCCCGGCCCGTCCTCTCAACCCTGCCGACCCGCACCGATGAACCCCCGCTTGATTGTCACTGTCCGGATACGATCTTGTTCGCAGAGTGTCGTACCCCGGACGGGGGCTCATTATGTAAGGGCCTGCACCCGCGAGATCGCGGGCACAGGCCCCTTTGAAGACCGCTTTACCGGAACGCCGTTCCGGCCCGCGCGGCGCGGGTCGTCGGACCGCCGTCAGTGGGCGAAGTGCCCCCGGTAGTACTCGAAGACCAGGCCCACGGTCGACAGCAGCAGGCCGGCGCCGCCGAGCAGCACCATCCACCAGCCGAACACCATGCCGAGCGAGACGAACGCGGCGGATCCGCCGATGTACAGCGGCCACCACGAGTGCGGGCTGAAGAAGCCCAGCTCGCCGGCGGCGTCCGCGATCTCACCCTCGGGGTCGTCCTCGTACAGCGGGCCGCCGTTGCCGCCCTCGAGCCGCCGGATGGTGAAGTGGACGTAGAAGCCGATCAGACCCGCCAGGCCGAACGCCAGGGCCAGCACCGTGGTGCCGGTCCAGTCCTTCGACCAGAGCCAGTAGACGACGTCGGTGGCGAGGAAGAAGACCGCACACCCGTAGAACATGAACGCCTGTACGCGCATCGGCTGCTACTCCTCCGTCTCCGCGGCGTGGCCGGCCTTCTCCTCGGAGACGAGCGCGACCCGGTTGGACATGTTGATCGGCTCGCCCTTGGCACCCACGTGCGGGTGGTGCAGGTCGAAGGCCGGACGCTCGGACCGGATCTTCGGGATCGAGTCGAAGTTGTGCCGCGGCGGCGGGCAGGAGGTCGCCCACTCCAGGGACGAGCCGTAGCCCCACGGGTCGTCGACCGTGACCCGCTTGCCCTTCTTCCACGTGATGTACAGGTTGTAGAAGAACGGCAGCATGGAGGCGCCGAGGATGAACGAGAAGATCGTGGAGACCTCGTTCAGGCCGGTGAACTCGCTGGCGTAGTCGGCGTACCGGCGCGGCATGCCCGCGGCGCCCAGCCAGTGCTGGACCAGGAACGTGCCGTGGAAGCCGACGAACAGCAGCCAGAAGTGGATCTTGCCGAGCCGCTCGTTCAGCATCTTGCCGGTGAACTTCGGCCACCAGAAGTAGAAGCCCGCGAACATCGCGAACACGACCGTGCCGAACACGACGTAGTGGAAGTGCGCCACCACGAAGTAGGAGTCCGAGAGCTGGAAGTCCATGGGCGGGGACGCCAGGATGACGCCGGTCAGGCCGCCGAACAGGAAGGTGACCAGGAAGCCCAGCGACCACAGCATCGGCGTCTCGAACGTGAGTTGCCCTCGCCAGATCGTTCCGACCCAGTTGAAGAACTTCACGCCTGTCGGGACGGCGATGAGGAACGTCATGAACGAGAAGAACGGCAGCAGCACCTGGCCGGTGACGAACATGTGGTGCGCCCACACCGTGATGGACAGGCCCGCGATCGAGATGGTCGCGAAGACCAGGCCGATGTAACCGAAGATCGGCTTGCGGCTGAACACCGGCAGGATCTCGGTCACGATGCCGAAGAAGGGCAAGGCGATGATGTACACCTCTGGATGGCCGAAGAACCAGAAGAGGTGTTGCCAGAGCAGTGCGCCGCCGTGCGAGGCGTCGTAGACGTGCGCGCCGAACTTGCGGTCGGCCTCCAGGGCCAGCAGCGCCGCGGCCAGGACGGGGAACGCCAGCAGGACCAGGATCGAGGTCAGCAGGATGTTCCAGGTGAAGATCGGCATCCGGAACATGGTCATGCCCGGGGCGCGCATGCACAGGATGGTCGTGATGAAGTTGACCGCACCCATGATCGTGCCGAAGCCCGACATGGCCAGGCCCATCACCCACATGTCACCGCCGATGCCCGGCGAGCGGACGGCGTCCGACAGCGGGGCGTAGGCGAACCAGCCGAAGCTGGCGGCGCCGCCCGGGGTCAGGAAGCCCGCGAGCGCGATCAGCGAGCCGAACAGGAACAGCCAGTAGGCCAGCATGTTCATGCGCGGGAACGCGACGTCCGGCGCGCCGATCTGCAGCGGCATGATCACGTTCGCGAAGCCCGCGAACAGCGGGGTCGCGAACATCAGCAGCATGACCGTGCCGTGCATCGTGAAGAGCTGGTTGAACTGCTCGTTGCTCACGACCTGCAGACCCGGCTTGTACAGCTCCGCGCGCATGACCAGCGCGAGGACTCCGCCGAACAGGAACATGATGAACGAGGTGATCAGGTACAGGTACCCGATCTTCTTGTGGTCGGTCGTCGACATCCAGTCGGCGACCAGACGACCCTTGCGGGTCCTGGACGCGGCGACCGTCGCGGTCGGCGCGTGGCTGATCGCGGTCACTTGACACCCCCCGCCGCCTTGGCCTTCTGGCCTGCCAGCCATGTGTTGTACTGGTCGGGCGAGACCACCTGGAGCTGGAACAGCATCCGGCTGTGGTCCACGCCGCAGAGCTCGGCGCAGCGGCCCTCGTAGACGCCCTGCTTGCGAGCCGTGAACTCGAACTCGTTGGTGTAGCCCGGCATGACGTCCTTCTTGTAGAGGAGCGCCGGCACCCAGAACGAGTGGATGACGTCATTGGCGTGCAGCCGCACGCGGATCGTCCGGTCCGAGGGGACGACCATGACGGGCTTCGCGCCCTGCGGGGCGTTCGGCGCGACCGGGGTTCCGACCACGGAGGCGACGGTCTTCTCCTGACCGCCCTCCTTCTCCTTGTAGTCGAACTGCCAGCTCCACTGGAAGCCCGTCACGTCGACGGTGACCGCCGGGTTCTTGGTGGTCTTCTCGACGTAGGACTCGTCGCGCGCGGTGAAGTAGAACAGCACGCCGATGATCACGAACGGGACCGCGGTGTACAGGATCTCGATCGGCATGTTGTAGCGGACCTGCGGCGGCAGGTCGCTGGAGCGCTTGCGGTGGAACAGCACCGCCCAGATGATCAGGCCCCAGACGACGGCGCCCACCGAGAACGCAGCGATCCAGGAGCCCTGCCAGAGCTTCAGCATGCGCTCGGCCTGGTCGCTGATCGGCTCGGGCATGCCCAGGCGGGACGCCTGACCGCTGCACGCGGTTGCGGACAGCGCCAGCAGACCTAGCGCGCCGGCGCTTTTGATTGCGCGGCGACTGCGCACAGGCGTACGCCGCTCCCCAGAGCGGGTCGGACTCACGGAATGCCTTCCCCACGGATGAGAGCCCAGGGAACTCCCGGGCGGTGAGATCAGTTGTTACACGTTTGGGGGACACACTAGCGCGAGGGTCCGCGACTCCCCTCCCGGGGTGCCCGGTTAGGGTTCTGGCGTGGCTCGAGCAAGTGCTGTCAGACCCCGCGTCCGGCCCTGTGTCAGACCCCGCGTCCGGTCCCGCGTGATGTCCCGCGTCCGGTCGCGTGTCGGTTTCGGCGCGGCGGCGGTCCCGGGCGGCTCCGGCCGTCCGGCGCGTCCCCGCCCCGGCGGCCGGAGGACGCCGTGCTGACCGGCTATTTCGACGCCGCCTCCGCCGAACCCCTGCACCCCGCGGCGCGGTCCGCGATGCTCGCCGCCCTCGACTCGGCCTGGGCCGATCCCGCGCGGCTGTACGGCGCGGCGCGCTCGGCCCGGCTGGAGCTCGACCGCGCCCGCGCGCGGGTCGCGGCCGTCCTCGGGGTCCGGGCCGACGAGGTGGCGTTCACCACGTCCGGCACCCAGGCCGTCCACCTCGGCGTCCTCGGCGCGCTGCGGTCGCGTCGGCGTGTCGGGCGGCACCTGGTGGTGAGCGCGGTGGAGCACTCCGCCGTTCTGCACGCCGCCGAGGCCCACGAGCGGGACGGCGGCGAGGTCGCGGTCGTCGGGGTGGACGAGACCGGACGCGTCGATCCGGCGGAGTTCGCGGCGGCGCTGCGCCCCGACACCGCGCTCGCCTGCCTCCAGTCGGCCAACCACGAGGTCGGGACGGTGCAGCCGGTCGCGGAGGCGGCCGAGGCGTGCCGGGCGGCGGGCGTGCCGCTGCTGGTGGACGCCGCGCAGTCGGCCGGCCGGATACCCGTCCCGGACGGCTGGTCGCTGCTGACCGCGTCGGCGCACAAGTGGGGCGGGCCGCCCGGCGTGGGGGTCCTGGTCGTCCGGAAGGGCACCCGCTGGCGCTCCCCGCTGCCGGAGGACGAGCGTGAGGGGCGGCGCGTCCCCGGCTTCGAGAACGTCCCGGCGATCATCGGGGCCGCCGCCGCGCTGGAGGCCTCGGCCGCCGGGGCGCCCGCGGAGAACGCCCGGCTGTCCGGGCTCGTCGACCTGGTGAGGGAACGGGTGCCCGCGACGGTGCCGGACGTCCAGGTCGTCGGCGACCCGGTCCGGCGGCTGCCGCACCTGGTCACGTTCTCGTGCCTCTACGTGGAGGGCGAGGCGCTGCTGACCGAACTGGACCGGCTGGGTTTCGCCGTCTCGTCCGGCAGCTCGTGCACGGCCGATACGCTGCGTCCGAGTCATGTTCTGGAGGCGATGGGCGTGATTACGCACGGGAACGTCCGGGTATCGCTGCCGCGCGGCGCGGAGCCGTCCGCCGTGGAGCGGTTCCTCGCCGTGCTGCCGGACGCCGTGGCGCGCCTGCGCGCCGCCGCCGGGGTGACCGGCGCATGACCCCCACGACCACCGCGAGGACGGGAAGGCGGACGCGCCGATGAGGTTCCGAGGTCGCTCGCGCAAGGACGAGGCGCCGCCGCAGGCCGCCGTCCCGCCGCCGCCGGTCGCGCCGCCCGGGGCCACGCCCCCGGTGCTGGTCATCGACGCGCTGGGCCGCAAGTGCCCGATCCCGATCATCATGCTGGCCGAGCGGATCCGCGAGATCCCGGTCGGCCAGGTCGTCGCCGTCCTCGCCGACGACCCCGCCGCGCACACCGACGTCCCCGCCTGGTGCCGCATGAAGTCCCAGGAGTTCGTCTGGGAGGAGCCCCTCCCCCAGGGCGGCTGGGGCTTCCACATCCGCCGCTCCTACTGACCTTCGCGGTCAGGAGGAGCGGAGCCCCGGGCCGCGACCGCTCTTCGGCGGCGCGTCCGGGGCTCCGGTCACACGTCCTCGGCTGACACGTCCCTGGCGCGGGCCTCCATGGTCACGGGCGGCCGGCGCGGGGCGCGGCGGGCGTTCAGGACAGGTGCGGGGCCACCTCGGCGGCGGCGTCCTCGCCGTAGGTGGCGGAGAAGCGGCCCAGGAAGCGCTCCTTGACGATCGTGTACTCCTGGCCGCCCGGGACCTCCAGGGCGTGGGCGGCGACGAGGTTGCCGACCTGCGCGGCGCGCTCCAGCGGGAGGCCCCAGGCCGTGGCGGTGAGGAACCCGGCGCGGAACGCGTCGCCGCCGCCGGTCGGGTCGACGACCTTGTCCACCACGACGCCGGGGACGTGCACGCCCTGCTCGCCCGCGCGGTCGATCACGGTGCCCTTGGCGCCGAGCGTGGTGATCCGGACGCCGACCCGCTCCAGGATCTCGGCGTCGGACCAGCCGGTCTTCTCCTCGCAGAGGGCCTTCTCGTACTCGTTGGTGAACAGGTACGCGGCGCCGTCGAGGAGGCGGCGGACGTCGATCCCGTCCATCCGGGCGAGCTGCTGGGACGGGTCGGCGGCGAACGGGATGCCCCGGGTGCGGCACTCGTCGCTGTGCCGGAGCATGGCCTGCGGGTCGTTCGGGCTGATCAGGACGAGGTCCAGCCCGCCGACGCGGTCGGCGACCGGCCGCAGCTCGATCTCGCGGGCCTCGCTCATCGCGCCGGTGTAGAAGCTCGCGATCTGGTTCTGGTCCTGGTCGGTGGTGCACAGGAACCGCGCGGTGTGGTGCAGCTCGGAGATGTGCACCGACCCGCAGTCGACGCCGTGCCGCTCCAGCCACGAGCGGTAGTCGGCGAAGTCGTCGCCGACCGAGCCGACCAGGTAGGACGTCAGGCCGAGGCTGCCCATGCCGAAGCAGATGTTGGCCGCGACCCCGCCGCGGCGGATCTCCAGCTCGTCCACCAGGAACGACAGCGAGACCCGGTCGAGCTGGTCGGGCATCAGCTGGTCGGTGAAGCGTCCCGGGAAGGTCATCAGATGGTCGGTCGCGATGGATCCGGTTACGGCGATGCGCACGGCGTCGCTCTCCTCGTGGTGTGGCGTCCGGCTTGTCACCGGCTGTAGGACAACCCCAAGAGGCTACTTCCCGGCGCCGCGGCCCGTGCAACGGAAGCGGCGAGTCCGTCCGGGGACATCCGGACGCCCCGCGGGTCCCGGCGCCGGGACGCGAAGGACCCGCGAGCCTCCGTCAGCGCGCCCGACGACGCAGGCGAGCACAGGCCGCGAACGCGGGCGAAGCACCGCGAACGCGGGGAAAGCGCGACCGACGCAGCGCCACGGACGCGGGGAAAGCGCGACCGACGCAGCGCCACGGACGCGGAGGAAGCGCCGCGCGGGCGCGGGCATGCGAAAAGGCCGGCGCGTTGGTTCGCACCGGCCTTCCGGACCCGTGGGTCAGTTGAACGAGTCGCCGCAGGCGCAGGAGCCCGAGGCGTTGGGGTTGTCGATCGTGAAGCCCTGCTTCTCGATGCTGTCGACGAAGTCGATGGTGGCGCCGGTCAGGTAGGGGGCGCTCATCCGGTCGACGCGGACCGACAGGCCGTCGAAGTCCTGGACGACGTCGCCGTCCATCTCGCGCTCGTCGAAGAACAGCTGGTAGATCAGGCCCGAGCAGCCGCCCGGCTGGACCGCGACGCGGAGGGCCAGGTCGTCGCGCCCCTCCTGCTCCAGCAGGCCCTTCGCCTTCTCGGCCGCGGCGTCGGTCAGCACGACGCCCTGCTGCGTGGTCTCCTGCGTGGTCTCGCCCGAAACCGTCATGTGGTGTGCTCCCGGGTCTACAGCGCCGCCGAGGCGACGTTCTTCACAGTTCCTGGAGGACGGCCGGCGGAACCGCTCGGGGCGCTTCCGCAGAGTCCTGTTCCCAGAACAACGTACCCCGACCTAAGCCCATTCCTTTCCCCGCCGGTCTTTCCCGGGGAGACCTCGCTCACACCTCGGTCGCGGCGCGTCCGGCATGTGCGAGGATTAGTCGTCAAAGCGACGATAAGGCTCCGTCGCAGGAGGGAGCATCCCGTGACCACCCCCGTACGCGATCTTCCGTTGCTGCTGCTCGGCACCGGTTCCGACCCCGCCAGCGAGCGCGGTGTGGACTGTCCCGGCGAGCTGCCGCCCGCCTCGGACCCGGAGCTGGTGGAGCGCGCCCGCGCCGCCAAGGCCGCCCTCGGCGGCGAGGTGTTCGTGCTCGGCCACCACTACCAGCGGGACGAGGTGATCGAGTTCGCCGACGTCACCGGCGACTCGTTCAAGCTCGCCCAGCAGGCCGCGGCCCGACCCGACGCCCCGTACGTGGTGTTCTGCGGCGTCCACTTCATGGCCGAGTCCGCCGACATCCTCACCGCCGCGCACCAGCAGGTGGTCCTCCCCGACCTCGCGGCCGGGTGCTCCATGGCCGACATGGCCACCTTCGACCAGGTCGAGGAGTGCTGGGAGGTGCTGGAGGACGCCGGGATCGCCGACGACGTCGTGCCGGTCACCTACATGAACTCCTCCGCCGACATCAAGGCGTTCGTGGGACGCCACGGCGGCGTGGTCTGCACCTCGTCCAACGCCAAGCGCGCGCTGGACTGGGCCTACGCCAAGGGCTCGAAGGTGCTGTTCCTGCCCGACCAGCACCTCGGGCGCAACACGGCCGTCCTGGAGATGGGCCTCTCCCTCGACGACTGCGTCGTCTACAGCCCGCACCGTCCCGAGGGCGGGCTCAGCGGGCGGCAGCTCCGCGACGCCCGGATGATCCTCTGGCGCGGGCACTGCTCGGTGCACGGCCGGTTCAGCCTCGACTCGGTCGAGGACGTCCGCCGGCGCGTGCCCGGCGTGAACGTGCTCGTCCACCCCGAGTGCAAGCACGAGGTCGTCACCAACGCCGACCAGATCGGCTCGACGGAGTACATCATCCGGACGATCGAGAACGCCCCGTCCGGGTCGTCCTGGGCGGTCGGTACGGAGCTGAACCTCGTCCGGCGGCTGGCGAACGCCCACCCGGACAAGAACGTCATGTTCCTCGACAAGACGGTCTGCTTCTGCTCGACCATGAACCGCATCGACCTGCCGCACCTGGTCTGGTCGCTGGAGTCCCTGGCCCGCGGCGAGGTCGTCAACCGGATCGAGGTGGACCCGGAGACCGCGCACTACGCCCGGGTCGCCCTCGACCAGATGCTGGCCCTCCCCTAACCCCTCGACCGCGCTCCGCGCCGCCTGGGCGGCCACCGCCCGAGCCCCTTGACAGGGCTCAGCACCGGTGGCCGCCCAGTCCGGGCACCGAGTGGCCAAGGGTGGCGGGGATCGGGGTGAAGGTCGTCCGGGGGGACGGCTCAGATCGCGGAGTTCTCCACCCAGCGGGCCAGCAGGTCCCCGTCCCCCGCGACGGAGATCCCGGGGCGGTCGGCCGTGAGACGTCCCCAGAAGAAGAGGTACAGGTCGGACGCGGTGGAGGCCCGGACCGCCGCGTCGGCGTGGACGTCGTCGGCGGCGCTGGTGCGCCGCCACCCGAAGCGGTCCTTGTCCAGGGCGACCGTCCAGCGGTCGCCGGTGTCGGCGGCGGTGAACGCGAGCGTCTGGCCGTCACCGCGGAGCCGATCGACGTGCGGGGCGAACGGCGTGGTGTACGGCAGGTTCGCCAGGAACTCGTCCACGCCGTCGGCGGCGGTCTCGCCGGTCAGCGCGAACCCGCGGCCCAGGGCGAGGAACAGGTCGGCGCGGTGCACCGCGGTCTCGAAGAGCATCCGCCGGGACCAGAACCCCGCGTGCGGGTCACCGGCCCACGACCACATCTCCGCGTCCGGGTCGGCGGCGCGCAGCGTCGCGACCAGCGCCGTCCCGCCCTCGGCGAACCAGGACGCCAGGTCCGCGTCGTTCTCCGGCGGTTGCCCGGCGCGGCTCTGCGGAACGCGGCGGGGTGCGAGCGTGCGGACCAGCATCTCCGCCCAGCGCTGCGTCATGCCCAAGTGGTGCGCGAGGTCACGGACCGTCCAGCCGGGACACGTCGGCACCGGCGCGTCCGGATCGGCCCCTTCCAGCGCAGTTGCGAAGGCCGCCGCCTCCTGCCCGGTCTCGTCGCAGTACCGCTCGTGCGTCCACATGGCGTCCTCCGGAAGCGGGCGGATCGGGGACCGGGGCGAGTGGGGTGGCCGGGGCGGGCCGCCGGGCCGGGCGGGT
>NZ_QURH01000276.1 GCF_003428695.1 Actinomadura logoneensis
GGCGGCGACCGGCCCGAGCGCGCCGCGCAGCATGACCGCCCGCCGCACCTCGGCGAGCGGCGCCCCGGCGGCGGTGGCGACGGCGTCGGTCATCACCCCGTCCAGCGCGCCCTGGCGCAGGTCGCCCGACAGCAGCCGGACCAGGAACTCCTGCTCGGCCCGCGTCGCGCGGGCGAACACGGCGTGCAGCAGCTCGCGCCGCCGCGCGACCGATCCCGGCCCGGAGACCGCGCCGATCTCGCCGAACGCCGCGTGCACCTCGGCGACGGTCAGGGACGGCTCGGACGCGGCCGGCGGAAGGTCGCGCAGCGCCGCGTACCCGACCCCGATCTGCCGTTGCGGCAGCTCGCCGGACAGGTAGGCCACGACGACGGGGGCCTCCTCCGGCTCGGCGGAGCGCAGCGCGCCCGCCAGGGCGTTCACCTTGGCCTTGCGGCCCGGCTCGGCGGCGACCTGGGCCGACGTCCGGGCGATCTCCGACAGCAGCACCCACCCATTCTGACCGCCGCGTCCGACAGTCCGCGGCCTCGACCCTGGCGTCGCCGTGCCCGGCCCGTCTACGGTCGTGGGGACCGGCGGTAATCGGGGGAGTGAGGAGCCGCAGCGTGGGCCGTCCGACGCAGTCCGGCGGGGCCGGCCGGGGACGTCGCCCGGCCGGGTCCGAAGGCCGGCCCCCCGAGTCCGAAGGCCGGGCCCCTGAATACGGAGGCCGGGCCCCTGAATACGGAGGCTGGCCGCCCGAGTACGAGCACGAGAACGAGTATCTGGACGCGGGCGGGGAGGGCGATCTCCCTCCCGGGCACGGAGGCCTCTCGTCCGGCCCCGGCGACGTCCCGCCCGGTCACGGCGACGTGCCGCCCGGCTTCCGGGACGTCCCGCCCGGCCATGGCGGCGGTGGGGGGCTCACGCGCGGGGGAGAGCCGTTCCAGCGGGTGTACTCGGCCCCGGAGCCGCCGTCGGCGGAGCGCCGTCCGAGGCTGCTGATCGTGCTGGTGGCGGTCGTGGCGTTCGCGCTGGCGGCCGGGGCCGTGTTCCTGCTGGTCCCGTCCGGCGGGAGGCCCTCCGCCGGGCCGACCGGAAACCGGACGCTGAGCCCGGCCGGAACGGGCGGGTCGTCCGGCACGTCCTCCCCGGAGCCGTCCGCGAGCCCGTCCGCGAAGTCCTCGTCGCCGCCGCGGACCGCGTCGCAGGCGCCGCAGCCGACGCAGCCGACGGCGAAGCCGTTCACCGCGCTCGAACTGCCGGACGCCTGCGGCACGGTGTCCGGGGCCGTCCTGAACCGGGTCGCGCCGGGGGCGACCAAGCAGGCGAACTCCAACAACACCCTCGCGACCTGCACGTTCACGTCCAAGGCGCCGTTCCGTTGGCTGCTGGTCGAGATGTACCTGTACCCGACGACGACCCTCCAGGACGCGGTGGGCGACGCCAGGCGCAACTACGCGGCCCGCTGGACGCAGGCGCACGACACCCCGCTGGAGCGGACCCTCACCCTCCAGCAGGCGCCCGGCCTGGGCGACGAGGCGTTCCGGAGTTTCAAGCAGGACAAGGGCCAGCCGCTCGTCGTGGGAGAAGTCACCGCACGCCGGGGCAACGTGGTGATCAGGGTTGGTTACAGTCGGCAGCTGCCATCCGGGACCAAGCCGGAGTCAGTACAGCAAAGCGCCCTGACCAATGCGACCGACGCTGCACGGGAAGTGCTGTCTGCACTGCGCTAAACCATTTCTGGCCTGAATCGGCCGGATCATGTCGTGCTCTCAGTCAGAGACTTCTAGGGTGGTGCGGTAAAGGGGAGGGTCACGTCGGCCGGGAGTGCCGTCCGACGTGGTAGAGCCTGGGGAGGAGGAGGTTGAGGCCCGTGGCCGTGAAGCCGCAAGGCGTGTCCTGGGTGTAGGACCGGACACCGAACGTCAAGACTCCGCGAGGGGCCGTGGAACGGGCGCCGTTCCACGGCCCGCCTGGTTTTTCGGGGCGAATTGGTCGGACGTCTGTCAAAGGGTGCGCAGTGAACGATGTTCGGTTTCCTCCGGCCATCGGCTAATCTCGCGGTGGAGCGACGACCAGCAGCCGTCACGGAAGCCGCCAGAAGCGGGCGGCACCGGAACGATCGGCGGCGAAGCGGATCGCGTGGAGCGGCGAGGAGGATGAGGCCCGGTGGAACCGGTGACCGTCTGGTGGGCCCAGCGCTCCGCCGCCACGCCCGCCCTGACCGCCGTCCTCGACCCCGTCGAGCGCTCCCGGCGCGACCGCTACCTCCGCGACGCCGACCGCGACCGGTTCACCCTGGGCGTGGCGCTCACCCGCTTCGCGCTCGGCGGCCTGCTCGGCCTGCCGCCCGAGCGGGTCGAGATCGACCGGTCCTGCTCCGACTGCGACAAGCCGCACGGGCGTCCGCGCGTGGCGGGCCGTCCGGACGCCCCGCACGTGTCGGTCTCGCACTCGGGCGACCGCGTGGGCGTGGCGGTCTCGGCGCACGGACCGCTGGGCCTGGACGTCGAGGAGTCCCGCAAGATCAGCGACGACATCGCGCGGCACGTCCTCGCCCCGGGCGAGACGGCCGCGACCCCCGCCGAACTGCTCGTCTTCTGGACGCGCAAGGAGGCGCTGCTGAAGGCCACCGGCGACGGCCTGCGCTTCCCGATGCCGCGCCTGCGCACCTCGCCCGCGCACGAGAGGCCCCGCCTGCTCTACTGGGACGGGCGCGACGACCACCCCGGCCGGTTCGTCCTCCACGACCTGGCCCCCGGCCCCGGCTACGCCGCCCATCTGGCCCTGCTGGACCATCCGGACGGCGTCACCGTGCACCAGCGCCCGTCGACCGACCTCCTGCCCTGACCCCGGCGCGGCCCGTACCGCTCCCCGCGCCGCCCGTGCGCGGGGCCGTCCGCCTCAGGCCGCAGAGCGTCAACCGAGGGGCGCAAGGGCGTCAGCCGAGGGGGGCGGGGATGCGGGCGATGGCCCGTACCGCGCTCGGCGCGATCCGCGACAGCGCGTACATGACGTGCGCCTCGGCGTTCACCGGCACCACGGCCTTGTTCTTGACGATCGCGTGGACGATCCGCTCGGCGACCTTCTCCGGCGGGTAGTTGCGCAGGCGCAGCAGCTTGTCCGCGCGCTCCCGCCGCCGCTCCCGCCCGGCGGCGTCCCCACCGACGTGGATCCCGTTGCGCATGATGCCGGTCTTGCTGAACCCGGGGCAGACGGCCGTCACGCCGATGCGGTGCCCGGCGAGCTCGGCGCGCAGGCACTCGCTCAGCATCAGCACGCCCGCCTTGGTCGTGCAGTAGGCGGGCAGCTCGCGGGTCGGCGCGAACGCGGCGGCGGACGCGACGTTGACGATGTGCCCGCCGAAGTTCGGCTTGTCCGGACGGTTGGGCAGCGCCTCGACGCGCTCGACCATCTGCTTGGCGAAGAGCCGGGAGCCGTGGATGACGCCCCACAGGTTCACGCCGAGGACGCGCTCCCAGTCGTCCACGCCCGTGTCCAGCAGCGGCCCGGAGACGGCGATGCCCGCGTTGTTCACCACGATGTCGGGCACCCGGTGGTCGGACCGGACGGCGGCGGCGAACTCCTCCATGGCGCGCGCGTCCGACACGTCCACCTCGTAGGCCCTGCCGACGGCGCCGAGGGCCTTGGCGAGCACGACGGTCCGTTCGGCCGCGTCCGGGTCGATGTCGGCGGCGACGACGGTCGCGCCGCGCTCGGCGAGCGCGAGCGCGGTGGCCCGGCCGAAACCTCCGCCTGCTCCCGTGACGACGGCGAGGGCTCCGTCGAAGAGCGCGAGGGACATTGCTGACCTCCGTGGGTGGGGTGCGCCCAAACCTACTCAGGTCGCCGCCCGCGCGCGATCACCTCCGCCACCCGCCCAAACCTACTCAGGTCGCCGCCCGCGCGCGATCACCTCCGCCACCCTCGCCCCGGCGGCCCACCGCCCGCGCGGCGGGCCGGGCCTCGTGTCAGCGGGCGGCCTCGGCCTCGTGTCAGCGGACGGCCTCGGCCTCGATGACGGCGTCCACCTCGGCCTTGCGCTCGGCCTCCTCGGCGGCGAAGCGCTCGGCGTCGAGCTTGTCGGCCAGCTCCTCGTCGTGGCGCATGAGGGCGTCGAGGTCGGAGCGGGACGCGTCGAGCACGCCCATCTCCTCGAACGTCGCCTGGATGCGCGGGCTCCAGAGCCCGATGTCCTTCACACACGGGACGATCCGGCTGAACAGCAGCGCCTGGAACATGCGCATGTAGGGGGACTTGTTCACCAGCTCGTCCACCTCGGCGAGCGGGATGCCGAAGTTCGTCCAGATCTCCCGGCCGCGGATGCGGTCGCGCATGAGGTGGCAGCCCTGGATGACGAACTCCTCGCGATCCTTCAGCTCGGCCGCCGACAGCTCCCGGTAGTGGTCGCGCAGCGCGAGCCGCCCGAACGCGACGTGCCGCGCCTCGTCCTGCATGACGTAGGTGAGGACCTGCTTGGGCAGCGGCTTGGTCGTCATGTCGCGCATGACGCCGAACGCGGCGAGCGCCAGCCCCTCGATGAGCACCTGCATGCCGAGGTAGGGCATGTCCCAGCGGGAGTCGCCGAGGGTCTCGTGCAGCAGGTCCTCGAGGTTGGTGTTGATCGGGTAGACCATCCCGATCTTCTCCTGCAGGAACCGGGTGAAGATCTCGACGTGCCGGGCCTCGTCCATGGTCTGGGTGGCCGAGTAGAACTTGGCGTCCAGGTCGGGGACGGACTCCACGATCCGCGCGGCGGTGATCATCGCGCCCTGCTCACCGTGCACGAACTGGGAGAACTGCCAGGACGCGGCGTGCCGGCGCAGCTCGCCCCGGTCGCGCTCGCCCATCCGGTCCCAGTGCCGCGTGCCGTAGATCGCCAGCGACTGGTCCGCGACGCCCAGGACGTCGTGCGGGTCGACCTCCAGATCCCAGTCGATGCGGGTGACCGCGTCCCACTGCCGGTCCTTGCCCTTCTGGTAGAGGGCGAGCAGCCTGTCGCGGCCGTCGTCGTACTCCCAGGTGAACCGGGTGTCTCCGGTCATCGGGACCGTCCGGTGGGACGGCTCGACGGGGCTGGTGTACAGGTCATGGGTCGACATGGCGGACCTCCCGGCACGGGCCGAGCCGCGACGTACGTACGTTGTACGTCCGGCGTACGTTGTACGTACCGTGTCATGGTTCACTTACAGGGTCAATGCCCAGGAGAGCGAACGAGCCATGAGTGAAGCGACGCCCCCCGCCGCCGCGACCACCCGGGACGAGCCGCGTCCGAGCCCACCGGAACCGGTCGCACCGGTGCGCCCCGAGCCGGTCGTGTCCGTGCGCCCGGAGCAGGCCGTGCCGGAGCAGGCCGTGCGTCCGGCGCTGACGCGGGAGCGGATCGTCCGGGCCGCGATCGGGCTGATCGAGGCGGACGGTCCGGAGGCGCTGTCGATGCGGCGCGTCGCGACCGCGCTGGACGTGGCGGTGATGTCGCTCTACAACCACGTGCCCAACAAGAAGGCGCTGCTGGAGGGCGTCGCCGAGCACGTCGCGAACCGGCTCGACCTCGCCGACGACCCGTCCGCGCCGTGGCCGGAGCGGGCCCGCGCGCTCGTCCGCGCGCACCGCAAGATGGCGCGCGACTTCCCGCGCAGCCTCACCGTCGTGCTGAGCCACAAGGTCGACACCCCGGCCGGGCTGCGGCCCGCCGAGCGGGCGCTCGCGGTCGCCGCGGCGGCGGGGTTCGACGGGCCGACGTCGGTCCGCGCGATGCGGGCGCTGCTCGCCTACGCGGTCGGCACGCAGATGCGCGAGCTGCGCGTCGCCGAGGCGTTCGCGCATCTGGGCACCCCGGCCGCCGACTCGTTCGCCCGGCTCGACCCGGACGAGTTCCCGCACGTCATCGCCCTGGCATCCGAGCTGGCCGAGAACGACACCGAGGCCGACTTCGAGTTCGGCCTCGACCTGCTCATCACCGCCCTGCAACTCCGCGCCGCCCGCGCCTGACCCGCGCCCGTCTCCGCGCGACTGACCCGCGCGACTCCGCGTGCCGACCCCGCGCCGGGCCGCGCGTTCGCCGTCAGTCGGTCATGTAGGGGCCGAGGCCCTCGCGGCAGAAGTCGGTCATGAGCCGCGCGGCGTCCCGGGCGCTGACGTCGGGGCGGCCGGTGCGCCAGACCGCCAGCCGCTCGCACGCGCCGATGATGATCTCGGTGTAGGCGAGGACGGTCGGCTCCGGCGCGTCCGGCGCGAACGCGCGCAGGACGCCCGCGATGAGCCCGCTCTGCTGGCGGCGGGTGTCCTCGACGGCCTCGGCCGTGCCCGGCGGCGTGTCCAGCGGCTGCCGCACCAGCAGCGCGAAGGTGCGCGCGTGCGCGTCGATGAACTCGAAGTAGGCGACCATGCCGCGCCACAGGACGTCGTCGGCGGTCGTGGCGCCGGCCATGGCACGCTGCGTGACCTCCAGCAGCTCGGCCTTGCTGCGGGCCATGCACGCCTCCAGCAGGCCGTCCTTGGAGCCGAAGTACTCGTAGAGCATCGGCTTGGAGACGCCGCAGCGCTCGGCGATCTCGTCCATGGACGCGGCCCGGTAGCCGCGCTCGCCGAAGACCTCCTCGGCGACGTCGAGCATCTGCCGCTCCCGTTCGGGACGGGACATGCGGCGGCGCGGGCGCGCTGTGGCACTGCTCACAGGAAATCCCATCTATTGGACCTACCGTCAGTAACCTACCGGCGGTAACTTACTCATAGTAGGTCTCCGTTCGATGGGATGGACGAATGAACGAGCGCACCTCCCCGGCGATCGTGGTCATCGGGTCCGGCTTCGCCGGGCTCGGCATGGCGATCCGGCTCAGGCAGCAGGGCTTCCACGACTTCGTCGTGCTGGAGAAGAGCGAGGCCCTCGGCGGGACCTGGCACGACAACACCTATCCGGGCTGCGCGTGCGACGTGCCGTCGCACATGTACTCCTACTCCTTCGAGCTGAACCCGGGCTGGTCGCGGATGTTCGCGCCGCAGCCCGAGATCCGCGCCTACCTGGAGCGGACCGCCGACAAGTACGGCGTGCGCGACCACATCCGGTTCGGCGCGGCCGTCGACTCGATGGAGTGGGACGACGCCGACGACCGCTGGAACGTCACGCTGGAGGGCGGCGAGGTGCTGCGTCCGAAGGCGATCGTGTCCGGCATCGGCGCGCTGCACATCCCGTCCTTCCCGGACCTGCCCGGCATCGAGCGCTTCCAGGGCGCGGCCTTCCACTCCGCCGAGTGGGACCACGACGTGGACCTGGAGGGCAAGCGCGTCGCCGTCATCGGGACCGGCGCGTCCGCGATCCAGTTCGTCCCGCGGGTGGCGCGCAAGGCGTCCAAGCTGGTGCTGTTCCAGCGGACGCCGCCGTGGATCCAGCCCAAGCCCGACCACGCGATCCCCGCCGCCGCGCGGACGCTGTTCGCGAAGGTGCCGGGCGCGGCCCGCGCGTTCCGCGCCGGGATCTACTGGACGCTGGAGGCCCGCGCGGTCAGCTTCGCGGTGAGCCCGCGCCTGGCCGGGCCGATGAAGACGCTCGCGCTGCGCCACCTGGAGAAGCAGATCCCCGACCCGGAACTGCGCGCGAAGGTCACGCCGGACTACACGATCGGCTGCAAGCGCGTCCTGCTGTCCAACGACTACTACCCGGCGCTGACCCGCGACAACGTCGAGCTCGACACGTCCGGCGTGGCGGAGGTGCGCGAGCACTCCATCGTCACCAGGGACGGCGTCGAGCACGAGGTCGACGTGATCATCTACGGCACCGGCTTCAAGGTGACCGACGCGCTCGCCGAGATGCGCGTCACCGGACGCGACGGTGTGAAGATCCAGGAGGTCTGGGCGGACGGCATCGAGGCGCACCACGGCACCACGGTCGAGCGGATGCCGAACTTCTTCATGCTGCTCGGCCCGAACACCGGCCTCGGCCACAACTCGGTCGTCTTCATGATCGAGGTGCAGATCCAGCACGTGCTGAGCTGCCTGCGGCTGCTGCAGGAGCGCGGGATGTCGGTCATCGAGCCGCGGCCCCAGGCCGTCCGACGCTTCAACGACCGGATGCACCGCAGGCTGCGGCGCGCGGTGTGGAACGAGGGCGGCTGCCGGTCCTGGTACCTGGACGAGCACGGCGTGAACCGCACGCTGTGGCCCGGGTTCACCTTCGAGTTCTGGAAGTCGTCCCGCAAGGCCAAGGAGGAGGACTACATCCTCAGCCGCTGACGGCCGGGCTCCAGGCCCGAAGACGCGAACCGGCGGCCGAGCCCTCCAGGGGGCCGGCCGCCGGTCGGCGTTCGCGCCGGGTCAGTTGCCGAAGCGGGGGAGCGGGCGCGGCAGGCGCCGCCGCGCGGGGGCCGGCTGCGGAGGCAGCGCCCGCATCCGCGCGACCGTGAGCCGCTTGCCCGCCAGGTTCAGCCGGTCCAGGCCCTTCTCGGTGAGGTCGCGGGCGGTGATGCCCTTGCCGAGCAGGATCCAGTCGGTGTGCTGGTCGCGGGCCACGGCGCGGCGGCGGCGCGTCCAGAACAGCGGCATCATCAGCAGCCCGGACGCCAGGACCATCGCGCCGCCCGCCCAGGCGACCGCGCCCGGCTCCGCGCCGCTGATCAGCGGCTCGTGCGCGGCCTTGAGGCTGGTGACGGGGGAGAGCGGCAGCGCGACGCCCGCGACCTGCGGACCGGCGACCGGCGGGAGTGCCACGGCGGGCGCCTGGAACTGGTTGCGGTCGCCGAGCGGGTCGAGCCCGGGCGGCGGGGCGTTCACTCCGGGCGGCAGGGCGCCGTACGCGCCGGGCGGACCGCCGTGGCCGCTGCCGGGCAGCGTCACGGACGCGGCGACCACGCTGAGGGTCGCCGGCGTGCTGTGCGCTCCGGCGTTGCTGGACGTGACGGTCGCCTTGACGGTGATCGTGCCGGGCTTGGTCCCGGCGGGCACGGTGACCGTCCCGAGCACCGACGCCGATCCGGACACCGTCCCGACGTAGGAGCTCGACGGCGACGCCGACGCGCCGCCACTGGCGCGGAGCCCGACGGTCACGCCCTTCGCGCTGCCCGTCACCGTGACCGACACCGAGACGGTGTCGCCGGCGTGGACGGCCGAGGTGGCCAGCGCGACGCTCAGGCCGAGCCCCGGCTTGCCGCCGCCCTTGCCGGGCGGGGTGGGGCTGCCGGGGAGGTTCCCGCCGGACGAGCCGCCGCCCGGGGTGCCGCCTCCCGGCGTCCCGCCGCCGGGGGTGCCGCCGCC
>NZ_QURH01000270.1 GCF_003428695.1 Actinomadura logoneensis
CGGCGCCGCGGACGTCCCGGCCGACGAGGCCGGCGAGGACGCCGCCGCCGAAGGTGACGCCGCCGAGGCCGGGGCCGCCGACGCCGCGGCGACCGGGGACGAGGACGGCGAGGAGGCCGAGGAGGCCCCGGCCGAGCCGCCCGCCGACCCCTACGCCGACTTCAAGATGCAGCTCCGGCTCCAGCCGGGCGACTGGTACGTCGTGCACTCCTACGCGGGGTACGAGAACCGGGTCAAGACCAACATCGAGACCCGCACCCAGACGCTCAACATGGAGGACTACATCTTCCAGATCGAGGTTCCGCAGCACGAGGTGACCGAGATCAAGAGCGGCAAGCGGCAGAAGGTCAACGAGAAGGTCCTGCCGGGCTACATCCTGGTCCGGATGGAGCTGACCGACGAGTCGTGGGCCGCGGTCCGCAACACCCCGGGCGTCACCGGCTTCGTCGGCCTGTCGAACAAGCCGTCCCCGCTGAGCCTGGACGAGGTCGCCAAGCTGCTGGCCCCGGAGCCGGAGGAGACCCCGGAGACCAAGGCCAAGGAGACCGCCAAGATCGCCAGCACCGTGGACTTCTCGGTCGGCGAGTCGGTCACCGTCATGGACGGCCCGTTCGCCACCCTCCCCGCCACGGTCAACGAGATCAACATCGAGCAGCAGAAGCTCAAGGTGCTGGTCTCGATCTTCGGCCGCGAGACCCCGGTGGAGCTGTCCTTCAACCAGGTCTCCAAGATCTGACGAGGCTTCCCGCGAACGCTCCCGCCGCCACCCGGCGCGGGAGCGTTCCGCTTTTCCGGCCCCCGCGACCGCCGACCGCCTCGCTCCTTTCCGTTCCGATGCCCCTACCGGGACGGCGGGGGGCGGGGGACACCCACCCACCCTCCCGGACGTTCCAGGAACGCCGCGAACCTACCCACAGGTTGTGGACAACCACTCGCGCTCGGGAAGGCGTGCCGTCGGAACCGGGTTTCGTGGGCCATTGGACGAGGTGCTCGGGCGGATCGCCTAGACTCGTTCCGCGTGTCACGTGTCCCCGCTCTCGTGGGGACGGTCCCGTCCGGTAGCACGGAGGCAGATCCTGCCCGCCGGCTCCCCGCACGCGGGGGACGGAGGGACCGCACTTTTTCCGGCTTCTACACGGCGGGTTAGTCCCGGCCGCCGTGTTGCCCGCTCGCGCGGGAGTCGAGGCCACCGCGAAACGGGACGGAGGAGGGCTCATGCCTCCCAAGAAGAAGATCGCCGCGATCGTCAAGGTCCAGCTGCAGGCCGGCCAGGCGACCCCCGCGCCGCCCGTCGGTACCGCGCTCGGTCCGCACGGCGTCAACATCATGGACTTCTGCAAGCAGTACAACGCTGCCACGGAGGCCCAGCGCGGCAACGTGATCCCGGTCGAGATCACGATCTACGAGGACCGCTCGTTCACCTTCGTCACCAAGACCCCGCCGGCCGCTCAGCTCATCCTGAAGGCCGCGGGCGTCGAGAAGGGCTCGGGCGAGCCGCACAAGACCAAGGTCGGCAAGGTGACCCGCGACCAGATCCGCGAGATCGCCACGACCAAGATGCCCGACCTCAACGCCAAGGACCTGGACGCCGCCGAGAAGATCGTCGCCGGCACCGCCCGTTCCATGGGCATCGAGGTCGAGTAACACCCCGGCGCCCGCCCCGCGCGGGCGCCACCACCCGCCGACGACGCGGGTGACCAGGCCGTCCGCCTCCGGGCGGGCGGCCGACCGTCCGCTCCGCGCGGACGTCACGAAGGCAGTGGGAGGGTCGCTGCGCGGCCCGCACCACGAATCCCCGAGGAGGGAACATGAAGCGCAGCAAGGCGTACCGCGCCGCACTCGAGAAGATCGAGAAGGACCGCCTCTACACCCCGGTCGCCGCGGTGAAGCTGGCCAAGGAGACCTCGGTCACCAAGTTCGACGCGACCGTCGAGGTCGCCCTGCGCCTGGGCGTCGACCCGCGCAAGGCCGACCAGATGGTCCGCGGCACCGTCAACCTGCCGCACGGCACCGGTAAGACCGCCCGCGTGCTGGTCTTCGCCGGTGGCGCGAAGGCGGACGAGGCCCGCGAGGCCGGCGCCGACATCGTCGGCTCCGACGACCTGATCGAGCGGATCCAGGGCGGCTTCCTGGACTTCGACGCGGTCGTCGCGACCCCGGACCAGATGGGCAAGGTCGGCCGCCTGGGCCGCGTGCTCGGTCCGCGTGGCCTGATGCCGAACCCGAAGACCGGCACCGTGACGATGGACGTGGCCAAGGCCGTCACCGACATCAAGGGCGGAAAGATCGAGTTCCGTGTCGACCGGCACGCGAACCTGCACTTCATCATCGGCAAGTCGTCCTTCTCCGAGCGCCAGCTGGTGGAGAACTACGCCGCCGCGATCGAGGAGATCATGCGGCTCAAGCCGTCCGCCGCCAAGGGCCGGTACGTCAAGAAGGCCGCGCTGACCACCTCCATGGGCCCGGCCATCCAGGTCGACCCGAACGTGGTCCGCAACCTGACCGCCGAGCTCGACGAGACCGCCGCCTGACGGTCCCCGTCGAGCGGCTCGGCGAGCCGAGCATCCTGAAGGGACGTCCCCGCACCCGGGGGCGTCCCTTTCGGCGTCTGGAGGACGCCGGCTTCCCGTCCCGGACGGAGGCGACTCCGCGTCTCGATGGATTCCGGTTCGCCTCTCGCGCGGAGTCCGGTTCGCGTCTCGCGCGGAGTCCGGCTCGCGTCTCGATGGAGTCCGTTTCGCCTCGCGGACGGTGTCTGGTTCGCGTCTCGCGTGGAGTCCGGTTCTCGTCGCGGACGGGGTCGGTTCGCGGCTCGTGCGGAGTGTCTCGGGCGGAGTCGACCACCGTCTCGGGCAGGGTTGGCATGGAGTTACGGGCCGGCCGGTTTCGCGTTTTGTGTGGGTCGGGAGTGCGTTCCGGGAGGAATCGGGCGGAACGGCCCGCCGGGGGTACGCCCATGGTCGTAGCGGAGAGGCTTGCGTTCGTACCACCGGGGGATGCACAGCGATGCGCACCCGCGCAGACTGAAGGTCATCAAGCAGTGAGACCTAGGAGGCACCTTTCCATGAAGCGCCGAATCGCCGTGGCCGCGGGCGTGACCTCCGCCGGTGCCGTCCTTCTCCTGTCGGGATGTGGCGGGACGGACACGAAAAGCGGCAGCACGGGTGACATCAAGCTCACCGCGGCCGACGCCGTCATCAAGGCGTCGGAGAAGACGGGGCAGGCCGACACGTTCAAGGCCGACCTCACGGTCGCCGGGGGCACGGGCGGCGGGTCGGTCCACGCGACCGGGCAGTTCCGGCTGCGACCCACGCTCCAGTTCAACGCCACGCTCGACAACGTCTCCAAGGGCGGGCAGGGCCTGTCCGGGCTGAGCGGCCAGGCGATCTTCACCGGGGACACCCTGTACGCCAAGGTCCCGCAGCAGTTCAGCCAGTTCGTCGGCGGCGGCAAGCCGTGGGTGAAGGTCAGCGTGGCGCAGGCGCAGCAGCAGTCCGGGATGGACGTGCGCGGCGTCATCAACCAGATCCAGCAGGTCGACCCGGCCGAGCAGACCCGGATGTTCACCGCGTCCAAGGACGTGCGGAAGGTCGGCTCGGAGAAGGTGGACGGGACGAAGACCACGCACTACCAGGGCACCGTGACCGTCAAGGAGGCGCTGCAGCGGCTGAACGCGCAGCAGCGCGCGGACGCCCAGAAGTGGCTCGACCGGGCGGGCGGGGCCGACCGGAAGATGAACTTCGACCTGTGGGTCGACTCGTCCAACCTGCCGCGCAAGATGGTCACCAAGGGCGCCGGGTCCGGCGAGACCGGAACGGTGACCGTCCTGTACCGCGACTACGGCAAGTCGTTCAAGGTCAGCCCGCCGCCGTCGGACCAGGTCGGCGAGCTCTCGCTCCAGGGCCTCTTCGGCAAGCACAACTGAGCGGACGGCCTGTTCGCCGACCCTGACCTCGGAGCCGACTCCGCCCGCCCGAAAGGCGGGGCACGGTCGGCCGAGGACGGGCACGAGTGAGCGCAGGTCCCAGTGATCGGGCGTGACCGGAGTAGCGGTCGCGCCCGATCGCGCGTTTCGGGGACGTACGCCGCGGGCGTCAGGCGTGGACGGGAGGGCGTGCGGGATCGCCCCTTTCGGCATCCCTGTCGGTGATCTCCCGTATAGTGCCCGAGCCCCGCAGGCATGGAATATCACCGAATAGGGAGCTTGGTCATGAAGCGTCGTCTTGTCGTCGGAACCGCCGTGTCAGCGGGGATGGTCCTGTCTCTGAGCGGGTGCCTCGGTGGCTCCGGCGAGGAGAAGGGCAGCGGCGCGGCGGGCGGCGGCAAGAGCGTGGTGCTCGCCGCCGCGGACGTGGTGCGCAAGTCGTCCGAGAAGACCTCCCAGGTGCAGACCGTCAAGGCGGAGCTCCAGACCGAGGTCACGGTGCCCGGTGCGCCCGGCGCCGTGAGGATGCACATGCGGATGGCGTCGAAGATGCGCCCCGAACTGGCGTTCCGGATGACCGTCGACCAGGTGTCCATGGGCGGCAAGAGCCTCCCGGGCCAGAGCGGCATGGAGATGGTCATGACCGGCCGCACCCTCTACATGAAGTCGCCGGCGTTCGCCCAGCTCACGCACGGCAAGCAGTGGGTGAAGATGACGGCCGCCGAGCTGGGCGCCGCGTCCGGGCAGAACTTCGACCAGCTCCTCGACCAGCAGAAGCAGGCCGACCCGAGCGACCAGGTCAAGAAGCTCACCGCCTCCAAGGACATCCACGAGGTGGGCAAGGAGACGGTGAACGGCGTCGAGACCACGCACTACGCGGGCACGATGTCGGTCCAGGAGATGGCCGCCAAGCTCCCCGCGCAGCAGCAGGAGCGGCAGCTCAAGAGCTTCCAGAAGCTCGGCGTGCAGACGCTCGCGTTCGACCTGTGGGTGGACGGCAAGCAGCTCCCGGCGAAGATCGCCGTCAAGACGCCCGAGGGGTCGTCCACGAAGATGGACACCACGGTCACCTATTCCGACTGGAACGCCCCGGTGACGGTCAGCGCGCCGCCCGCGTCCGAGGTGGGCCCGATGCCGAAGCTGCCCAACCTCGGCAACACCCCCGGGGCCTGACCCCACACCCCTCCGCCGCGGGGCGACAATCCGCTCCGCCGCGTCCGGACGGCCGGTCTTCGCGACCCGACGGTCCGGCGCCCGTCGCGGTCACCTGCTCGATTTGGCACCGGCGGCCTTCGGCGCGTAACCTGTCGTCTGCCGAAGACCGCCGGTCGCCGTTCCTGTGTCCGCACAGCGAACGGCCGAAGGACTCGGCCTCCGATCCGTCGGAGGACGAGCGGCCCGCGTAGGTGAGACGAGAGCTTCCCGCATGGCTGTTTCCGTGGTCGTGCCTGACGCCCCGTGCGCCTACGCCGGGGCGTTTCTGCTTTCTTCGCCCCGGCGGCTTCCCACCCAAGGTAATCGGAAGGAGGCCCATGGCTAAGGCCGACAAGGCCACGGCGATCGCCGAGCTCAAGAATGACTTCGAGAGCTCGAACGGCGCCGTGCTGACCGAGTACCGCGGGCTCACGGTCGCCCAGCTCAAGGAGCTGCGCACCAACCTCGGCGAGAACGCGAAGTTCGCCGTGGTGAAGAACACGCTGACCAAGATCGCCGCCGACGACGCGGGCGTGGACGACCAGTTCAAGAACCTTCTTGAGGGTCCGTCCGCCATCGCGTTCGTCAAGGGCGACGTGGTCGAGGCCGCCAAGGGCCTGCGTGACTTCGCCAAGTCGAACCCGCTGCTGGTCATCAAGGGCGGCTTCATCGACGGCCAGTCGATGGACGCCTCCGAGATCACCCAGCTCGCGGACCTGGAGTCCCGCGAGGTTCTCCTCGCCAAGCTCGCCGGCGCGATGCAGGCGTCCATGGCCAACGCCGCGGCCCTGTTCAACGCGCTGCCGACCAAGACGGCCCAGCTCGCGGAGGCGCTGCGCGCCAAGCGCGAGGAGGCGGGCGAGACGGCCGAGGCTCCGGCCGACGCCGCCGCCGAGGCTCCGGCCGAGGCTGCTGCCGACGAGGCGTCCGCCGAGTAACGGTCCGTCCGGACTGTGACCCGCGGTCATCACTGACCACACGTACAAGCCATAGCGGAGGAAACATCATGGCGAAGCTCAGCACCGAAGAGCTGCTCGACGCTTTCAAGGAGATGACCCTTCTCGAGCTCTCCGGGTTCGTGAAGCAGTTCGAGGAGACCTTCGAGGTCAAGGCCGCCGCCCCGGTCGCCGCCGTCGCCGCGGCCCCGGCCGCCGGTGGTGGCGAGGCCGCCGCCGCCGAGGAGCAGGACGAGTTCGACGTCATCCTCGAGTCGGCCGGCGACAAGAAGATCCAGGTCATCAAGGAGGTGCGCGGCCTGACCTCGCTCGGCCTCAAGGAGGCCAAGGACCTGGTCGACGGCGCGCCGAAGCCGCTGCTGGAGAAGGTCAACAAGGAGACCGCCGAGAAGGCCAAGGAGGCCCTCGAGAAGGCCGGCGCCACGGTCACGGTCAAGTAAGACCTTCAAGGACCCTCTGCGGAGCGTCTTTCGCGCGAGGCGGTCGTCCCACTCCGGTGGGGCGGCCGCCTCGCCGCATTTTCGGGCGAGGCTCCCCGGCTTTCGGCCCCCCTCCCGCCCGGCTTTCGGCCCCCTGTGCCCCGGGTTACGGAGTTATCCACAAGTGAGCGCACCGGTTGTGCCGCTTCTCGCACGGCGCGTAACGTCTCGTTCGTCAGGGGAATCGCGGGAGTTCCGCCGAGTCCCGAAGATTCCTCTGATACCCGCCTTGAGGTGCTGCTTCTTCGACCAGTAGTCTCACCCGCGATGTAAGTAACGATTGTCTTACGACGTCGCCTTTCGTCGCTGTTGTGGGCTCGTGCCTCTTCCATTTCGGGCATGGACCGCTACGGTAGTGGCACCCGTCACTGCTACCGGACGGTAGTAACCGGCCTGGCACCCGAGGTCACGGCGGACGTCCCGGCGGCGGCCGGCGAGCCGGCGGACCCCGGTCGCGGGCCGGCCCCGGCGGGTGACGACGGACCGACGACGGAACACCGGCGGACCGCCGGACCGACGACGAACCGGCGGGCCCGACGGGCCCGGCGGACAACGACAACAACTGCACGGCGATCCCGTCCGCGGCGCGGCGGCGCGGGACCGCACCCCGCCTGAGTGCTACTCGCTCATTGGTTCCGGATTCCCCCGGCCTGGACGAAAGGTGACGAGTGGGCGTCGAGATCAGAGTCGAGGGGCTGACCAAGTCCTTCGGCCGCCAGGTCATCTGGCAGGACGTGTCGCTGAGCATCCCCGCAGGAGAGATCTCCGTCCTGCTGGGCCCCTCCGGCACGGGCAAGTCGGTCTTCCTGAAGTCGCTGGTGGGCCTGCTGAAGCCCGACCGCGGCCACATCTACATCGGTGACCGCGACCTGCCCTACCTTCCCGAGCACCAGCTCTACGAGACCCGCAAGCTGTTCGGCGTGCTGTTCCAGGACGGCGCGCTGTTCGGGTCGATGAACCTGTTCGACAACATCGCCTTCCCGCTGCGCGAGCACACGCGCAAGACCGAGGCCGAGGTCAAGCGGATCGTCCTGGAGAAGATGGACCTGGTCGGCCTGATGGGCGCCGAGGGCAAGCTGCCCGGCGAGATCTCCGGCGGTATGAAGAAGCGCGCCGGGCTGGCCCGCGCGCTCGTGCTCGACCCCGAGATCCTGCTGGTCGACGAGCCCGACTCCGGCCTCGACCCGGTCCGCACCGCGTTCCTGAACCAGGTGTTCATCGACCTGAACGCGCAGCTCGACTGCACCTTCCTGATCGTCACCCACGACATCAACACCGCGCGCACCGTCCCGGACAACATCGGCCTGCTGTACCAGCGGCACCTGGCCATGTTCGGGCCGCGCGAGATGCTGCTGTCCAGCGAGGAGCCGGTCGTCCGGCAGTTCCTCAACGCGAGCAAGGTCGGCCCGATCGGCATGTCGGAGGAGAAGGACGCCTCCGAGCTGGAGGCCGAGGCCAAGATGGGCCTCGACTCCGGCAAGCTGCCGCCCATCCCGCCGCAGCAGATGCCGAGCAACGGCCTGGTCCGGCGCGGCCAGCACGCGCCCGGCGCGTGGTGCGCCGCGCACGGCGTCACCCCGCCGCCCGGCTCGTTCGTCGACGAGCTCGGCCGCAACTGGGTCGACGAGTGGCCCCGCTACGTCGCGTCGATGCAGGCCGGCCAGGCCGTCGGCGCGGGCGGTGTCACCCCGCCCGGCGGCCCCGGCTTCCCGCCCCCCGGACCCGGACCGGGCGGTGCCGCGCACTGATGACGACCGACGGCATCACCCCGGGGGGCATCGGGGGATCGTCCCCCTCGGGCGGTTCGACCCCACGGCGCGCGCGCCGCGCCGCGGGGGGCGGAGGCGGCTCCGCCACCCTCCGCAAGATCTCCGACGGCGCCGTGAACGTCGCCGTCAAGGAACCCGGCCGCTTCTTCGCGCTCTGCCTGGACACGCTCCGGGCCGTGTTCAGGTGGCCGTTCCAGTGGCGCGAGTTCATCGAGCAGTCCTGGTTCATCGTCAGCGTCACCGTGGTCCCGACCATGCTGGTCGCGATCCCGTTCGGCGGCATCCTCTCGTTGCAGGTCGGCGGCCTCATCCGGCAGCTCGGCGCGCAGTCCTACACCGGTGCGACCGCGGTGGTCGCGATCGTCCGCGAGGCCAGTCCGCTGGTGACCTCGCTGCTGGTCGCGGGAGCCGCGGGCTCGGCGATGTGCGCCGACATCGGCTCGCGGAAGATCCGTGAGGAGATCGACGCGATGGAGGTGCTGGGCATCAACCCCCTGCACCGCCTGGTCGTCCCGCGCATGTTCGCCTGCGCGTTCATCGCGCTGTTCCTCAACGGCCTGGTCTCGGTCGTCGGCCTGGTCGGCGGCTACGTGTTCAACGTGATGCTGCAGAACGGCACGCCCGGCGCATACCTGGCGTCGTTCAACGCCATCGCGCAGCTGCCCGACCTGCTGCAGGCCGAGTTCAAGGCGTTCGTGTTCGGCATCACCGCCGGGCTCGTCGCGGCCTACAAGGGCCTGAACGCCAAGGGCGGCCCGAAGGGCGTCGGCGACGCGGTCAACCAGACCGTCGTCATCACCTTCATGCTGCTGTTCGTGGAGAACTTCATCATCTCCACGCTGTACTTCCAGTTCGTCCCGTCGAAGGGCATGTGAGCATGGCCGCCCAAGGAAGGACGGGAAGGGCCGTCAGGACCGCCGTCAACGCGCCGCTGTCGCGGCTGGACGACTTCGGTCACCAGATGTCGTTCTACGTCCGGGCCTTCGCCTGGACGTTCCGGGTGCTGCGCCGCTACCGCACCGAGGTGCTGCGGCTGCTCGCGGAGGTGTCGCTCGGCACCGGCGGGCTCGCAGTGATCGGCGGCTCGGTGGTGATCGTCGGGTTCATGACGTTCTTCACCGGTTCGCAGGTCGGACTGCAGGGCTTCAACTCGCTCAACACGATCGGCGTCTCGGCCTTCACCGGGTTCGTCGCGTCCTACTTCAACACCCGCGAGATCGCGCCGCTGGTGTCGGCGCTCGCGCTGTCGGCGACGGTCGGCTGCGGGTTCACCGCGCAGCTCGGCGCGATGCGGATCTCCGACGAGATCGACGCGCTGGAGGTCATGGCCGTCCCGTCGATGCCGTTCCTGGTGACCACCCGCATGATCGCGGGGATGGTCGCGGTGGTCCCGCTGTACGTGGTGGGCCTGCTGGCGTCCTACGGCGCGACCCGGATCGTCGTCACGCTGTTCTACGGGCAGTCGACCGGCACCTACGACCACTACTTCCATCTGTTCCTACCACCGAACGACATCCTGTGGTCGTTCGGCAAGGTCATCATCTTCTCGGTGCTGGTGATGCTGATCCACTGCTACTACGGCTACAACGCCAGCGGCGGTCCCGCGGGCGTCGGCGTCGCGGTCGGCCGGGCGGTCCGCACCAGCATCGTCGTCATCAACGTGGCCGACCTGCTGCTCGGCATGGCCATCTGGGGTTCCAGCATGAACGTCCGGATCGCGGGGTGACCGGGCGATGACCACACCCCCCGCCCCCACCCCCGCCC
>NZ_QURH01000280.1 GCF_003428695.1 Actinomadura logoneensis
GTCCGGCCCGGCACGCCGCCCGCGACGCCCTCGCCCGCGCGGACGGCGCGCGCCGTGCGCGGCGCGGCGAGGGAGCACAGGAAACAAGTGGGCAGGAACGGTCCACGGCATAGTGCGAGAAGAGGGGACCGCCACGTGACGGACACAGCACCCAATCCGCTCCGGGATCCGCGGGACAAGCGGCTGCCACGTGTGGCCGGGCCGTGCGTGCTGGTGTTGTTCGGGGTCACCGGGGACCTGTCGCGCAAGAAGCTGCTTCCGGCCATCTACGACCTGGCCAACCGGGGCCTGCTGCCGCCCGGGTTCTCGCTGGTGGGCTTCGCCCGCCGCGACTGGGACCACCAGGACTTCCGGCAGATCGCCTACGAGGCGGTCAAGCAGCACGCGCGCACCCCGTTCCGCGAGGACGTCTGGAACCACCTGTCGGAGGGCATGCACTTCGTCCCCGGCGAGTTCAACGACCCCGGCGCGTTCGACGCCCTGGCCATGGCGGTCAAGGAGCTGGACACCAGCCGCGGCACCGGCGGCAACTACGCCTTCTACCTGTCGATCCCGCCGAAGTTCTTCTCGACGGTGACCGAGCAGCTGCAGCGCAGCGGCCTGGCCGAGCGGTCGGAGAACTCCTGGCGGCGGGTCGTCATCGAGAAGCCGTTCGGGCACGACCTGAAGTCGGCGCAGGAGCTCAACGACATCGTGCACCGCGTCTTCCCCGAGGAGTCGATCTTCCGGATCGACCACTACCTCGGCAAGGAGACCGTCCAGAACATCCTGGCGCTGCGGTTCGCCAACACGATGTTCGAGCCGATCTGGAACCGGTCCTACGTGGACCACGTGCAGATCACCATGGCCGAGGACATCGGCATCGGCGGACGCGCCGGGTACTACGACGGCATCGGCGCCGCCCGCGACGTCATCCAGAACCACCTGCTGCAGCTGCTCGCGCTGACCGCGATGGAGGAGCCGACCTCGTTCAGCTCCGAGGCCGTCCGCGCTGAGAAGGCGAAGATCCTGTCGCAGGTGCGGCTGCCGGACGACCTGTCGCTGGCGACCGCGCGCGGCCAGTACGCGGCGGGCTGGCAGGGCGGCGTGAAGGTGTCCGGCTACCTGGAGGAGGAGGGCATCCCCCAGTCGTCCACCACCGAGACCTACGCCGCGGTCAAGCTGGAGATCGACAGCCGCCGCTGGGCGGGCGTGCCGTTCTACCTGCGCACCGGCAAGCGGCTGTCGCGCCGGGTCACCGAGGTCGCGCTGGTCTTCCAGCAGGCCCCGCACCAGCCGTTCTCCCAGACCGACACCGAGGAGCTGGGGCAGAACGCCCTGGTCATGCGGGTCCAGCCGGACGAGGGGATCACCGTCCGGTTCGGATCGAAGGTGCCCGGCACCTCGATGGAGATCCGCGACGTGAACATGGACTTCGCCTACGGCGAGTCGTTCACCGAGTCCTCCCCCGAGGCGTACGAGCGGCTCATCCTGGACGTGCTGATCGGCGACCCGCCGCTGTTCCCGCGCCAGGAGGAGGTCGAGCTGTCCTGGCGGATCCTCGACCCGGTCGAGGAGCACTGGGCGGAACGCAAGAAGGTCGAGCAGTACAAGTCGGGCGGCTACGGCCCCGACGGCGCGGACGAGATGATGGCGCGCGACGGCCGCGTCTGGAGGCGGCTCTAACCCATGAACATTGATCTCACCGACACCACCACCCGCCGGATCCAGGAATCGCTGACCCAGGCCCGGCACCTGATGGGCGGCCCGGCCGTCGGCATGGTGCTGACCCTGATCATCGTCACCGACGAGTCGGCGCAGTACGACGCGGTCCGGGCGGCGACCGAGGCGGCCCGCGAGCACCCCTGCCGGGTGCTGACGGTGATCTCGCGGGACGCGCGCGGCAGTTCGTCCCGGCTGGACGCCGAGATCCGGATGGGCGAGACCGGCCCGGGCGAGACGGTCCTGCTGCGCATGTACGGCCCGCTCGCCGAGCACGCCGACTCGGTCGTCGTGCCGCTGCTGATGCCGGACACGCCCGTGGTCACCTGGTGGCCCGGCGGCCGGGTCCCCAAGGTCCCGTCGGGCGACCCGCTGGGCGCGCTCGCCGCGCGCCGGGTGACCGACTCCTACGCGGCCCGCGACCGGCTCGGCACGCTCGCCCGGCTCGCCGAGGTGTACCGGCCGGGCGACACCGACTTCGGCTGGACCCGGATCACCAACTGGCGGTCGCTGCTGGCGGCTGCGCTCGACCAGGACCACGACGAGATCACCGTGGGCGAGGTCTCGGCGGAGCCGGACAGCCCGTCCGCGGAGCTGCTGGCGGCCTGGCTGGAGGTGCGGCTCGGCATCCGGGTCGTCCGCACGGTGTCCGACGGCCCGGGCATCACCGGCGTCCGGCTGACGACCAGGAGCGGCGACATCGAGGTGTCGCGGCACGACGGGCGGGTCGCGACGCTGTCGCGTCCCGGGCAGCCGGACCGGCAGGTCGCGCTGCACCGCCGTCCGATGGCCGACCTGCTGGCCGAGGAGCTGCGCCGGCTCGACCCGGACGAGGTCTACCAGGACGCGGTGACCCGGTTCGCCAAGGACCTCACGGCCGCGACCACGCCGCAGGGGCCGGCCGACACGGGCGGCGGCGGCACGGACGGCGGCACGGGCGACGGCGCCGACAAGGGCTCCGACAAGGGCGCGGCCGGCCGCGCGGGGGCCGCGAAGAAGGCGGCGCCGGGCAAGCGGTCGGGGTCGGCCAAGTGAGCACGCCGACCGTCCTGATCCACCGCGACCAGGAGCTGCTGGCCAAGGCTGCGGCGGCCCGGCTGGTCACCCGGATCGTGGACGCGCAGGCCGCGCGCGGCAGCGCCTCGGTGGTGCTGACCGGCGGCGGGGTCGGCACGGCCGTGCTGGCCGCGCTGAACGCCACGCCCGCACGGGACGCGATCGACTGGCGCAAGCTCGACATCTGGTGGGGCGACGAGCGGTTCCTGCCGACCGGCGACCCGGAGCGCAACGAGACCGGCGCGCGCGAGGCGCTGCTGGACCACGTGGACCTCGACCCGGCGCGGGTGCATCCGATGCCCGCGACCAACGGCCCGGACGGCGCCGACCCCGAGGCCGCCGCCGCCCGCTACGCCGAGGAGCTGCGCCGCGCGGCGCGTCCGGAGGACCACGGACCGGTGCCGTCGTTCGACGTGCTGATGCTGGGCGTCGGGCCGGACGCGCACGTCGCGTCGCTGTTCCCGGGCATGCCGGCGCTGTACGACGAGCGTCCGGTGGTGGGCGTGCGCGGCGCGCCGAAGCCGCCGCCGACGCGCATCTCGCTGACCATGCCGTCCCTACGGGCGGCGCGGGACGTGTGGGTGCTCGCGGCGGGCGCGTCGAAGTCCAAGGCCGTCCGGCTGGGGCTGTCGCCCGAGGCGGGTCCGGTGCAGGTGCCGGTGGCGGGCGCGCGCGGACGCCGTTCGACGCTGTTCCTGCTGGACCGCGCCGCCGCGGCGGAGCTGCCGCCGGGCATCGAGCGCATCGCGTCCCCGTGACCTGACCACCCGCACCCGTCGGAGCGAGAGCCGCGCCGCGTTGGCGCGGACGTGGAGCCGCGCCTCGGGGGGGCGTGAAAGTGAGAGCCGCGCCCTGCGGGGCGTGGACGTGGAGCCGCGCCTTGCGGGGCTCGGAAGTGAGAGCCGCGCCCTGTAGGGGCGTGGCTCTCTCGCGTTCATCCACAGAATTCCGTTCGGTCTTTTGTCCCGTGGGCACGTGCTTACCCTGGACTCGACGCGACGGGGAGGTAACGCGTGGGCAGGACGATGAAGGGCGTGGTGTCGGCGGCGGCGTTGTCGCTGGTGGTCGCGGGTTGCTCGTCCGGCGGCGGGGCGTCCGACGGGCATGGCGGGAAGGGTGACGCTCCCCCGCTGACGAGTCCGACGGGCATGGCGGGAAGGGTGACGCTCCCCCGCTGACGATCACTCCGGCCAACGGCGCGCAGCAGGTCGAGCCCGACCGGCCAGTGGTCGTGAAGGCCACCAAGGGCAAGCTGACCGACGTCTCGGTCGCCGACGCCAAGGGCCGCAAGGCCGAGGGCACGCTGTCGCCGGACGGGCGGACCTGGCAGACGTCCTGGGGGCTGACGCCCGGGGCGACCTACACGGTGACCGCGCACGGCGACGGCGGCAAGAAGGGCACGGTGACGTCCACCTTCACCACGCTCGCCGCCAAGCGGAAGCTGGAGAGCGGGCTCGCGCCGCTGAACGGCGAACCGGTCGGCGTCGGCATCCCCATCCAGCTGATGCTGAGCCGCGACGTGGCGACCAAGGCGGGAAAGCAGGCGGTCGAACGCTCGCTGGAGCTGCGCACCTCGACGCCGGTCACGGGCGCCTGGTACTGGATCAGCGACCGGGAGGTCGACTTCCGGCCGAAGGAGTACTGGCCGTCCGGCACGAAGGTGAAGCTGGTGGCGCACCTGTCCGGCGTGAAGGCGGGCACCGGCCTCTACGGCGTGAAGGACCGCACGCTCGCCTTCACCATCGGCGCGAAGCACTACACGAGGATCGACGCCGAGACCCACGAGGCGAAGGTGTACAAGGAAGGGCGGCTGGTCCGGACGCTGCCGGTCAGCCTGGGCCGTCCGGGCGACGACAGCTACACCGGCATCATGATCGCCCAGGAGAAGGACGCCCACATCATCATGGACTCGGCGACCACCGGCGACCCGGGCGCGTACAAGATCCCGACGGACTGGAACGTCCGCATGACCTACAGCGGAACGTTCGTCCACGCCGCGCCGTGGTCCACCGGCGCGCAGGGCAACGCCAACGTCAGCCACGGCTGCGTGAACGCCGCCCCCTCGGACGCCAAGTGGTTCTTCGACTTCACCAACCGCGGCGACATCATCGAGGTGACCGGCACCTCCCGCAAACTCCGCTTCGGCAACGGCCCCACCCCGTGGGCGAAGTCCTGGGAGGACTGGCTCCAGGGCAGCGCCCTCGGCCAGCCCGTCACGACGGCTCCCCTCACCTGACCCCCGCCCCGCCCCGCCCCGGCCCGGCCCGGCCCGCCACGAGGATGCCGAGGACTCCGCGCGAGCGGACGAGAAGCCTGTCCGCTCGCGCGAAAAGAGGGTAGCCCGCACGGACGGGGACGGACTTGGGGCGGGCGAGTGAGGACGGACTCGGCGCAAGCGGTGAGGAGGAAGGCGGCACGAGCGGGCGAGGAGCAGGCCGTAACGAACGGGTGAGGTGGGAACCGGAGCAAACCGGTAAGGAGCGAGCCGGAGTGGACCGGTGAGGCGGGGTCTGGGCTCAGATGGCCGCGACGGCGTCGATCTCGACGAGGCAGCCGGGGTTGAGGCCGGCGACGACGTGGACGGTGATGGCGGGCGGCGGGTTGCGCGGGTCCCAGATCTCCTGGAAGGCGGCGTAGCCCTCGTTGAACGAGTGCCCCTCCACGACGGCGATGCGCCAGTGGACGATGTTCGCCAAGGTCGCGCCCTCGCTCTCCAGGATCGTCGCCAGGTTGCGCAGCGCCTGCCCGGCCTGCTCGGCGACCGTGGGGCCGACGACCCGGCCGTCCGGGCCGACGCCGTTCTGTCCGCCGACGTAGATGGTCCTGGCGGGCTGCTCGACCACGACGGCCTGGCTGAAGGCGGGGCTGCGGTGCAGGCCCTCGGGGTTGATGTGCCGAACGCTCATGGGATGGCTCTTTTCTGAAACCGGTTGAAGCGGTGTCTTGGGACACCAGTTATAGTGGTTTCATGCGAGCGCGCACAACCGGACGGGTCCTGCACGACCCCAAGGGCGGGTCATTTCGGTTCGACGCCGGGGCCGTCTGCCTCGACTTCGCCCATACGGGCGGCGAAGGCCGGTACGCGGTCTTCGAGAGCCTTCACACCCCCGAAGACCTGGCCGAATGGCTGGCCGCGCCGCCCCTGTCGGCCGTCCTGACCGTCCCGGCGACGGACGCGGACCTGGGCGCGGCCAAGTCCCTGCGGCAGGCCGTCTGGGTGGTCGCGCACGCCCGAGCCGACGGCGAGGCGCTGCCCTCCGACCAGGTGGCGGTCATCAACGCGGCAGCGTCCGCCCCTCCCCTGGCCCCTCGGCTGAGCGACGACGGGACCTCCGCGGACTGGGCCGCGCCGGTGACCGTGACACAGGCGCTCTCGACGCTGGCGCGGGAGATGGTCGAGCTGCTGACCGGGCCCCTCGCCGACCGCTTCCGCGAATGCGCGAGCGACAACTGCCCGCTGGTGTTCGTCGACTCGTCCCGTCCCGGCGCGCGCCGCTGGTGCTCCATGGAGCGCTGCGGCAACCGCAGCAAACTCCGCACCCACCGCGCCCGCCGCACAGGAAGCGCCTGAGCACGGCCCCCCAGAGTCGCCGGAAACTGGCCCCCGAGCCCCGAGCCCCGAGGACCACGGTAGAGACGTCGCGAGACGGCGTACGTGCATCAAGGCGATCGCCGCCGACCGTCCAGTGGCGGTCGAATCAAGGGGACGTTCGGGTGTGGGGGGCGTGTGGGGGGACGTCTGAGGTCGGCGGCGGTCGAGCCGAGCAGGCGAACGGGCGCGGGTGAGCGTGTAGGGAGCTGAGGTCAGCGGCGGGCGACCCGAGCGGGCGTCCGGGTGTGGGTGGGGCGGGGACGCCTTGGTCAGAGGCGGGCGGAGTGGAGGACTTCGTGTTGCCAGGCGTTGCGGGGTTGGGCGTGGAGGCGCCAGTAGTGCTCGGCGATGTCGTCGGGGTCGAAGTCGGTGCCGGGTGCGACCGGACCGTCGATGGTGACGCTCGCCGCGTGCACTCCGGCCTCGCCGTACTGCCGGTCGATGAGGTTGACCAGGGTCCGGACGCCCGCCTTGCCCAGGGAGAGGCTGACGTACTCCGGCTTCGGCTCGGGCATCCCGCCGGTGATCAGGAACGTGCCGCCGCCGCGTGCGGCCATGGCCGGGGCGAGGTGGGCGGCGGCGTTCGCCGCGCCGACGACGTTGACGGCCCACGCGTCCATGTGGTCGCGCACCGACAGCTCGCCCAGGGCGTCCGGGCGGATGAGCGCGGCGTTGTAGACGACGGCGTCCGGGACGCCGTGCTCCGCGACGGCCTTGTCGAGCGCGGCCTCCAGAGCCGTCCTGTCGGTGGCGTCGGCCGTGAGCGCGGCCACCGGGACGCCGCTGGACGCGAGCGCCTCGGCCGCCGTCCGGACGGTCTCCGCGCCGCGGGCGAGCAGGGCGACCGGCAGCCCTTCGGCGGCGAACCTGCGCGCCACGGCCTGTCCGACTCCCGGCCCCACCCCGATGATCACTACACCGGACATCGGCGTCCCCCTCCGTTCGTGTCGTTCCGGGGCGACCGTAGATCGTGACATCAATGTGAGGGTCAAGCGCGCCTACCGGGGATCGACCAAAGTCGATGGGTGGGCGACCGATGGCGGCTCGCCGGGTGCGGGACGGATCGGTAGCGTCGGACGGGTGAGAGGCGGACGGCTGGTCCGGGAGTGGACCGGCGACATCGGCGTCACGCTGTTGACGGCCCTGGCGGCGCTGGTCACGGTCGGGCTGTCCCAGGCCGACCAGCCGAGCCAGAACAGCGCCTCGGCGCAGACGCGCGAGCTCGTCGTCGGGCTGCTGTGCTGCCTGGCGGTGCTGGTGCTCCGGCGGCGCTTCCCGGCCGCGCTCGCGGTGGGGCTGACCCTCGCGCAGTTCCTCGGAGCCGCCGCGTACGGGGCGGCGGCGGTCGCGCTGTTCAGCGTCGCGGCGCTGCGCCCGTGGCGGGTCGCGGTGCCGATCGCGCTGGCGCAGACGGCGGTCGTGTGCGGGCTTATGGCGCTGGTCGCCACCGACCGGCAGAACTGGGTGGAGGGCGCGGTCGTCTTCACGCTCGCGCACGCCGTCCTGGTCACGGCCGGGATGCTGCGCAGGTCGCGGCGGCTGCTCGTCGAGTCGCTGCGGGAGCGCGCCCGGCAGGCGGAGGAGGGCCAGCGGCTGCGCGTCGAGGAGGCCCGGCTGCTGGAGCGGGAACGGCTCGCGCGCGAGATGCACGACGTCCTGGCGCACCGGATCTCCCTGCTCGCCGTCCACGCCGGGGCCCTGGAGTTCAGCCCGGACGCGCCGCGGGCGCAGCGCGACGCCGCCGGGATCATCCGGCGCGGCGCCTACGAGGCGATGGAGGACCTGCGCGAGGTCATCGGTGTGCTGCGCACCGTCCCGGAACCGTCGGACCCCGCCCCCGAACGTCCCCAGCCGACACTGGCGGACCTGCCGTCCCTGGTCAGCGAGGCCCGGAACGCCGGAGACCGCGTGGAACTGGACGACCAGGTCTCCGGCCACCTGGAGACGGACGACCAGGTGGCAGGGCGCGCGGAACGTGACGGCCGGATGGCAGGCCGCGCGGGACTGGACGGCCGGATGGCGGGCCACGCGAAACTGGACGGCCGGGTAGACGGCGCCGCAGGGAGCGGCCTGGCCCTAGCCATGCGGGACGGGAACACACCCGCGTCCGCCCGAGACGGCGCAGCCGACGAGAGGGGCGCGGCGGACGCAGACGGACCAGCCGACGCGGACGGCGCGGGAAGCCCGGCCAACGCAGATGGCGCGGACGGCGCTGACGGCCCGACCAGCGCGGGCGGCCCGAGCGGCGCGGCCTACGCGGGTGGCGCGGACGGCGCGGCCTACGCGGGCG